>NZ_CP162139.1:2752500-3067500 GCF_040833985.1 Leptospira sp. WS4.C2
ACTGGTGGAAAACAAATCAAAGAAGGTTTGGATTGGGACACTAACTGGGATAGACCTTATTCCGTAACAGGAATTCGTCCCCAAACCAATTCAATCTATGCTGAAGTTCGGTATTCCATTCTATTCTAAGGAGAATCCCAATGAAAAAACTATTCACTGCAATCTTACTTCTTTCCTTATCTTTTCAATGTAAAGTTTTTAAACCCTCAGACCTAGATCCATCAGAAGACTTAGGAACTTTACAAACATTACTTAGGTATCTCGCTTTATCAGATGCTTTCAATACTTATAGCCAAACGATCGCCTTTATGAAGTTTACGGATCCCAATGGAAATCCGTATGCAAGTGGGATCGTTGACTATTCTGTTTTCAATGAGGCAGATGAAAATGGAGTTTCCACATCGCCTTTTGGAGAAACAGGAAATGTCCAAACCTATACGCTTACATTAGATTTACAGGGAAGAGGATTTTTATTCTTTAGCGAAAGAGGAATTGCTACTTTAAATGTTAAAAACTCAGGGAATGCAACTGTCGGGACCACTTCCTTTAGGATCTATAACGGGATCACCAAACAAGCACATAGTTTCCTTTCCACAACGGGATCAATCATTCCCACCATGGAAGACATTTCCAATTTTAGAAATAATTTTGCATCAGCTTTCCTAACACCCCTTGGGGCAGCCAACGGAAGACAGTTTCTATTTGCGGAAATTAGTACTTCCTATATAGCGGTAGACAACAATGATTCTGTTGGTTACATAATTTCGAGCGCAGATGGTGAAAACTATGATCAGGTTACTAAAATCAAAGGAGTTACCATCAACACCAGACCAACGACTAAAAGCCAATTAAAAATCTCACAACCAACATTTAACGGCACTGATTATGTTTTTTTTCTGTCAGAAGAATTGGATAATTATCCTGCTTTCACTTTTTTATCCAACCGAAACTTATTTGTGCAAATTCCTGCCGCATTTACACCATCGGAAGTTACTGTTCAAGAAAAAACACTCCCTACAGGTCACCGTTTATTCTCGCAAGACATTAGTTCCTGGTTTTATCCTACCCTATATGTAGGGAATAATCGTTATATGATCACCCCTTATGATACTACCACGGCACAATATAGACCCGCCCTTGTGCAATTAGATTCAAATAATTTTACAGATTTATACAATGGTTTTAGCTGCCTAAACACTTTCCCAAATATAAATTTCATCGCATTTCAAGTGGTGTCGCATTCTGGCAATAATTACTTACAATGCCAAACCAATGCCTTAGGTACAACATATCTTGCGAATAGCATTCGAACTTCAGATCTTTCTACAAACAATATAATATTCGATGCTGTTTCACCCATTACTTTTAATTCTCCAGTGTTCGCACAAGGAGATCGTTTAGTAGCATTGTTAAATAATGCCGGAACCTATGTCGGTTATACCTTCCCAAATGGATCCTATGCGTCTTCAAATCCGACGATAACAAAAAACACAAACCCAATTACTAATTTCACAAGTTCTTTTGCGATATCAGACCCTCACCTAAGAGCTGTAAAAAGTTCAAATTCTGTGGACTACTTCATTCTCTCGAATCAAGCAAACTTCTCAGCACCCACAGTTCAAATTATAAAATCAAGTGACAATATGTCTACGGCATTTACTTTACCTAACCCTCCCTCAGACTATCCTATTTCATTTTATAATCTGGAACAGATCCAATCAGCAAATGGGAAATTAAATTTACTCTGGTCCACATCGGTAAACCTAGGAGTGGGATCTCGGACCATTTACCTCACCCGTTTGACAAACGATGATGGAACCTGGGAAACACTTCCTAAGTTAATCAAAATACGATAGTTGTTACTACTTCGGAAATGTTGTATTTTCTTTCAAAAAAGAATTCACGATCGATTCATACTCATCCGGCCGCAGATCGATCGACTTACAATGGTTAGCTCCCCATTCAGTGATAAACAACTGTTTGTGATTCGATTTTAAATTCTGAAAAATCTCTTCGGAATGAGAAACAGGTGTGATTTCATCAGACTTAGAATGAATGAGTAGGACAGGTTGGGATATGTATTTAGCTGATTTTTTCGGAGATACTTCATCCACAAGAAAGTCTGCTCGCAGTTCCGCAATCGAAAGGGCAATCGGAGAAAGAAATAAAACCAGAGGGGAATAAAAATCCACCGCTCTTTTTTCTACTATCGAACGCATATCCATAAAGGGAGAGTCTGCAATCACAAAAGCAAAATCATTTCGACCTTCTGCATATTGTAATGCTGTAGCTGCCCCAAAAGAGACACCGAAGATCCCAATTTGTTCCTCTGGAACCGTACTAATTTCGGAAAAAAATTCGATAGCTCGCTCTAAATCAAGTTTTTCATAAAATCCGTACGTTCCGTATTCTCCTGCACTCTCTCCATGGTGACGGGCATCATAAGCAAACAAACTGCAACCTCGTTTCCAAAACAGAGGAGCATATTTCAGAACCCCATATCGGGTCCTTGTATGTCCATGAAGCAAAACAACACCGCATTTTTTTTTCTTAGGATTTTTGAAATACCAACCACGAAGTCGTAGACTTCCATTTTGGAAACGAATGGATTCTGGTTCTGGGAGTCCAAAATCCGCAACTGACTTAATTTTTAATTTAGCCCGATCCTCTTCTAAATTTGAGATGGGAAAAGTGACAACAGAGGATGAAAAAAAATAACCTGCACCTAGCAAAAAAAAGGCGAAAAATATGACGAACGTACTGAGAATCTTTTTCATTAAAGGAAGCCTTCTTGGAAAAATCTAGGAGAGTCCACAATTGGAAAAGCGAATTTTCCAAAATGCCAGTTTTTGATGAGAAAAAGAATTGCCTACTTAAGAACTTCCCTTCATTTCTAAAGGAAATCTATGAAACCATATTTAGCGAGCCTATCTCTCCTCCTTAGCCTTTCTTTTGCAAATTGTCGTACAATGGATGCTGCCGTCCAATATCCAGAATCGGGAAAAACAGATTTAGGGATTTCCAAAGTTGCCGTTTTGCTTTTTGACATAGAAGAAGCAAAATGGGGGGACGAGTTCACCGACGCAGTTTCATTACAAATTGCAAAACTTCTTCCGATTAAAGTGATCGAAAGGGAACAACTTTCTAAAGTTGTCAACGAACAAAGTTTCTCAAAAACGGGAATTATCGACACACAAACAGCCGTTCGCCTAGGGAAAGTTTTAGGAGTCGATGCACTCATCTTCGGTCGGGGATCCGCTCTCAAAAGATATGACGAAAAAGGGAAACTCATCCCCAACCTAGTAGATACAGTTTCTTTGAAGATTGTTCATATCGAATCTGGACATGTCATCGTCAATGCTCGTAAAAAACCAGGCGCAGATTGGACTGTGGGCCGCTTAATCCAATATAGTTTGGGGCTCGGCCTTGTTTGGAGCCGCGAAGACATATTACTTTCCACAAGCGAATATGATTTTGTAGCGGAAAGTTTAGTTGAACGTATCGTTTCAGAACTTCGTAAATAATCATTTAGATTTAAATAAAGGACAATCATGAAAATCAACATAGGAATTCCGGAAGAAGAAAGAAGTGCCATCTCTGAGTCTTTAAAAAAACTCTTGGCAGATACGTACACTCTGTACCAAAAAACTCATAGTTACCATTGGAATGTAACAGGCCCTATGTTCCAAACTCTGCATATCTTATTTATGACTCAGTATACAGAGCTTTGGAATGCGATTGACCCCATTGCAGAAAGAATTAGGTCCCTAGGTTATTATGCTCCTATGGGCGGATGGGAATTTGCAAAATATTCAAGTATCGCAGAAGACAAAGAAGTCCCGAAAGCCAAAGAAATGATTAAACATTTGGTAGAAGGAAATGAAGCAGTGATACGCACAGCACGTGCTGCTTATGAGCCAGCAGAAAAAGGAAATGACCAAGCCACATTGGATCTACTCACTCAACGTCTAGACATTCACGAAAAAACGGCTTGGATGTTACGTTCGTTACTCGAAGAATAAAAGATTTAAAAACCTTCATTTTAGTTTGCGTGAAGTGAACTTTCAAGGGAACCCTTGGATTCTTCCATTGAATTCAAGGATCATCTTTTACGGCTGCTTTTGAAACCACTGCATTAATATTTCCAAATATTCTTTCTGGTCTGTGTAATGGATGTAATGTCCACCTCCAGGAATACTAACCATGGATAAGCGAGAGAAAGTTTCTCCGATCAATAACTTATCTGCCTCCGTGATATACTCTGAGGACCCACCGACGATAAACAAAGTATTCGTACCAGAGGAAATCTTTTCCGGAAAAGGATGATCAAAGACTCGTCTCGCTTGATTCAGTCCCGCGACATTCAGTTTCCAACGATACTCTCCTGTATCCAACCTCTCCAAACTCATCTGTAAAAATTGACGAATAAAAGTATCAGGCAGATACTTTCCCATTTCTTGGTCGATATCGGTTCGTGAAGAAAATCCAACGAGGGGAAAAGACATGGATGCAATTTCTTTGTCATAAACGAAAGGATAAGACCTTGGTGCTATATCCTGAACGATCAGAGCCTTTAAAACACCTTGATGTGTAAAATCAAAATACATAGCCACAAGGCCACCCATGGAATGTCCGAGTAAAATTGGATTTTGGATTTGATTGTCATTTAAGAATTCTTCTAAATCCTCAGACATTAGTTTTATGGAATGTTCATTTGTATGAGGAGAGTCCCCATGATTTCTTTGATCGATTGTATAAACAGATCCAAATTCAGAAAGTGCCTTTGCCACCGTAACCCAGTTTTTGGAAGAACCAAATAACCCATGTAAGATGATGATATCGCCCACCGATTTTTGATTTTCTGAACCTTTGGAAAAAGGGTAATGTTTAAAACTTAATTTCAAGAAAAAACCCTCTTAACAAAAACTCTCTATCGAAAACATTCTTTCTTTAGAATTAACAAATGAGGAAGGATTTGTTTTTTTTCTCTCGGGCCCACTTCTGATGCATACCGAATCATTTGACCTATCTCAGATTTGATCCCTTCCCCCACAGGCGAAAAACAAGGAATGGAATCAGGATCCTTTGTCATAGAATGTAAATTTGCAACTAAGTCTTTTGTGTATAAACTTACATAATTACCTGTAGGAAAAAGATAAATATAACGAAGTTTTCCTTTACGCATTTCTTCCAATCGGCATTTTAAATCGGTTCCACATTCGATAGTTGGCATACTTTCCGATGCAAGAAAACCGGCGTAATCCGAATGTTTTGTTTTAGGATAGGATTCGAGTAACTTCCAAAAGTAATTGGAATCCACATAGTATTTTCCCGATGCATAATCATATAATAACTTGGTTTGGTGGCGTTTTAAAAATTCCAGGGTTGCAGGGTCATTATCAGGTTTGATCCCTTTTTCGTTCATAAGATCGATAGTTTTCTTTAAAAAAAAGCCAGCTTTGGCACGTAGAAAAATAAAATCATCACCTGTAAATTTTCCAGAACCGGAAACTTGAAAGATCGTATCCGTGATTTCTTGTTTTGCCGCGAAATCAATGTTTTTCGAAAGAACCATTCTTTCTGCTTCGAATAACAATGTAGAGAGATATTGTTTCGGTGAAACAGAACGTACCACCGAACGTTTGATAAATCCAGAAAGACCATCTTCTAACTTAACAGGGATCCAATCTTCTTTGGGGCTTTCCAGGGAATCCTTATCAAAAGAAACTGGTTCTCCAAATTTGAGTTTACGCAAAACATCACTTTTCTGATCAGCAAACAAGTGCAAGTTCAGCCCAATCACCGGAATTACAATCAAAGAATTGGAATCCCGTTTGCGAAGTTCAGAAGGTTTTGTTTGTTTGTTTTTTTCCTGAATGGTTGGTTCCGCCATAAGAGTACCAACAAACAAAGAAATTATGAGGGCTGACCCAACGGAAAAAAACAATCGAGATTGAAAAAGAAAAAAATTTCCAAAATTAAAAGACAGATACCCTCTACGAAATTGTTTCATCAGCAAAGGGCACAAGTTCATTTTACTTTTGTAAATCCAGAACCATTTGTTTGATGCGAGAGACACCTTTTTCAATGTCCTTATCACCTAACGCATAAGACAATCGAATGGCTTTATCATCCCCGAAAGCAATCCCCGGAACCGCTGCCACATTGTACTTATCAAGTAGAATATCGCAAAAAAGTTTGGAGTAGGAACTTTCTTTTTTCTCAGCTACTAATTTCTGAAACGCGTGCGTTTCGTAAACACCAGAGATATAAGGGAAAGCATAAAAAGCACCTTCTGGCATCCGACATTCAAACCCAGGAATTTCTCGCAAAAGTCCCACAATGAGTTTACGTCTTTTGTCAAAAGCCTTTAACATATCGGCAACAGGAGTTTGATCCCCAGTGAGTGCCGCCTCTGCTGCTGCTTGCGAAATGGAAGAAGCATTGCTTGTGGATTGGCCTTGCATGGTATCCATGTTTTTTACAATCTCAACATTCCCTGCTCCGTATCCAATCCTCCAACCAGTCATGGAATAGGCTTTGGACACTCCATTCACCACAAAGGTTTTTTCCTTCATAATTGGCGAAATCATGGCTGGATTTACAAATTCCAATCCATCATAAATGATTTTTTCGTAGATATCATCCGAAACTGTAATGATGTCTTTTGGTTCCAGAACCTTGACCAATGCTTCCACATCCGAACGAGTGTATGCAGCACCAGTTGGGTTCGATGGTGAGTTAAAAATAAAAACTTTTGTTTTAGGAGTGATGGACTTTTCCAATTGTTCGGCAGTGATTTTGAATCCACTGGAAATATCAGTCGCAACAATCACAGGAGTTCCTTCCGCAAGCCTTACGATGTCCGCATAACTCACCCAATACGGTGCAGGAATGATGACCTCGTCGCCTGGATTTAAAGTTGCCATAAAAAAATTGTAGAGAACCTGCTTTCCCCCTGTTCCCACAATGATTTGGTTCTTTTCGTATTTCAGACCGTTGTCGGTTTCGAATTTACGAATGATTGCCTCTTTCAAAGAAACAGTTCCACTCACGGGAGTGTATTTGGTTTTCCCCTGGTCCATTGCTTTTTTGGCAGCTTCTTTGATATGCACCGGCGTATCAAAGTCAGGTTCCCCTGCACCAAATCCAACAACGTCAAGTCCACTCGCTTTCAATTGGTTTGCTTTCGCAGTGATCGCGAGTGTGGGAGAAGGTTCTACGACATCCAGTCGTCTTGCTACAAGTTTCATTCTATCCTCTATTTAGTGAGTAATTCTTCCGATACAGTTTCTTTAAACTGATCCAAAGTATAAATTTCATATTCATACCCTTGTTCGGTGAGGAAGAGCTGCCTGTTTTGTCCAAATCTCTCTTCGTTTGTATCACGCGAAATCAGTGAGTAAAAAATGGCCGTATTGTCTTGAGACTTCGGACGAAGGATCCGCCCCAATCGCTGTGCCTCTTCTTGTCTGGAACCAAAAGTTCCCGATACCTGGATGGCAATGTTTGCATCTGGTAAATCGATAGAAAAGTTTGCCACCTTCGACACCACAAGTTGTTTGATTTGACCAGAACGAAACGCTTGGTAAAGTTCCTGTCTTTCTGGAAGAGGAGTTTTTCCTGTAATCAAAGGGATTTTGAAGGTTTGCGAAATTTCTTCTAACTGATTGATGTATTGACCAATAATCAAAATGTTGTTAGTCGAATGTTTCTTCAGAATATAACTAATCGCACGTAGTTTCTCTGGGTTTTCTGATGCCAAACGAAATTTTTCACGGTCATCTGCAACAGAATACTTCATACGAAGGTCATCTTCCATAGGAACTCGGATCTCCACACAATTGGCTTCCGCAATCCAAGATTTTGCTTCGAGTTCTTTCCAAGGCACATCGTATTTTTTAGGTCCGATCAGGGAGAACACATCTTCTTCGAGTCCATCTTCCCGAACAAGAGTTGCTGTAAGACCTAACCTACGTTTGGCCTGGAGTTCTGATGTCATACGAAATACAGGTGCTGGTAGTAAGTGAACCTCATCATAAACGATAAGACCCCAATTGTTCGCACTGAAGATATGGAAGTGGGTGAAGTCTCCACCTTTTTTCTTTCTATGAGTTAAGATATTGTATGTCGCAATGGTGATCGGTTTGATTTCTTTCATCTCACCTGAATATTCACCAATGTCAGACTCAGGAATATCCGTTTTGTCTAAAATTTCATTTCTCCACTGACGGATGGACAAAGTGTTCGTTACAAGGATGAGCGTTTCTGCCCCAACAATTTGCATCACCCCCATCCCCACGATGGTTTTTCCCGCACCGCAAGGAAGAACGACTACACCTGATCCCCCTTCGTTACGTCCACCAGCATGAAACGCTTCCACAGAAGCTCTTTGGTAGTCACGCATTCCAAACTTAATTCCACCTTTTGTCGTAGGACGTAAGTTAAATGGATATTTGTTTCCTTCATCGTAACCCGCAAGGTCTTCCACAGGAAAACCAATTTTGATTAACGCTTGTTTGATGTGACCACGGTATTCTTTTTTAATACGAATTTTATCACCTTCCATTCCATCCACAAAGGGTTGAACGGCCCGGTTATTTGCAATCTCAGTGATGAATCCTTTTTCATTGGAAATGATATACAATTCCCCAGATTCTTCCTTCACCAATTTTACTTTTCCATAACGAGAGATTTGTTCTCTCACTTCATTCATTACATTCTTTGGAACGGAATAACGAGCAAACTTAGTTAAACCTTCAATGATCTCTTCGGCACTCATTTTAATGGATGCTGCGTTCCACAAGGATAGTGGAGAAATGCGATAGGTATGCATATATTCCGGGCTTTTTTCGAGCTCGGCAAACTTGGCAATGAGGTCCCGACAGGCTTCAAATTCTGGGTTATCCACCTCAAGAAGCATCGTTTTGTCACTTTGTACGGTAAGTGGCTTGGTCATGGTAGTTCCCTCTCAATTTAACCAGGCTGGGAAGAGAAACCGCCCTGTCAACCCATTTGATTTTAATAGATTTTGGATGCCATTTCGCCCCCTTTTTCAGGCAAATGGAGAATTTTTCGAACGAATTGGAAAGTGTGACCGTCTAATATCAGTTATCCTATAACCAAAACTTCTAAATAATTGATTTGACTTTTTCCATTTTGAGTGGGCGTTCCCCAATCTCACCACTACCAAACTTTCTTTTTCCAAGGGTCAGGCTACTCCGGGGTGCGCTAACGCTTCCGTCCCCCGCCATCTAACGATGGCAGGTGACCTTCGCCCTCCGTATCCTTAACGCAAAGACAAATAGTCTTTTAAAATGGATTCACTGGCATCATTTGAATGCATTCTATCAGTCAGAAACTTTCGGTATTCTCTTGCCCCTCTTTCGCCGTGGTAGAGCCCCAAAATATGCCGAAGGATATAATGAACTTTCCCTTCTTTTTTCAGTACAGAATGAACATAGGGAACAAGTTCCGAAAGAACCTCTTCCCGAGTCCTGGATGGGTCTTTTGAATGATAATAAAGTGAATCAACCTCACTAAACAAAAAGGGATTGTCATAAGCGGCTCGCCCAATCATCACTCCATCTACTTTGGTTAGGTGCTCACCTATCTCTTCATGGGTTTTAATTCCCCCATTGATAACTATGGACAAATCGGGAAAATCTTTTTTGAGCCTATAGACATCTTCATACCGAAGGGGTGGGATCGTTCGATTTTCTTTGGGAGAAAGTCCTTCTAAAATGGCGATCCTGGCATGAACAATGATTTGGTCCACACCCGCACCATGAATTTTGGATACAAAATGATGTAAGTCTTCATAACTTTCTTTTCCATTCACACCAATCCGGTGTTTTACGGTGACAGGTATTTTAACTTTAGATTTACAAGCAGCGACCATCTCCGCCACAAGGTTTGGTTCTTTCATCAGGCATGCCCCAAAGCTCCCACTTTGGACTCGGTCGGAGGGACAACCTACATTGAGATTAATTTCCTGATACCCGTAGTCTTCGCCAATGTGTGCACACTCGGCAATAGCATTCGGGGAATCCCCACCTAACTGGAGCGTCACGGGATGTTCTTCTTTTGAAAAATCTAAGTACCGATGGTTGTCTTTTCCTCGGAGGATGGCGCCTGTGGTCACCATCTCCGTGTATAAAAGTGCGTGCCTTGTGATTAGCCGCATAAAGAAACGGAAGTGCCTGTCAGTCCAGTCCATCATCGGAGCGACGGAAATTCGACTGACGGGGACCTGTGGCTTCAAAAACTTTCTCCTATGCTTCTTGTGGGTGTTCCTCTCTGGATGGAAGGCTGAGAACCGAGGCAATTTCCGTAGGAACTCCTCTATGGATCTCTTCCGAAGCAATTACTGCAAAGTTCCTTGGGGGTAGTTCCTTTGTCAAAAAGAATGCAAACGCTTGTCTTAGGTAACGAGAAACCACAAAGATCAGGAATCTATTTTCATCCAACGCTTTCTGGAGTTCATTGTAAACAGATTCCAAAATTCGTACGCGCACATCATGAGGAAGGATGATGATTTTACTACCGTCCGTTTCATCGAGTGTGATACTTTTGTTCATCCGATCAATGATCCTTGGATCAATGGTAACCACATGTAACTTACCATCGGGAGAAAGAAAGTCGTTGATGATTTGGCGAGAGAGAGCTTGGCGCACATGTTCGGCCAAATCAAACGGGTTGTTTGTTCTGGGAAGGTGGTTGGCAATCGCATCCATAATTTTCGGAAGGTTTTTAATCGAAAGACCTTCTGCCAAAAGATTTTGTAAGGTTTGTTGGATGATCCCAAGCCTTCCTTGTTTGTCGTAATCCAATTCTCCCACAAGGGTTGGATGCGTTTGTCTCAAATGTTCGAGAAGGGCTTTCACTTCTTCTCGTCCGAGAAGCTGCGATGCATAATTGGAAATCAGTTCTTTTAAGTGTGTGATGATGACAGTAGACGGATCTACCACCGAATAACCTTTGTTCTCCACTTCAATTTTATCATTCGGATCAATCCAAGTGGCTTTCAAACCAAAGGCAGGTTCTGTAAATGCTTCACCGATGATGGCATCTAAATTCCTTGCCGTGTTGTTCATGGCCATCAAACGGTCAGCTCTCACTGCTGACTGACCCACAACCACTCCATTGATACGGATACTATAGTTATCATGGGGGATTTCTAAATTGTCTATGATTCGGATTGCAGGAATCACAAGACCAAAATCGATCGCAAACTTTTTACGAGTGTTAGCAATTTGTTCGAGTAAATGCCCACCGGAAGAGGAATCCACTAACGGGAGTAAGTCGCGCCCCAGTTCAACCTGGATGGCTTCCACAGAAATTTCTTTGATATAGTTTTCTGGTTTTTTCTCCTGAACTTTTTCCTGTGCCACAGTTTCGATTTTTTTAATTTCTTCTTTGGCTACTTTTTCAATAGAATATCCCAAATATCCAATCGCACTCGCTAGAAACAAAAGGGAAAAGAAAGGAAGACCTGGAATCAAACTTGAAAGTCCGAGGGCACCTGATACCACATACAAAGTTTTGGCGTTTCCAAAAAGTTGGTCTTTGATCTCGACTGTTAGTTTCTTTTCTGAACTAGAACGAGTCACAATGATACCGGTTGCTGTTGTGGAAAGTAGTCCTGGAATTTGGGAAACAAGTCCATCCCCAATCGTAAACTTTCCGTAAGTTTCGATGGATGCGAGGAAGGATTCCCCACGAATGGTAGATCCAATCAAAATTCCACCTAGCAAGTTGATGGCGGTGATGATAAGACCAGCTCTCACGTCCCCTTGAACGAATTTGGACGCTCCATCCATGGCCCCATAAAAATCCACTTCTCGTTGGACTTTTTTACGTTTCACCTTGGCTTCAGCCTCAGTAATCGCACCACTATTCAGTTCCATATCAATGGACATTTGTTTCTGTGGCAATCCATCCAATGTAAACCTTGCTGCCACTTCCGAGATACGAGTTGCACCTTTAGTGATCACTAGTACCTGAACAATCGTTAATATGATAAAGATAATGAGTCCCACAACATACTTGCCAAGTCCCGACTCTCCACCCACCACAAAGGTTCCAAAGGCTTCGATCACACTCGAATTCATGGCAGGCCCTTTTGACAAAATTTGTCTTGTTGTGGAAACGTTTAGGGCTAACCGAAACAAGGTGGTGATCAGTAGTAAACTCGGGAAAATAGAAAACTCACTCGGTTCTGTTACCGAAAGTGCTGTCATGAGTATGAGGAGTCCAAGCCCAATACTAATCACAATGAGAATATCTAATAAAAAACCGGGCAAAGGGACAATGAGCATCCCCAAAATGAGGAGTGTCCCGACTCCTAGAATCACATCAGATTGTTTGAGTAAGTCTCTAAAATTCATTCGCTTATCCCATTCCTACTTTTTTTCTAAACTTCTCAAGAGTGATTAGGATTTGAACCACCGCATTGAAGAACTCTTGCGGAATTTCCTGACCTACTTCGACTTGCGCGTATAAAAGGCGTGCTTGTTTTGGACTTTCCACAATCGGAACATCATTTTCCCGAGCAATCCTTCGTATTTCAAGTGCTAGTCGGTTTTCCCCTTTAGCAATCACTCGAGGTGCGGAGTCCCTACCCATTTCATAAGACAATGCCACAGAATAATGTGTGGGGTTCGTAATGACAACATCTGCTTTGGGAACTTCACGAAGCATATTTCCCTGCATCATGTCACGAGCGAGTTGCATCCTACGATTTTTCATCACCGGATCCCCAGAATCTTCCCTCATCTCTCTTTTGGCTTCCGAAGGAGTTTGTTTGAGAGATTCTTCAAATTCTGACTTTTGGAAAAAAAAGTCAGCCACAGCAATCCCAAGTAACAGAAGTCCGGCCGCCATCATAATCTTAAATCCAGAATAGGTGATGAGTTTGATTGCCTGCATCATCCCCATATTGCCCGTCATCAGTACTTTAAGAAAATCACCGGAAATTAATACGTAACTGATGATACCAATGATCACCACTTTTGCCAATGACTTCACCAAGTTAAACAATGTTTGGCGGTTCGGCAATACTCGTTTAAAATTGGGGGATATTCGATCAAAACGAAATGATAATGCTCTTGGTGAAAACATAAATCCCACCTGAACTACATTGCCTACAACAGCAAAAACCAATGTAATCGCAAGGACAGGCCAAAGGAGATTAAAAAAATCACGGGATACACCCGATAGAATCACACGGAACTCTTCGGATCCGAACCGGTCCATCTTCATTCCCATCGGCAGGTATTTTTTGATAAAAATAGCAGTGTTTTTAATAAATGTATCACCCAATACAAACAATACACCCGTCCCACCTAACAAAACCAAAGTGGATGCCACTTCATTGGATTTGGGAACATTTCCTTTTTCTTTTTCTTCTCGCCTGCGACGTTCACTCGGAGGTTCCGTTCGCCCTTCATCGGCCGCAGCAAAAAGTTGGAGGTCTATTTCATAATAACCGGAAGAAAAACGAGTGAATGATTGCGGAACCATCCTTTGCTCTAAAGAATCCAAAAGATAAAAATTAATATTAAACCCACTAAACCAAGACTTCCAAATACCACAAAACAGTGATTTGATCCATGTAAGAAGGATCTCTTTACTCAAGACAAAATTTGTGTAATCTTTCCCTTTCATAAACTTGGCCACTCCCGAATGAGTAAACTAGCCTTATCCATAGAAATCTGGATCCCTTGTACCATTTGTGTTGCAATGAAGGTAAGTGTTGCAATAAGAGTGAGTGTTCCAATAAACACTTTTAGCGGAAAAGACATAGACATCACATTCATTTGTTGGGCTGCCTTTCCCATAAGGCCCTCTGCCAAAGAGACCAAAAACAAAATCCCCATCACAGGCAGGGCAATTTTGAAAGCGACGACAAACATGGCTCCAATTGCTTCTTCCATAAGGCGATACAACCCTGCATTCACCTGCCCTGTAAAAGAAATGATCCGAATTTTTTCAAAAGAATAAGCGATTGTTTCAATGAGAAACCGGTGTGCTCCAATCACTAGAAAAAGGGCTGTTGCCATTAAATTTTTCATCGTACCAATGGCTGGCAGTGAGTTCTGAGTGACAGGGTCTAAAATTTCTGTATATCCAAAACCAATTTGGTTGTTAAAGAATTCACCAGCCATTTGAAAGGCAGCAAACACAAGTGAGACGAGAAATCCAATAAACACTCCAATCAACATCTCAGAAATTACTAGGATCCCATAGTTAATCATATGCCCGGGAACTTGTGGCATATAAGTCGCCACAACAGGGTATACGATGAGAGTAACCATAAAGGAAAAGATCATACGAAGTGAAAAATTGATCGATTCCGAAGAATAGAAAGGTGCCACAAGGAATAGTCCGAGGAGGCGAACTAAGACCAAGAGAAAAGATTGAAAGTGTAAAACAAATGGTTCCATATCATATCTTTTCTATCATAAAAAAAATTTCACGAGTGTAGTCTGTCATCACTCGTACCATCCAGGCAGAAAAAAACACAATCACGGCAAATATAGAAACCAGTTTCGGAACAAAGGCGATGGTTGGTTCTTGGATGGAAGTGGTTGTTTGTAAAATACCAACAATCAGTCCCACAACCAGAGCCGTAATGAGTATCGGACTAGAAATCTTTAAAGTCACTATGAATGCTTCCCGGAGTAAATTGACTACATCGACTTCTGTCATTTGTAACTCCTTACGAGCTCAAGTACAAGTAAGTTCCATCCATCAATTAAAATAAAAAGAATGAGTTTTAGGGGGAGGGAAATCATTACCGGAGGTAACATCATAAAACCCATAGCAAGTAAGGCTGAAGCCACAATCAAATCGATGACGATAAAAGGAATGAAGATATAAATCCCGATGATAAAGGCTTTTTTGATCTCGCTTAACATAAAAGCAGGAACCAAAACATAAGAAGGGACATCTTCAAAGGATTTTACATTTTGAACTTTCCCAATTTTTAAAAACAATGCTACGTCTTTGGTTCCATCCCGACCGAGCTGGCGGATCATAAACTGACGCAGGTGTTTCATCGACCCTTCCATAAAAGCCGTTTGATCGATTTTCCCATTTAAGAAAGGTTGTAAGGCTTCGTCATTCACCTTACCAATGGTAGGTGCCATAATAAAAAAAGTCACAAAAAGAGCAAGGCCCATCATCACCTGGTTTGGTGGTAAGTTTTGGAGTGAGAGTGCCCTTCTCACAAAATCAAACACAATCACTACCTTTGTAAACGAGGTGACACTCATCACGATGGCCGGAGCCAAAGAAAGAATGGTCACAAGAAAAAGGATCATAAGAGAAAGGCTAGTATCCTTTGGTCCCTTCGCCTCATTTACGTTAAACGATAGGTTGGGGATCGGAATCCTTGTGCCTTTGTCCTGAGCCATAAGCCCGGTAAACCCACCTGCCGTGATGAGAAATAAAATACTAATGAGAAAAATAACAGATTTATGTCTCTTAAGGAAGGATAAAAAATGCACTCTCATGACTCCCCTCCCTCTAACAATTCCCGGTGTTTGCGTAGGCGTTCCAGGCCTTCTTTGGCCTTTCTTTGGATCTCAGCGGCCCCATCAAATTCCAAACTTTCCATTTTGGATGGGTTGATCCGGATCTTTCTTTGTGCTTTGGATTGCAAACTTTCCAGAACCGTTTCCAAAAAATTCGGAACATAAGGATCGGCTTCCTCTTTCATCTTTTGGATTTGTGATTTTTCTTCCGGGTTTGTTACTTCTGTCAACAAACTCACAGATCCATCAGCAACACCTAACACAAGTGTACGCCCACCTACTTCCACTATTTGTACGGATTGTGTAGCAGAAAGAGAGAGGCTAGACAAAACCTTCATAAATCCCTTCACGGGGTATTTAGCCGATTTTGATTTTTGCATTTGTAAGATGAGAAAGTAACCTGCACCCACTAAAATGGCTAAAATAAATAATATCTTCAATAAAATCCAAGTCGCAGAAGGAGAATCATCCGGGTTTTCTGCATATCTCTCTTGGATGAGATTGGTTTCTTCGGTAACTTTACCGGCCTCACTCGTATTCGTTTTGTTAACGCTAGGTGATCCTTCGAATTTCGGTGCTACGTTGGAATTATTCGAATCAGAAGGTTTGACCTTAGAATCTCCCAACTCTTGGCGAAGGATTTGGTCCAGTTCCTTTGTTTCCGCAGCCTGCGAAAGAAGAGAAGAAGTAGCCAAAACAAGGATGAGGCAAAAGTACATAACTTGCCCCTTTTGTTTTAACAATCTCTTAGTGAAGTCGATCATTTTTCGCCTTTGAGTCGGTCGGTAGGACTTACAATATCGGTTACACGAACACCAAAGTTTTCATCGATGACTACAACCTCACCTTTAGCAATGAGTTTGCCATTGACTAGTAAATCCACTGGCTCACCAGCTAACTTGTCCAACTCGATGATGGAGCCTTCTCCAAGGCCTAAAATGTCTTTGATGTACATTTTGGTTCTACCGAGTTCCACAGTCAGTGCCATTTGCACATCCATAAGCAGATTGAGGTTAGTTTGTCCGGGACCACCACCTGCTGTGGCAAGAGAAGGAAAATTAACACCTTTGATTCCAACAGAACCTTGGCCACCACCCATACCCATGTTAGGTTGCATGCTGACGTTCATTCCGCCGGATTGTTGTTGTTGTTTTTGGCCGCCACCTTTTTGGATATCCAAAATGGAATTAGCCATTGAGAGAGAAATTACATAGTATACTTTGAAAGAACCAACTCCATCAATATTCAAACTGAGAGAGGTTTTCACCAAACTACCGTCATCTGGTAGTTGTAAATCGCGGCCTGAATTAACAATGGCAATTTCTGGTGGACTGCCAGACATAGTTCCACCAAGTTTCATCCCAATTTGTGCCGTTACCGTTCCCAAAATCGGGGATAAGGAATCTTTTAGAGTTTGAAGTTGTGCATTGTCGAGTTGGCCAGGAGGAGTCATTCCTCCCATCATTACACCAGCAATTTTTGCTGCATTCTCTTGGGCCATAATGAGACAAGCACGTCCCGCCAAACTTCCGCTAATTGTTGAAAACAAACTGACTGATTTGGTCCCGAGTTCTTTTTGAACATCTGTGGAGGAGCTCGATTCGGTGGCAGGGTTCATAAAACGAGTGTTTTTTGCCAAGATCGTGCCAAGTGTGTTCCCCGCCACCTGGAATGCAGAGCCGATCACATCGGATATAATGTCGCGGTCAATTGGAGATAGGTTGTCCGATGACGAACTGGAGGCGCCACTTAAGGAAGAGAGGTCGAATGTATCATCCGCGCCTTGTAGTAATGCGTCTATCTCGTCTTGTGAGAGTGAACCTTCACCCATACCCTTTTATCTCCGGAAAAACTTAGGATAATGAGACATAATATGAATCTTTTTGTCACTCAGTTTTTTTCCGAATTGACAAAAAGTAAGCGAGTTTAGTCGAAAGCACTCGCTATTCCGTCCGAATAGGCACGAAGATTGTCATAAGAGTAAATTCCTGTATTGTGGTAATCACTCCAAACAATGGAAATCGCATACCGGCCCACTTTTGTCCAAGAAAGAAGTTTGATTGCTTCGATATGGCCTGTTGCCTGCCCCACACTCCCCCCGTGGCCCCCGCGACAAGTGGCGCAAGGACATTTTTTTCGAAGATCGAGAAGAGAATACTTGGATCCGTGGCCATCCTTCCATTCGATATAGAGGGAATCCTCATCGAAAGAGATTTCCTTAGGAAAAGTGGCTAACTGCGAATTTGGCATTTTATGCTTTCACCGGAAGTTTTGTTGTTTTGGATCGAAAATTTCCAACAGTAGTTCCGTATTGGATTTTGTCACCGAGAGATATGTTTGTCAAGTCGATGGTATCGTTTTCGAACACAAGGATAACTGTGGAACCCATTTCGAAACGACCAAGTTCCGAACCTTTGTCGATCATAATCGAAACATCTTTATAATGGTGTTCCTTCGCAAAACGGATCCAGTTGTTTGTGACAATTTTATTGTCGTAAGTGACCCGGATCTTACCTACGTTCGATGCCCCTACTTTGATGACGGCAATTTTCCCGTATTCTGTTTGTAAGAAGGTGATGAGCCTTTCGTTTTTCGGAAATAGTCCTCGAATATTCAGAACTGCCAAATCATTTACCGGGAAAAGTTTCCCAGGCTCATAATAATATCCTAAAATTTGACCCGCAAACGGACTATGAATGCGATGGTAGTCTTGTGGTGATAAATAGAAAGTGATGTATTTGCCATTTGTAAAGTGAGGGTAATACTTTTCGGAACCTAATAATTCTTTTACGGAATAATCGATCCCTTTGGCTTGGATGATGGTAGACTGATTGATATTACCGAAACTTGTAATCTTGGAATCTGTAGGAGAAACTACCGCATTGACAGCAGAATCAATGATCCTTGCTTCAGCACGAAGGGCACGAGTAAAGAATTGATTTAAGGATGCATATTCTTTAATCTCAAGCTCCGCTTCGCTTAAATTGATTTTATAAGCTTTCGCAAATGCCTTAAGAATTGGGATCATCATAAATCGAGGCAAACGTAAAGTAGAGAAGTATCCAAAAATTTTAGAGATTAAGTTTTTTGGGAGTAAGGTTAAAAATAAAAGATAAATATCTTTGAAAATCTCATACCTTGCGCCCGACTCGGATAAGTATTTTTTTAGTTCAAAATTGGCAGATTTTCCAAGTAACATAAGGGAAACTAACAGCGGTACGCTTGTAATGACAGCGGCTATATAACCCCAATGCATCACAAAAACGAGTACGTCGATTCCGTATTTTACATAGAGGTAAGAAAAACCGAGTGTAGACCCAATAAACAACATTCTAAAAAAATTAGAGAACTTTTCACCGAATACATAAAATGCATTTTGTTCCCCACTATAGAACCAACCAGCAAGGCTTAAGACCCCAAAACACAAGAAGGACACAAAAAACAAAATGGCAGACAAGGATTCTTTTTGTTCCAGAATTCGATTCGGAAATGAAAGGATGGTATCTAAATTGACTGCTCCATAGGAATACAAAACAAATCCTACGAGAGTCGCCATAACAAACCCTTCAAAGAAAGAGGCGAGCATACTCACTAACCCTTGTTTAGCGGCATAATCAGTTCGAACCACCCCTGCAATTCCAGAAGACTTACCAACGGCCGTTTCCGTAGACAAAAAGAATGTACTCAAGGAAACAGAAAGAGCACGCAAAATCCCGAACGCACCGCCGCCTTGCAAAGCTTTGATGGAGAAAGCTTCTTTCGTGACATCAGATAGAAATCCGAAAAAAGATATCATTCCATTGGAAAATAGAGACACATAGCCAAAAATAAACAGGGCAATACCGATAGGAGCAAGGATAGAGGCTGCACGCCCCACTCGCCTAACACCGCCAATAACGATAAATAGTAAAATAACAGAAATAGAAATAGGCCCAGAAAGACCCGAGAGATTTAGGCCCTCTTTTGTGATGTAGGTGAGTCCTACAAAAGGAAAAATCCCACCAAACAAAAGAACAGTAACCATACTCGCTAGAGAAAATGCCACGGCAAGCCACTTGGCTCTGAGTGCTTTTTCAATAAAATACATGGGGCCTGAAAGATAACGTCCACTAGGAAGTTGGTTACGAAACTTTACCGCCAAAGTGGAAGACACAAAACGGATGGGCATCACAAACAAACTCATCACCCAAATCCAAAAAAGAACGCCAATTCCACCATAAGCGATGGCAAGGCCCGTTCCAATGACGGAACCCGCAAGAAGGGATGACCCAATTCCAGCAAAGAAGGCTTGCGAATGTACAAGCTGGCCCTTTGAACCTTTAAAGTCCATATTACCCGTGAGGATTTTGAGTGCGAGAAAGAGAAAACGAATTTGAGGAAATCCCAACCGAAAACTCAAATAGAGTGAAGCGACAAGGATGAGATAGAAATAAGGGCTCAGGATATCCGATCCTAAAATCAGATTAAACTTAGATCCGTTTTGAAAGAGTGTTTCCATATTGGTTCTTCCTCACGAAATTGGATGAAATTGTTATGTCAAGATGTATTGTAATCCTTCCGTTTCTAGTTTTTATGATTTCTTTTGTATTCTTTGGTCACTTAGCCGCAGAACCTTCGGGGATCGAATTGGGAATGCGGTATGGTGCGGGCCAAAGAGTCCCCGGTCGGTTTGATGGAGACTTAAAACAGTTTTCATCTAGCTTCAACCCTCTCATTTTTTCTGATGTCAGTTTGAGCGGAGGAAGATCATCTAATTTATACGAAGGATTTGTTCGATTCCTTCTGGATTCCAGGTCTCGGGTAGGTTTTGTTGTCGGAAGAAACGACTGGCAAATGCTTCATTTAACGGAAGTTACAAGTGACTTCTATTATACAAAACTCCGTTCGGAAATTTATTCCTATCATGTACTCGGAATGTATTACTTTACAATGCCAATTTATAAAAATTGGGAATGGGAAAATGGACTTGGATTAGGTTTTACTTCTGCGGACTGGAATATCCGGGGATATTCCATTGGGGAACTATCTCCTAATACGCAATATTTCAATCAAAAAGGAAGACTACGTGGGAGCGGACTTGCCTATCGGTTCGAAACTGCCATCAATCGTCGGTTATACGAAGATACCTTCTTGCAGATTGGCCTCGGGTATCATCATGTCGCCATTGATAAGTTCAGTGGTAATTACAATGGGGAAACCTCAAGTTTTTATATCCGAGCCGATGGGAAGGTGGGTGTTATCGATGATACTAGGATCATTGATGCCACTGTGAGCACTGCACAAACTTTTCGAAGGTTAGATATGAATTCTGGATCATGGGTTCTTTATTTTTCAGTCTTCCAGCGGTTTTTGGATTGACGATCTCTTGAGAAGAGTATCATTCTTTAAGAAAATTACATGAAACCTTCTAAAATCATTACCATCGGTATCAAAGAATTGGCTCACCAAAAAGTCATCCTTGCTGCTTGGTATAACTTTCTAAAAGAAAACTTCGACGCAAAAAAAGTTTCTGCTGAAGAATTCACTTTATACCTGCAAGCGCATGTGATGTATGATTTGGACAAGGATCAAATTGAGTTAATGTTATCCGGAACAGAACCTCTTTTAGAAGATTTCAAAAAGTCTATTTTTGGATGAACCTCCAAATCTTCGGAACCAAAAAATGCAAAGACTCAAAGAAGGCACAGTTGTTCTTCCAGGAACGTCGCGTGCCCTTTCAATTTATCAATCTCCAAGAAAAGGAAATGAGCAAAGGGGAACTTAAGTCCATTTTAGGAAGTGTTAAGTTGGATGATTTGATAGATACGGAATCAAAAGTCTACGAAGACAAAAATTTAAAATACATGTTATACGATAAAGAAGAGGCTCTACTCTCAAATCCGCTTCTGTTCAAAACTCCGATTGTAAGAGACGGAAAACGTGCCACCATTGGATTTGTTCCCGACGTTTGGAAACAATGGATCTTAGAATCTAAAAAATAAATGATCGAAACCATTGTAGAAACTGTTATCTGCAAACCTGTGGCAGAAGTATTTGCTTATGTTCGTAATATGCAAAATCAAGTTGCCTATAATTCCAGTATTACTTCCTCGAATGTAGTGGATGATCATTCTACCGAATACAAAATACAAATTGATTTAGGAATTTTCAATCTAACGGAAATCTACAAACTAGAAGAAATAATTGAAAACCAACTAATTGTGGCCAGTTGTCTTTCGAATGCTATGAAATTTACAGACCGGTATGAATTCAAAAATTCTAATGGGAACTGTCACCTAACCATCACAGATAAAATGGAACTGAAAGGCCTTTTTAAATTGAGTGAAGGCCTGGTAAAAATGAATTTAAAATCGCAAATGAACACAAATTTAAACTCTCTAAAGAAAATTCTAGAATCTTAAAGTATTAAGACTCTAGTTTCTTTCGTTTAGAAAATTCCTTAGATATCTCCGGTAACATAGGCAATGAACTATGAATTCTATGCATCTCCAAGGCGGGCCTAGCGGGGATTCCAAAATAAACTGTTTTTTCTTTGGAATCTTCTGTGAGACCAGAAAGACCGAGAAGAATAGATCCTGTTTTCATTGTTAGGTGTTCTGCTACTGCGGATTGCCCAGCAAGGAAACATCCATCTTCGATGGTAACAGAACCTGCAAGGACAGTGGCTCCCGCAATGTACACATAATTCCCAACACGGCAATTATGGCCCACATGGACATGATCATCAAATTTTGTAAAATTTCCTATGGTGGTGGATTCAAGGGCCGCACGGTCTACCGTACAATGAGCGCCCATTTCTACTTCGTCGCCAATAATTACATTTCCAATTTGAGGAACCTTATAACGCACACCTGCATAATCATAAAATCCGAAACCATCTGCACCAATCACAGTATTGGAATGAATTAGATTCCTTTTCCCCAGCTTACAGTTGTAATAGACTACAACTCCTGATTTCAAAATTGTTTCTTCACCGATTTCCACATTCGGCTCTAAAACAACATTGGGATAAATAACGGCGCGGTCACCAATGACCACATTTTCCTGGATTACGGCAAAATCCATAATGGTTACATCTTTACCAAGTTTGGCGGTGGGATGGACACTGGCTTTTGTTGAAACGGAAGCAGGATATTTTGGCTTTTTTTCAAAAAGAGAAACAACTTGAATGAATTTTACTTTGGAGCCTTCTTCGGGGATAATGATTGCATTAGGAAACTGTGAAGCCAGGGAGTCAATAGTCAGCGCGACTTTCACGTCGGATGCTTTTTTGTGCTTAGTTAAATATTTTTTGGAAGCCACATAATATATGCTATTTGGATCAACGGGAGTATGATGCTCCAAATCTTTGATTCCATTGATCTCCAAATCACCAGAGCCGGTGAAACTTGCACCTAATTGTTCAGCCAAATCTTTTAGTTTCATTGATACACCTTACTCTAGAAAAATAATTGGAAGGGACATATTTCAATCATATTTTTAAAATCTATCATGTGGAAACTTTTCAAACCATCCGATGATAATGACATGCCCTACTCCACTCTAAACAAAGGTATCCGCTTGCTTTTGTTAACTTACACTGTTCAATACTGCATTTTCACGGATAAGTTATTTGCTCAAGAGGGTGTAGTTTTCGAAAACCCATATAAAAAAACAGAAAACTTCGAAACTGAAAAAACCTATTCGATATATTTTACAAAAAAATCATCCCAAATATCCAAAGCAGATTTAGTCCGTTTACAAACGACAGCAGATTTTCTGAATCAAAACAGGAATTATGAAATCTATATTTATGCACATGCAAATGAAGGAAAAAATGCAAAAGAAGATATCGCTCTAAGCGAAAAAAGATCCTTAGAAGTAGAACGTTTTCTATTGATTCATTTTGTAGAACCAAACCAAATAAGAAGACTTTTTTATGGGAATTCTAAATCTACGAATAAAACTAAAGAACACCAAGCGCTAAATAGGCGAGTGGAAATCAAAATCCAAACAATTCCTTAAATCTCTCCTTTCCAGAATTCCAGATCCTGAACGTCATCAATATCGCATAACTCAGTAATAAGGGTCACTGTTTTGTTATTTTTTTGTATGGAATCAATTGTCAACAATAGGACATCTTTCGTACTCCAAGGAATGGACTGAAAAACAAAAGGTGAAAATTCTTTCATTCCCAACAAATAGTAACCGCCATCGCGAGCAGGTCCGATAACAAAATCAGAATCATCCAAAGCGTGAAACGCCTGTAGCAAAATTTCTTTTGTTAAAAATGGACAATCTGTTCCAATAATAAGGGTTTTTGTTTTCTCCGATTGGAATTCTTTTTGAAATGCCATTTCCATTTTGAATCCAAGATCTCCATCCTCCTGGACTTCATTTTGGTAACCAAATTCAAATTCCTTTATTGGCTTGTCCATTGCTTGATCCCAATAAACTATCTTTTTTGCTCCAACTTTAGCGGTTACCATTTTTGTGATTTGCAGTAACTCAAAATAGATCTTTAAAGTTTTTTCCTCTCCAATACTAACGGCAAGACGCGTTTTTACTTTTCCCAACTTAGGTTGTTTTGCGAAGATAATTAATTTGTTTTTTTCCATAAAAACCTAAAACTAAAATTGAAGTCACCCAGTGGATGTATATGAAATCATTAGTAACATACAATCCATAAGATAAAAAAGCCAAAAAGGAAATAGCCACAACCAAAGTTTCCATTTTTTCTTTTCCTAGAACAAAGAGAACCCAAGGAATCCAATACCAAGGATGGATAACGGGAGAAAATAGAAGAAACAAAGAATACAAAATAAAAAATCTATCAGGAAGGGGAACCGCTGTAAGGATATTTTTTTTTAAACAGAAAATATAAAGAATTGAGAGCACAGCAAATGATAATATTCCCGAAAGATATTCTACTTGTAATGCGACCAAAACAAAGTAGAAAAAAGGTTCAATAATGCCAGCAAAACGAAAGGAATGAAAAAAAAGTCCTATTCCTGCACTTCCTTGCGAGACCAAATCAGAAAAAACAGATACCTTCCACAGAACCAACGATAGAGCAGTTATCGCAAACAATCGAATTAGGATTTCGCGTTTCCATCGAAATCCTAAAATGAAAATAAAGGTGTTGATCTTGAGTTGTGTCAGTAGGAAGAAAGAAACCATCCGAAATCCTATCGAGCGCATAACAAAGATAAACAAAAATCCTGTTACCAAAAGGATCTCAGGGTGCATTTGAGAGATCCCTTCAAAAATCACTACCGGATTTCCAAAATACAACCAATAGATTCTATTGGGTCTACCTGGATATAACTTACGAATAAGAAATAAATTCAATATATCAAATCCTAATAATAAAACCTGAACCCCTATAAAACTATTCCCCAACACAAACCCGAGGATGGTTCCTAAAGAAAAAAACAATTGTAGCAACAAAGGATAAACTGAATAGTAATTTGGACTATTCATCTTTGTTACAAGGGATTCCAACAGCAAATTATTGTTTTGATTGAGTCCAAGCAACTCTTCAGGGGTATACTTATAAGGAGAAATACCTTCCAAAAAAACTTTTGCATCAAAAAGATAACGATAGATATCATCACTCCAAATTGCAGGCGAACCAACTACAACAAGACGTAACAATATTGCATATAGGAAAAAAGTAATAAATCGATTCCCAAACGGGAAAACAATATCAGATAAAAAATAAAAGTATAATGGCAAAATAATCGCAACGATAAGTATCACATTTATATCGTTTCGATTACCAAAATGAGTCGAAGCAAATAAGATTGCCGGATACAAAAATAGAAGTATAACTTTTATTAAATTATTTATGGACACGGAAGACTAACAACCGAAAGAAAGTATATAAAATTTTGATACCAACACGTAAAGACATGGAGAGTGTTCCCGATATTTTTGAAACACCTGCAAACCGTCTGCGATAGTTTACTGAAGTTTCCATTATATTCATCTTCTTTTGCAAAGCCTTTACATGCATTTCGATATTCCAACCCCAGGTTGGATCCTTCATCCGCAACTGAAGAAGAGAGGTATAACGAATGATTCTGAGAGGCCCCATATCTGTAAACTTACGGTGAAAGAAAACCAAAATTAAAAAACAAGTTAATGCGTTTCCAAAAATTTGGATAGGCGACAGAGCCCCCTTTTCCACAAAACCTACGGTTCTTGACCCAATCACGAGATCTGCAGCACTTTCTTCAATTACCCTAATTAGTTTCTGAATGTCAGATGGATCATCAGAACCATCTGCATCACAAAATAAAATGTATTTCGGATCCAAATTGGACCGTTTAATCCAATCAATGGCAACCAAACATGCATTTCCATATCCAATTTTTGGACAATCCAAAGATAAAAATCCCATTTCGCTCACAATATTGGCTGTCTGGTCTTTGGATGCATTATTGACTACAATAAAATCTGTTTTTGATAGTCCTGATCCTGACAGTAGGCCAGTTAATGCACGTTTAATGCCAGCTTCTTCATCTCGAGCAGGAATGATGCAAATAACTTTACTCACCTTTTCGAAATAAATTCCTTTTAAAAAGTTCTTCGATAGGAGTGTCCATTCTAGTTTTTGTTTTTAACTGATAGGATGATTCGATGATTAAGGAACTATGTGGATACAAATCTTTCATTTTTGAAAGCCTTTCATCGTAGGGAGAAGGAACATGTGTTGAGGATTGTATCATATAATCGGAAGTTTTGTTTTTTAACCGAACATGAATCGCTTGAAAGACATACGACGCGACTGGCAAACTAGGATCTTTTAGTTTCCATACAAAGGTCTTTCCAAAAGGGATCCTCGTATCGCCAACTTTTTTGGCAACGGGAGACCAACTCCACTCTTGCCCAATCTCAGTTTCCGCCTTAAAAATACGGTTCCCTTGATGATCCAAACCAACAAGAAGTAATCTATAAAAACGTTCAGGGTCTCCCGTGGTGACATGGTGGTTAGCATTCGCATTCTTAATTTCAATTTCTATGACGCCACTCTTTATGTTTATATTTGAAAGGACAATACCTGGTTTATAACCCAATTGGATTTGGTGAGGATATAGATCATAAGTTTTAGGTACTCCTCCTCCGATAAACCCATGTTTATGAGATCTCCGTTCTGGTTTATTTAATGATTTTTTTACAATCGACCGAAGAACTTCTGGTTGGTGGCAAGAAGAACATGACTGATTTGATTTAGTCGCAATTAACTCAGTCCCCGTTTGGAAAGAACAAACCAAGGATTCGTTTAAAGTATATGTTTCGTTATGACAATCATAACAACGACCGAGCAACTGTTTTCGGTCTATTTTTACTGGATGGGGAGGCGATGTCCCACCCAGAGCACCGATCACATAACTTTCCTTAGATTCAGAATCTACACGGACATGGCAGGTGGCACAAGTAACCCCTTCGGATTTCATGTCTGGATTAAAATGGGGATTGGGAATTTCTACAGGTCTAAAGTAATCTCCATTCTTAAGTCCTGTGATGATGGTTTCTCTTTGGTTCTGAATGGGGATATGGCAGTTAAGACAAATCCATTTAGGAGAACTTGGTTTCGCTAACTCTGACTGGAATTGAAGATCAGAAAGAGCGTTTGCATGAGTAGAATGTTTCCACTCCTCATAAATTTCTGTATGACAGGTCCCACAATTTTTCGCAGTGGGAGTACCCACTCCCTTCAAATCTGGTAAATTTTCAATAGGTTTGGCCCAGATTTTACCAGCAAATACTTGTTCCACTGGGACTGCTCTTTGGTGGATATAGAGATAGATACTCGCACCTAAAATGATCAATAACAAAAAAGAGAAGTAGAAGTTTCGTTTCAATTTCCAGTTTCCAAAGGAAGTTTTGGGTCGTGAGACCATTCCCACATAGAACCAGCGTAGTTATATGCATTATATCCATAGGTCCGAAGAACTCCAACAACAAAAGCGGAACGAACCCCTCCCGTACAATAAGCAATGATTGGTTTCTCTTTCTGGATACCCAATTGTTTTAAATAAAGTTCTACCTCTACCTTTGATTTGATATTCCCTTGTGCATCGAATAACTCTTGATAGAAAACCGATTTAGCACCAGGTATATGTCCACCTCTAGATTCCCCATAAGGTGTAGCTCCAGAAAATTCCCTAGGTTCTCTTGTATCAAGAATTTGGTATTGTTTTGATGATAAGCTCTTTATAATTTCTTCTTTCAAAATCGTTAAAGTTTGATTGGCTTTAGTTTCACCACTCAATGGAACCTGTGTAGGATTTCCATTTTTCGGGTTTGTTTTTTTTTGGATCTGTTTTTCAAATGTTTGGTATCCACCATCTACCCAGTAGGATTGATGGAATCCCGCCTCCCGTAAACTCCAAACGATACGACCCTCTTCTCCCCAGCCAGATTGACCATCACCTAACACTAGAATGGTTTCATTCTGTTTGATCCCTAAATCATTTATTTTTTTTCGAACTAAATTTAATTCCAATAGTTCTCCCTTTCTCGGTACATCCGTCCGAGATAGTTCTTCCCAAGAAATTGATTTTGCACCCGACACCTTATTTTTCCAACGAAGGATGGATGAACGAGTATCAAGAATTGTGTATTTCGGAAATTGCAAAGCCACTTCGGCAGATAAAAACCATGGGGATTCGACTTGCTTTGCTTTAGAAGTGGGAGGGCCCGCAGTTAGTTGAAGCCAAAATGCCCATAGGAGAGAAAGAAAGAATAAATAAATCCCGTAACCACGTAGTACTTTCACGAAGATACCCTCCCAAATTTGTATTTCTTTCTCTTTTAAGACGAATTTTCGTCAATAAAATAAACATTTCATCCAAGAAAGCGAATTTTTCTTGTCTGAATTGACCCTCTTCGTACTTTGGAAGCAAATGGAGGGCAATATGAAAATAGGTTATTATCCAGATGTGGTCAATGAAAATGTCACAAGGATCGTCGCCTCGACTGTCGTATTCCTTGGCGTCATTGCCATTTTATTTCCGAATCCTTATGTACTCGGTCTCCTACTTGCAGGATTTACCCTACGATTAAGCTATGGACCCAAGTTTGAACCCTTTGCTTTTTTTACTTCCAGATACTTAGTTCCTTGGCTTGGGATTTCCTTTGTCGGCACTGCAGGACCGCCAAAACGATTTGCGCAATTGATTGGTTTCTTATTTAGCACAGTGGCAATTATATTCTTCGCTTTGGGACTTCCTTTAGGTTACAAAATCATTTTGGCAACATTAGTGTTTTTTGCATCCTTAGAATCTTTCTTAGGTTGGTGTGCTGGCTGTTTTGCTTTTGGCCTACTTATGAAACTCGGAGTGATACCGGAAGAAATTTGCGAGCGATGTAACCATCTAAACTTCAATAAATAGTTTGTTGTATCAGTTTGCAACAATGGCTTTTATTTTTCTTCGTATTTTTGGTTACCATTCTCTTTTTTGGGATGGTAACTCTTCCAAAACATTTTTTCACCAAACATAAAAAACAAATTCTAATCATTGGACTTGGTCTGCGACTGATTTGCATCTTCCTTCCACCTCTTTGGGAAGATGATTGGTCACGATACTTATGGGAAGGTAATTTGATTCGGAACGGAGAATCACCTTACCAGATGGCACCGTCAGATTTTTTTCAGAAATCCGATTTGAGTGAAAAAGAAATCGAGATTTTGTCCCAAATCAATCATCCTGATTGGACAACTATATACAGTCCTTTTGTATTGTTGTTTTTTACCATCTTTTCCTTCGAATTTTCGGGAGTTTTACTTAAACTCAGTTATCTGGTTTTTGAGACTTTAAGTTTTATATATTTTTCGAGAAAGCAGTATAATAAATCTCAATTACTTTATTGGTTATTTCCTATTTTGATTAAAGAAGTATATCTGAACTTTCATTTTGAAATATTGATTATCTCTTTTTTTTGGATTTTTCTTAATGCAGTCAAAGACAAAAAAAGAATCCTCGCCGGTATTCTATTAGGTCTTCTTGTTCACATCAAACCCTTTTCTGTTTTGTATTCATTTTATCTTTTTAGAAAATTGCAGTTTAAAAATGAAAAGAACTTTTGGATTCTGTGGATTTTCATCCTTCTATCTATATTCTTTGGATTCTTTATTTTTTATTTTATCTATTTTATTATTTCCCCGGCTACATTAGATTTCGGGATAACCAACTTATTAAAGTTTGGTTCAGATTTTAAGTTCAACCAGTTTTATGAACCAATTTGGAACATATTCGGAGTTGTAGATCTAAAAACGTTTCCTTTTTTGTTACATTTAATTACAATGAGTGTATATGTATTCGTTTCTCTAGGGGAAAAGAATCGTTACCGAAAATTTACATCTGCATCCACAAAATTAAACTTCTATTTTTTATACGGATATTTCTTTCTTACCTTGTTTCCAGTATACAATCCTTGGTATTTCTTAATCCTGATTCCTTTCTTAGTGACCTCCAAATCGGAAAGGATAACTCCTTGGATTTTGATTTCTGTAACCCAGCTATCCTATCTAACAAAAGCACGTTTCGGTTTAGAATTTAACTATTTCTATGAAATTCCCGACTCCATCCTCCTTTTTGAGGGGTTCGTTTCAATCTTCTGCCTCTTCTGTCACTTCAACCAAATATTCATTTTACTTTACAGAATATCCAATATATCGAACATAGCCCGTAAGGGAAGTATTGGGTATGGAAACAGAAATTGAAAGTTTTTCGGCGGCAACAGAAAACGAAAGAAATGTAGATGAAGTCCTAACAGTCGTTCTCGGAGAAACCTTAAAACGGAGGAGGCTGGAATTAGGTTTATCTATGGAGAGATTATCACAGCTATCAACCGTTAGTCGTGGAATGTTAGGACTCATTGAGTCTGGGAAAACAACCCCCAGTATTGGAATTTTATGGAAATTATCCAAGACACTCCGTATCCCCATTGGAGAAATGATACCCGATTTGTTTGCACAATCTCCTCGTTTTATCGGAGCGAACGAAGGAAAACGTTGGATTTCTGCTAAAAATACAGCAGAATCTCGCATTTTTTACCAAGAAGAAAGAGACAGGTTGAGTATTGTAGAATGGAGACTTTCAACAGGAAAACTCTCACAATTCAGCCATTTACCAACTGCCTTCGATATCAAAATTTACCAAGTCTCTGGACAGTCAAAAATCAAACTCAAAACAAAGGAGATTCTCCTCGGACCCGGTGATTGTGCCTTCTTTCCGATTGCCGAATTAGAATCCATAGAAAATGATTTTGCCGAAGATTCAAAACTGCTCTGGATTGCTTCCAAAAAGGTAAGATAGTAAAACCTGAGTTTTTGTTACAACACCAATCGTATCCATAAGATAAACTGATAATAGAATGTACATCGCGAAAATATTTTGTACGCTATAAGAGATTTAATGTTCAATATATAAGATTTACTGTTTTTGATTTCCCTCGTGATTTGAAGACTGTTCTTACCATGTTTCTTACCTCTGGTGCAACCCCTACAGATGGGAAACAGGAATACAATCGAAGGATTAACAAATGAAAACCAATCTACTATACAAGTCGATTGCTCTTATTACCGCGGGGTTCATCGGAGCCTGCGGTGGAGCCAAGAACAACGATACCCAAAACCTACTTCTAGCAGCCCTAGCCCTTTCTTCAGGAATTAAGGTCAACACTGCCGCTGAGTTAGCTAAGGAATCTAACGACGATTATAACCTGAACGAATACGGTCTTATCACTCCATCTACCTTGGGTAAATGGGTGAACAATTGGGCGGGAACGAAACCTGCGGGCATCAACGGGAAACTTGTTATCTTACAAAACGGGGCAAGTGCAACTGTCGGAAAAGAATATATCGGTGGAAACGGAAATGATGTAGTCGTGTATTCTTTTACCTTTGCTGACGGCGCAAGTGCATTAGATGGTGGAGATGGGTTTAGCCAAAAGAGAAATAGCGGACTTAGCGATACAGTCTCCATCATTGCTAACGGAACAAAAATTGATTCCATTCTCAATCGGTATGGAATTGATCCTATCAATGACTTGGTTGTATTTGTATCTTCAGCCAATGCAAATAGCCATGTGCAAGGAACCTTACGCGGTTTTTATTCTTTCCGCTATTGGGGATTTGATGCTAAAAATCTAGCCTTCCTAAACGGAACATTGCCAAGACTTGCCATAACTGACGGAAATTTTGTTCCCTTCAGTTCAACAACGAATACACCTCCTAGTTATAGCAATCGTTACACGATAAAATCAGTGAGAGTTGATAACACAATCCTAATGTTGCCTTTGGAAGATGTAATTTCAGCAGTAAAATCGCCTAATAATGTATCTGTTGTTGGACTTACCTCTAGTGTCTTTATTTCTGATGCAAGGTCTTCTTCTGGATCCAGTAATGAATACAATGGAGTCATCAGAAGTACAACTTCCGAAGTGGCAGGTAAATATGTTGGCTTTGAAGGCAGAATCAAAGGTGCTAAAGAACTGAAATGGACTGACCTCTTGGATTCAGAGTTTAGATTCAAACCAAAAGCAGACTTAAAAGCTTACTATGCCGGGAAAGGTTATCAAGTAGGACAAACAGCGATTCAACTTTGTCGAACCAATAACAGATCACAGGTGACTGGATTTTCCTATATAGCAATCCTTGGATACCCTTCTACCTATTATGATGGAAGTTGGATCGAATGGGGAAGTTTAACTGGTGGCGGTCCTGCTGCGAAACTACCTTCTGATTCGCCATACCGCACTGACATTCCAGAACTATCCGAAGTGATCACTTACAATGTCGCAGGCGATGTGGATACAACGTTGCCTACTAATCTAAATACCTTTGCAACAACTTCAAGAAAGATTATCGAAGAAGACAAAGCTTACAAACGCTAAAAACGATTAAACTAAAACGAGAGGGATGTTCCAAGATCCCTCTCTCAAAATAAATAAATCGAATGAACAGGGAAAGTTATATGAAGAACTTAGTGAAATTATTAATTGCAGGCCTATTTTTCATAACAGGTTTACAGGCATCAGGTGGGATTGGTGGTGGCGGAATCGCCAATATACCTCAAGGCCAAGATAGAGAAAAATACCATTTAGGCAAAGCCATCTACAACCAAGACTTAAGCCTAGAAAAACAAACCAATGTAAAGTTAGTCGAGCAAGAAGAACGTTTGGAATACTTACAAGGAAGTTTACCTAATACCGAAAAAAGAAGAGTTAACCTTCCTGATTTTGCCGGAAATCTTACAGAAGAACAACTCCAAGCACTCGAGTATTTTGTTCAAGTTAGATTCAATGTAAAACTACCAGAAAAAAAGAGGGAATAAACGATGCGTCCTTTCTTTAACTATATTAAAATTGTATTATTAGCCATTTTCATAGCTCCCAATGTTTATGCACAACAAGCATGGGCACCTTATGAAAGGCAACTTTGGGTGCGCCCAGTTTTCATTCATTCCGAATATGACAGTGCCTTCCTCGCTGGTCAAAAAGCAAAATATGACGATAACGTGCGTTTAGCGGTTGCAAACCTGGCTTTAGAATATGGCATTACTGACAGACTTACGGCAGATTTAACGATAGGCTTTGGAAAGTTAGGCCGTCATAGAATATTCAATCGTTATTTGGGTTTGCAACAAACTCCAGATGTTCCTGATAAATATGGGTTTATGGACACTCGGTTTGGACTTAGATATAAACTTTTAGATGAGTTCGACTCCAATTACCGCTGGATGCCAACCATTTCCCTTCGTGTTGGAGGAATCAAACGAGGAGATTATGATCGTAATCCACAATCACTTGGAGATGGAGCTAGCGGTGGTGAGGTCAATCTTTACTTAGCAAAAGACTTTGGAGTTTGGGGCCTAGGATCCTTGGGAGAATTCTCTTATAGAAAAAGAGAAAATCCTGTACCTGATGATATTCTCTATTACTCTGCGATTTACAAACGTTTCTTTGAATCACTATTTCTAACGGTAGGTGTTCGCGGGCAGGTAGGCCAAGGTGGTTACGCTTACGCTGACCCAAGGCAACAACCACCGCTCAATATGGTTCGTTATCCACAACCCTCTATATATGGAATCAATCCTTATGATTATTACGTACAAAATGAACGACCTGCATGGGGAAGAAAAGAAAGTTTCCATAATGCTGAAGTGGGTTTAAGTTATTCAGATAGTTTCGGAAACTTTTATACACTTTTTTATTCAGAAACAATTGCAGGATATAATACCGCAAGGTTAAAAACCGTGGGGTTTGCTGTAACTCTCCCATACAATCTTTGAGGCCTAACCATGAAACTTAAATTCATAACAATAATTAGCTTTCTAATCATCCAAGTATTCGGCTGTAAAGGTTTACCGGAATACCTCTTCTTACCGCAAAGTTTGAAGTTCGACCTAACTCCATTTTTATTTCGTGTTTACTCCCCAGCAGAATTGGCGACCTTATCCAATGCTGATTTTAACGAGAACGATAGTGGATTGATTACTTCCACGAAGTTCTCTCGTTTTCTATCAAATTGGGCAAACAATCGTCCTTCTGGCATTTTTGGGAATTTAGTTGTTTTTCAAATTCAGACATCGGGATCTAGCGGGCGTTATGTTTTTTTTGATGGGAAACAAACATTTGCATATCCAATTCCAAATTTGCCAGATTTGTTAGCAGATACTAGAGATGATGGAGTTTTATCAATTGATGGTGTCGTACCCAAAGGAAAAAAAATCTCTGATTTTTTTGCTCTCTATGGAATTGATCCTGCAATTGATTATATCGTATTTGCGCAAGATACTTCTTCTCTTGCAAACCTTTCTTCAGCAACATTTGCTTATTACTCCTTGTTGTATTGGGGATTTCCAAAAGAAAGATTAGCGATTTTAAATGGATCTATTGCAGATTTAACAGCAGCAAGTAATCTTTTTACGACTCCGTCTTACACTTATACAAATAGTAACCGGGCAGGAAGTATAAAAACTCTTTACCGAGACCAGACAGTTTTACAGCTCACAATTGGTGATTTGATTCATGCTATCAAAAATGGTAATACCAATTTGGAAGAAGTAGATCCAATTCCTTTGGAAGGTTTTTTTCTCATAGATGGCAGACCTAATGCATCGTATACGGGAACAGTCAACTCAACTGCATCTGGTTCCAAATATGCCAATTGTACAAGCAAAACAAATTCCACGTTTGTTACCAATACTTGTCTTGTCACTTATGAAGGACGAATCAAGTCTTCGACAAATTTAGTTCCGACAGATTTATATGATGGAACCACTTTCCAGTTTAAATCCTTGAACCAGTTACAAACTTATCTGAATCAGATTGGATATCAGACCAATAAACAAATTTACGTTTATGGAGAGGATGCAACAAAGGGATCGCTTGTTTGGTTTGTATTACACCAAATTTTAGGAAAACCCACTCGGTTGTATGAAGGTGGTTGGAAACAATTCGGCGCACTAGGACTTCGTTCTCCTTCTTCTGGATCCAGTCCCAGTGCCATCACTCAACCTGCTTCTTATTGGCGAACTGATATCGCAACCCTGTCAGAAAGTAATACATCCAATGCGGATGCAAATGTGCCCAATTACCAGTTGGATATATCCAGACAGTTTTCAAAAACAGCCAATAAACTTAGGACAGAAGATAAAGGTTTTTTAAGAGGGACTTCCTCTTCTGGATCTTCAGGCGGTGGTGGCTCTCCTAGTGGCGGCGGAGGAAACGCTTGCGGGGGATAATTTCTTAGATAGAATTACTGTATGCGATTCCAACGATTTCAACTTACGAACATCTTTCTTTTAATCACAATGTTTGTAAGTTGTTCGGATGAAAATTTTATTGAATCTCATTGGAAACATCCGATTTCAGAACAGGGGAAACCCCCATTACATTTCTCATCGCTCGAAAAAAACTTGGATCCAAAAGCTTGTGGGTCATGCCATAAAAATCAATTTCAAAAGTGGGAAAAAAGCGATCACGCTAAATCGATTAGCAAAGGTTTTTTATGGCAGAAGGAAGTTTTGTCTTCTAAGGAATACCTATCGTGTTTTCAATGCCATTCACCTTTAGCAGAAACCAAATCAGAACTTGCCATTGAATACCAAAAGCCGGAAATTCTGAATTCAAAATCTAATAACTTTCCAGAAGGGATCTCAAATCCATCCATTCTTTGTGCCTCATGTCATGTTCGGAATCAAATTCGATTTGGCCCGCCGAGTAGAATTAGCCAGACCAATGAGTATCTGACAAACAATCTACCACATAACGGATACATTGCGAAAAAGGAATTTGAATCTTCCGAATTTTGTAAGTCTTGTCATGAAAGTAAAGAAACAGGAATCAAACTGGGTGGGAAAAGGTTAATGGAAGTTTATTCCGAATGGAAAAGAAGTCCTTTTGCAAAACAAGGGATCCAGTGCCAGAATTGTCATATGCCAGATCGGGATCATTCCTGGAAGGGAATTCACGATAAAACATTTGTCCAAAATTCTTTACAACCTAGCTGGAGCATTACAGAAAAAAATGGTAAATACAAAATACAAGCGGAAATAAAATCTATTGGCGTTGGTCATGAATTCCCCACTTATATCGTTCCGAAAATCTACTTACGTTTTTATGCGGTTCTTAAAAATAAATCTACTCCCATCCTTCTGGAAGAATCGATCGTGGGAAGGATAGTCAACACGAATCTGACAGAAGAATATTTAGATACGAGGATCAAACCTCAAAAGTCACATTTTGTAAGATTTGACTATGAACCGAATGAAAATACAATCAGAGAATTTCTATGGAAGATTGAGGTGGATCCTGACGAGCATTACATACGAAGTTTTGAAGAACAACTAACGAAGAAAGGAAATCAATTATCGAAACAATTGAAAAAGTTATTACAAGAGTCCCTTGATGAAAAGAGGAACTCTCGTTATCTATTATTTACTTTGAGTTTGCAAGTGCCTGTTTCACTTCCGCCATGATATCATCGATATGTTCTAGACCAACAGAAACACGAATGAGTCCAGGAAGGATTCCTACTGCAAGTCTTTCCGCTTCTGATAACTTAGAATGTGTTGTCGAAGTGGGATGAGTTACCGTAGTCCTTGTATCACCTAAATTAGCAGTAAGAGAAAACCATTTCAATGAATCTAGAAATTTCCTTGCTCGATCGATACCCCCTTTGATCACAAAGGAAACAATACCACCACCAGCTTTCATTTGTTTTTTAGCGATCGCATAACCGGGATCCTTCGGTAAAAAAGGATACCGAACCAATTCCACATCTGGCGATTGTTCTAAAAATTCGGCTAATTTCATCGCATTTTCAGAATGTCTATCCATCCTTACAGCAAGTGTTTCTAAACTTTTGGATATAATCCATGCATTCATCGGAGAAAGAGACGGTCCTGTATTACGAGCCATATATCGAATTGGTTGGATGAATTCTTTTTTTCCTAAAATGACCCCAGCAATGACCCGTCCTTGGCCATCTAGATATTTGGTTGCCGAATGAATCACAAGATCAGCCCCAAAGTCAGCGGGCCTTTGGATATAAGGTGAACAAAAACAATTGTCTACAATGAGGATGGCATTTTTCTTTTTACAGAGTGCTGATACCCATGCTAAGTCTACGATATCAAGTCCTGGATTGGAAGGTGTTTCAATATAAACGATCTTTGTATTTTCTTGGAAAGCGGCTTCCCATAACTCTGGTTTGTTGATATCAACATAGGTTGTAGTCACTCCAAAACGAGGAAGAATGTTTGCAAAAATTTGATGAGTTGACCCAAAAATGGCCCTTGCCGATACGATATGATCACCCGATTTGATAAGGCCAAACACAGAGGTAAACACAGCGGACATCCCTGATGCTGTAGCGATTCCATCTTCGGTATGTTCCAAAGAACAAAGTTTATCGATGAGTTCAGTAGTATTGGGATTGGAAAACCTTGTATATTGGTTACCAGTGACTTCTTCCGCAAAGAGTGCCCTTGCATGTTCCGCATCATCAAAAACAAAACTCGATGTTAAAAAAAGTGGGGTGGAATGTTCCTTTTCCCCGGTTCGTTTGGTTTGGATGCGGATAGCGTCAGTTTCAAAGTGTTCAAACATATCTTCTGCCAAGATCGGCGATGAACGTTCGAATTCATTAATTTTTTTGGAAAATATCTGCTATAGAATCGAATTTAAACCAATATAGCAGAATTTTTAAGAAATTTCCGCTATTTTACCATCGATCATATGAACCCGGCGACTCGCAAGACCCGCATAATCAGGGTCATGCGTAACAAAAAGAATGGTAGTTCCATCTACCTGATTGATCCGTTTGAATATCTCCATCACCTTATCACCGTTAGCTGTATCCAAATTACCGGTCGGTTCATCGGCAAAAAGAAATTTAGGTTTTTGAACAAGAGCCCTTGCGATAGCCACCCTTTGCCCTTCTCCTCCAGACATCTGGCTTGGAAACTTATCCTTACAATGCAAAACTGAAAAACTTTCCATAAGATGAAGGGCATACTCTTCAATCGCTTTTTGAGATCCAGTTTTTCTGGCAGGCATAGTAATGTTTTCGAGGCCAGTAAGTTCAGGAAGTAAGTAATGAAACTGGAAAACAAAACCGATGGATAAGTTTCTCAAACGATGGATCTCTTCACTTCCCATCCCTATAAGCGAATGTCCATTTAACTTAACATCTCCGCTAGTAGGATTGTCTAAACCACTAACAATGTATAGTAAGGTAGATTTTCCAGATCCTGACTTACCTGTAAGAGCAACAAAATCACCTACGGCAATCTCCAGAGAAACATCCTTGATCACATCTTGCGGTGGTTCACCAAAGGATTTAAAAATATGATTGGCCTCTATTCCTAACATTTAGGTTGCCCCTCGAATGATATCAACAGGAGAAAGACGACTTGCCATACGGGCTGGAATATAACTGGCGATTGATGCACTGAGTACGGCAATGAAAAACCCTTTTACATAAATTACCCAGTCCCAAGAAATCATCATAGTTTTCATAAGTGCTTTTGAGTTTTGTTTTGGGTCCCCAATGGGAATTCCATCGATATAGTAACATCCGAGGACCCCGACAAAAATCCCAATCACAGCACCCAAGGTTCCTAAAAACAATCCTTGGAATATAAATAGTTGGATAGTGTCTTTTTCATCAAACCCAATCGAACGAAGGATGGCTACCTCCTTCTTCTTTTGGTTCACAACCATATTCAAAATATTGTAAATACCGAAAGCAACTACGAGAATAATTGTAAATGTTGTTGAGTTACGCACAATATCCTGAGTTCTAAAAACTTGGAGAATACTCGCATTCACTTCATCCCAACTTTCCACCTTATCTTTGCTAAAGTATCTCCAATCTTCGGCAATTTGTGCAGCGGCTCGAATGTCTTTAATTTTAACAATGATTTGAGAAATTTCGCCGCTCGATTTTGTAATACTTTGAACAGTAGATAACGAAGAATATACTGTAACTTCATCGACCAAACGATTGCCAGTACTTAAAATTCCAACCACCTTCAAAGGGATTAAATCTGTTCCCGGAATGTATACAGAGATGGTATCTCCAATCTTTGCACCAAGTTTATTGAGTACACCTTCGCCCATAATGGCAAGGGAAGTTCCTCTAGATAAATCTGAAATTTTTCCCTCGATAATATAATCACTTAAATTAGTAACCTTAGGTTGGATATTGGGATCAACACCCACAAACCTTGCTGGTGCTGTTGCTTTTCCATTTACAAAAATAACTTCCTTGGTTAGCTGCGGGGCAAAGGAAAGAACCCTATGGTCGTTGGATAATTTGTCCATCCACCCAAGAACATTTGTTAATCGAGAATTGTCTGTCCTTCCAGATGGCGGAGACAACCAACGAACTGTTTTCCCTTGAAAAAAAACATCTTCAAAAGTTCGTTCGGTAATGAGTTCATCTTTAGGAGAGATTTTGATTTGCCCATCGGAATTCACTAATTGGTCCGTAATGACTGCCTGAAACCCGAGCATAATTCCTGAAAATACAATATAACCAGCGGTCCCAAGCACAATTCCAATGAGTGTAAGGATGGATTGTTGGGGCCTAGAAAGAATCTGTCTTATGGCAAGAAACAACATATTAGTTTTTTACCAATACTTCATCGCCTTCTTTCAAATCTCCTTGGATGAGTTCTCCATATTCAGAATTGATGGCTCCAATACGAATTTCAATTTTATCTCGTTTCCCATTTCGAAACCGTACTAATTTTCCACGATCAACTGCAACTAATGGAACTAAGATGACATTTTCCTTAGAAGATACTTCAATGGCCACGTCTGTTGTCATATCAGGTAAAATTCCTTGTGGCAGTTCATGTGGTTCAATTCGAACTAAAAATTGCCCATTGGATGGATAAATCCTTTCCACCTTTCCCTTATACACATTCCCTCGAATCGATTCAAAACTAAGTTGGGCTTGTTGTCCTGGTTTGACTCGTAAAGCGGATTCTTGATCGAGAGATACGGAGATATATACTTCTTTTAAATTTTGAATTTCCAAAAGCGGAAGGCCGGGCATAGCCGTTTCGTTTTTGGCCACATTTAACTTGGTTAAGGTTCCATTGAAAGGAGAACGAAAAGTAATTCCTGAATCGTTAACTAGAAGTGCTTGGCCTTTTGTGACCGATTGCCCCTCTTCCACAAAAATCTCACGGACAGAGGCAGCAATTCCAAATTTTAAACTATAACTCTCTACAGGTTTTACCGTTCCTAAAGCATATACAGCTTCCACTAACGAACCTCTTTCGACTCCCATTCGGTTGGATTGGGAATTTCTAAGGAGCCAAAAGGTTGTAATGGTTAGAACGATTACAAAAACGGAACCAATGATATATAGCTTTTTACGATCCATGTTGACCTAATCATATGGAATCGATTGTTTTTGGGAATTCTTTTTCTAAGGAGAACTAAAGAGACAATCCAAAAACAAACTCACCCTCTCTATCTTTGGCGGGTTTGTATTCAAGGCACCTAACATCTACAAATTGCCCAGTTTGTAAAGTATCAAAGCGGAAAGAGTCAGCCAATCTGCCTTTCAGATAGTTGTCAGTTACAAACCTGCCATCACTTTCAAGGATAGCTTCATAAGTTTTTCCAATCACCGACTCTGAATATTTAGTATGAAGCGCAGAACTGAGTGACATCAAATCAAGCACCCTGCGTTTTTTTTCATCACCTGGAATCGGATCCCCAAAAGATTCAGCAGTTGTTCCCTTACGCACCGAATACGGAAACACATGGAGTTTTGCAAACCCAAGTTCCACTAATAATTGTTTTGTTTCTTGGAATTCAAGTTCGGTCTCTGAAGGAAATCCAACAATCACATCGGTTCCGAGGAACAAATTGGGAAGTTTTTCTTTTGCCAGTTCGATCCTTGTGCGAAAAGCATCTGGATGGTAAGTCCTTCGCATATCTTTTAAAACCTTACGGCTTCCACTTTGAATGGGTATATGCAAAAATTTACAAAACCTAGGATGTTTCATAAGATCTAATAGTCCCGATCCAACATCGGGAGGTTCTATCGAGGACAATCGAATTCGAGAGTATTCTAAGATTTTTAAAATATCTTCCAAAAGATTTAAAAAACCTTTTTCTCCATTTTCTAATCTGTACCACCCCAGATTAACACCAGTTAACTGAATTTCGCCAACCCCATTGTCCTGAAGGTATCTAACTTGGTCTAAAACGTCATTGTAGTTCCTACTGACCCCAAGGCCCCTTGCTGCAGGAATTTTGCAATAAGAACATTTACGATTGCAGCCATCTTGGATTTTTAGATAAGCGCGGGTATGACCTTCGGGAAGTACATCCGAATAAGAAAAACGATCGAGTATCTTATGGGGATAAGTTTCTTTTCCTTCCCAATCTTCTAATATCTTATAGGGAAGTGCACTTTTTTCTGAATTTCCAAAAACGCCAAAAACACCAGGAATGTTTTGTAAAATTTCTTTATCTGTTTCCGCGTAACAACCAGTTACATAAACTTTGGCTCCAGGATTTGTACGAATGGCATTACGAATGATATTACGATTCTTTACGTCAGCCTTATTTGTAACAGTACAGGTATTGACAACGATGTATTGAGCTTCCTCTTCCGCTTGTGCCAAAGAAAACCCTTTATCTTTCAGAACAGAGTACATACCGTCGGTTTCAAAAAAATTCAACCGACAACCGAGTGTATGAAACTTAATTTTCACAGGGATGTGAAGGCAGCAATTCGTTTTGAATTTTCTTTAATGGTAGCACTTTCCCCATTCAAATCTGAAGCTTTTTGAATACAGTCCTTAGCTTCCGTCAAATAAGTATTTGCTTGGGATTTTTTGCCCAATTTTTTATTCGATTTGTATAAGGCCTCTTGGACAAGAGCTAAGTTATTCCAAATTTCTGCAGAATTTTGGTTCAAAGAGGATGCCCATCGCAAACTAACATCCGCTTTGTCATAGTTTTTTAGGTTATAGTAAATTTTGCCTTCTAACTCCAACATGCGAAAGTCACTGGGGCTGCCGGCTTTTGCTTTTTCAATTTGTGAAAGTGCTGTTTTAGATGCGCCTTTTTCAGAAAGTGCTAAAGCATAAAAATAGCGAACTTCTGGATTTTGCGGATACATAGGGATGGTTTTTTCTGCTAACTCAATGGCCGGTTTCCATTTTTTATTGCGGGTCAAAATGCCAAGGCTAGCTTGCAAAAGATCCTCATCATCAGGTTTTCGTTTTCTTGCTTCCAATATGTTTTTATAAGAATTTTCAAAGTCATTCAACTTATCATAGTTAAAGGCAAGTAATGCATAAAATTCGTAAGACGATTTACCATCAGTCAAAAGACTTTTTACGAGTTCTATGGATTTATTGTAATTCTTTACCTTATACTCATCAACAGCCTGAAAGTAAGCGGAACCAACTTGTTCCTTATCTTGAGCAAAAAGAGATGTTACGAGAAAGCAAGTAACAGCGGCAATGTGGATAAAATGTTTCATGAAAGGTCCGAGGAAACTGTAATGGAGTTCAAATTGACCGAATCAATCCTAGAATGGTAGGGTTCGATGGGGTCCAGGTATAGGAAAACGCTGCCCCCCTTAGAAAGCAAGTAATGTTCAATATGTTCTTCCGTGATGATCTCAGAATCGTCTGTATACAAAATCGGATTTTCACCCGGACCCATATGGACATGAAATTCCTGATTGGTGAGAAAATCGGATAGATTGAGGTAACCGGAACCAAAATAAAGTCCCGACTGGAAGTAATACTTATAATAAACTTTGACTTCTGGCAGGATGAGATTGGGTCGAATGTAACCCAGTTCAATCCGCTCAATGGTTCCAACGGTGCGGATTTTCCGGAGTTGGAACCATACTTTACGAATGAAAAAATAAGAAAACAGAAAGACGAGGGGAATGAGGATAGCCATTTCCGTTCGCCTGTCCGAAAGGCTCTCTAAACGAGAGCCAAATCTTTTTCCTCAGCACTGGGAGAAGAACCTCCGTCTTTTTTCGGAGCTTCTTTGTATTCTGTCCAAGGGGTTTCTGTATACACGAGTTTTCCTTCAGCTAAGTCTACCAGGATCTTAGTTGGATTGTCATATACACCCTTTAACGATTGCACTGCCATATAGTCTTCCAGTTCTCTTTGGAATACTCGTCTGAGTGGACGAGCACCATAGTTTTGGTCGTAACCAATGGTAGCGAAATGTTCTTTTGCGGCAAAAGAAAGATCCACAAGCACTTTCTTTTCAGTCAGGCGTTTGTTGAAGTCTTTCAACATAATATCCACAATGTTTACAATCTCTTCTTTTTTGAGAGGTGCAAAGTAAACTACTTCGTCCACACGATTCAGAAACTCTGGGCTGAAATGTTTTTTCAATTGTTCCCGAGCCTGATCTGCTTTGTAAGTTTCTCTTTCGTCTGCAAAATCTTCAAAACCCAATCGACCACCTTTGGAAATTTCTTTCGCAGCGATGTTCGATGTCATGATGATGATGGTATCGCGGAAGTTTACCTTACGACCTTTCGTATCTGTTAAATTCCCTTCTTCCATAATTTGAAGTAGGATATTAAAAAGATCATGGTGAGCCTTTTCGATCTCATCAAGTAAAACCAAACTATATGGTTTTCTTCTTACGAATTCTGTGAGTTGGCCTCCATCATCGTATCCTACGTAACCGGGAGGAGCTCCAATCAGTCTTGATACCGCATGGGGTTCCATGTATTCCGACATATCAATACGAAGCATATTGTCTTCAGATCCAAACAGTTGTTCCGCGAGAGCCTTTGCTAGTTCCGTTTTTCCAACACCCGTTGGACCAAGGAAGATAAAGGATCCCGTAGGACGTTTTTCACTTTTGAGTCCAGTGCGCGAACGGCGAACCGCACGAGCCACTTTTTCGATCGCTTCTGTTTGCCCAACAATCCTTGTTTTGATATCTTCTTCCAAATTGAGAAGTTTTGTATTCTCGGACTCTTCCATCTTTTTCAAAGGAATTCCAGTCCAAAGACTAACAACAGATAGGATGTCTTCTTCTTCGATCGAAACTGCATACCCTTCCATACGTTCTTGCCATTGTTTGGTTTTTTCTTCCAATTGGCCTTTTTTACGGTTCACTTCATCACGAACTGCCGCTGCCTTTTCATACTCTTGGCTCCGAACTAAATCTTCTTTTTTAAGGGAAAGAGCTTTGATTTCTTCTTCGATCTCTTTGATTTCGTTGGGACGTTGGCAATTGGCAAGACGAGCTTTAGCTCCTGCTTCATCAATGATATCAATGGCTTTATCCGGTAAAAAACGATCATTGATATAACGGTGAGATAATTTTACCGCTTGTTCGATCGCTTTTTCCGTATAACGCACCTTATGGTGAGCTTCGTATGCTTTTTTCAAACCATCTAAAATCAGAACTGCATCATCCACAGAAGGTTCAAGAACCTTCACCATTTGGAATCTTCTTTCCAAAGCAGAATCTTTTTCGATGTATTTACGGTATTCGTTATTGGTTGTGGCGCCAATACATTGCAACTCCCCACGTGCGAGAGCCGGTTTAAGGATGTTTGCTGCATCCACCGCTCCCTCTGCGGCACCAGCTCCTATCAGAGTGTGCAACTCATCAATAAAGATGATGATGTTTTGGGAAGTAACGATTTCTTTCATGATTTTTTTCAATCGTTCTTCAAACTCACCACGGTATTTCGTACCTGCAATTAGGCTTGCCAAATCAAGAGATAACACTCGTTTGTCGAACAATAAATCAGGAACCAACTTTTCAATCACTGCTTGGGCAAGGCCTTCCACGATGGCTGTTTTACCTACACCTGATTCTCCCACAAGAACTGGGTTATTTTTTGTTTTACGAGACAGGATTTGGATGACCCGTTCGATTTCTTTCGAACGACCAATCACTGGATCCAATTTTTTCTCACGAGCAAGTTGTGTTAGATCCCGTGCAAACTCATCCAGGATAGGAGTTTTACTCTTTTCTTGTCTTGGGGCTGCTGTTTGCGTTTGGCCTTGAGGACCAGACTGAGTTCCCGTAGTTCCGCCACCCACTGCACCCGATGGGGGAGCTCCGAGAAGACGCAAAATCTCAGATTTAATGACGTTATAATTTACGCTGAAAGATGATAAAGATCCACCGGCGATATTATTGTTATCGCGAAGTAGTGCCAAAAGAATGTGTTCGGTTCCCACATAGTTATGTTTGAGGCGTTTTGCTTCCTCTTTAGAAACTTCGATCATTTTTTGGTATTTGTCTTGTCCTTGGTTTACATCAAGTAACAAGGCACCGGAACCCTCGCGAGTTCTCTTTTCGACTTCTTTACGGAGTTCGTTCAAATTGATGTTTAGATTCGTAAGAATCTTAATCGCGACAGAGTCCTCCTCCCGGAGAAGCCCAAGTAGAATGTGTTCAGGACCGATAAAATCGGAACCCAAACGTTTAGCCTCATCTTGGGCGATTTCGTTGATGACTCTTTTTGCTCTTTTGGTGAATTCCAACATGCCGCACCCTGCCTTTGTTAATTAGACGAACGTCCTAGTTCCCATCTTGACCGTACCGGTTTAATAGGAGCCTAGTAAACCAAGAATTTTGTAAAACTGACGTTTTTGAACCGCCAAAGCGTTCTTCCACGAGATTTTTACGACAAGAACTCGGTCTTTTCCGATGTTCCTAAATCTATGATCGGTGGATGGAGCAATTTCTATACCAAATTCAGGTAATGTTTGTAAAATTGAAAAAAACTCAGAAACGATCTCCGAATCCATTCCCAAAAGGATCGAATCTCTCCTACCCCGCCCCAAATTGGTAGGACAAGAAGAAACAAACCCAATATCGGGAAGCACTGCCCAATGAGATTTTTGGAGCAAAAAACGAAAGAGACCCATTCTCCGTTTTTTTGGGGTTAAATTTTGATTTCGATTCGCAAACGACTGAATTGAGATCTCTTCCCAGCGGATATGGTCTTCCGAGCCTAAATAAAAACCCATCCTAGGTTCTGGCTTTTCAGTTAGAACCCCAGAGGGAACATTTGTATCACAATACAATTGGGAACCGAGGCCATTTTCAACTAACAATTGTTTGGATTTTTCGATAAATGGATCATAAAAAGGGAACAAACTCGATTTTAGATTTCTTGTGATTCGAGTTCGTAATGAAAAAATTCGTAAAGACTTTGAATATGTTTTTATGAAGGATTCAAAAGTTTGGATTTGGCTTTCAGGAATTTTTATTCTGCGATTTGGTTTGGGATAATTAAAAATTTGTGCACAATGGACACAACCAAACTTGCCGCTTTTACGAAACTGAATTTCTTTGGTTCCGCAAAAACGACAAAACTGCATATCAGGTAACTGGAGTTAATTGTCCCGATACAATCCGATTTCTTTTATGAGCCATGGAGGCAAGTTCCAGGTCATGAGTCACAAGAATCAAAGAAAACTTAAATTCGTTTTGGAGTTCCTTGATGAGATCCATTAAATGACGAGAGTTGTCCCTGTCTAAGTTCCCCGTTGGTTCATCTGCCAAAATCAGTTGCCTTCTACCCACTAGTGCTCTTGCCACACCAACACGGGCACTCTCTCCACCAGATAGTTGGGAAGGAAAACTTTCTGTTCTTTCCCCAAGTCCTACTTTCTTTAAAATCTCTGTAGCTTGTACTTTGGCTGTGCTCGGATTCATCCTGGCAATGAGAAGTGGCATCATCACATTTTCCAAGGCAGTAAAGTCTGGTAACAAAAGATGTTGTTGGAAGATAAAAGAAATTTTTTCAGCGCGAAAACTTTCTCTTTGTTTTTCGTTCAGATTTTTAAGACTCACTCCACAAACTTCCACCTCACCGTCGTCAAACGAATCCATAGCTCCAAGGATATTCAAAAGTGTAGACTTACCCACACCCGATGCTCCTTCCACAGAAACAATTTCTCCAGGTAAGACTTCAAAATCAAGACCAGAAATGATATGATACTTTTTGTCTACAACCTGGTAGTATTTTTCTAATTTGCGAACAGAAACAGTTGGTTTTACATTGATATCAGTCATTTCTTATTGTATCCACAGGGTTTAGATTAGCGGCCATACGTGCCGGGAAATAACCAGCAAGGCCAGAGAGGATGGTTGCTGCCGTTGTCACCATAAAGATAAAAGATATATCAATATCCACAGGGATATGATCAAAATAATAAATATCCTTTGGAACCAGCTCTACAGGATCCCAATCGCCAGGATTGAGTAAACCACCAACCCCATTGATAATCTCAGAAATTATATTGATGATCACTTCTAACTTTGTAGCAATGAAGATTCCCGTCATCCCTCCTACAAGCGATGATAAAATTCCTACTATCATTGCATTCAAGGTGAAGATGAGTAGAATATCGTTGGATGCCAAACCCAGTGCTTTCAAAGTTCCTATGGACCTACGTTTTGCACGGATGAGTGAGTGCACAGTGGCTACCATCCCAAGGGCTGCAAGAACGATAAAAAGAAAAACAATGATGGAGATGATTGTTTTTTCCAGTTTGAGTGCAGCCAAAAAGTTTTCCTGTTCTTCTGCGATGGTTCGCACGGACCAAGAAGTTTCATCTTGAATCTTACGATTCCAATTGTCTTCGTTTAACCGAGATAAGATTCTATGTTTGGTGAGTTTTAAATCATCTAGGGAACGAACCTTAATTGCAACTTGGTTCACAGCTCCTTGCATTTTAAAAAACTCTTGTGCTTGCGGGAGAGACAAAAACACAAATTTAGAATCGTAGTTATAATAACCTGTTTTAAAAAGCCCAACTAAACGAAAGGTTTGTACGTTCACTTGAACCCCTCGTTCGACAGTAAACCTTCCCCCAGGGACTGCCATGGTGATTTCGCGACCGAGGCCGTATCCGTAAATGGCGCTCATTTCTTTTCCAACAACTACCAATTTTTGAGAATTGATGGCTTGGATTTTATCTCGATCGTATTGTAAGATCCGAGGAAAGTTGGGTAGTCCATTTTCCACTAATTTTTCTACGGATTCGACTGGGACTGCGCGGATCATGATCGGGTTGAAGTTGTTATTACTTTGGATGAGACCGTGGCTTGTGATGTTTCCTTCCACGGAAACAAAGGACTCGGCGAGTTTCGGGTCTTCCTTCAGGTGTTTGATTACCTTTTCATAATCATAAATGGCGCCGGAGCCATAAGAGTTCTCAATGGTGATATGAGGGCCCCCTTGCCACAGTGATTCCTTTACTTGTTTTTGGAATCCGTTGAAAATGGAGAGGACTACTACTAGGAGTCCCACTCCGACCGCCATAACAATGAAGGACAGCCTGGATTTGATAGAGAGGAAACCCAGTACTCTGGACCCTCGGATGTAACGGATTGTGATTAAAGAGACGATTCCCATGATGACCTAATCTTTTTGACAGCTTTCTTCTAAAGATGGATACTGTCAAAAAAGAACCTTATGCCTGAAACACCAAACTATTATTCTGTCAAAGTAAACCTTCGAGACGAAGCCAACATGGTCTATACCATGATTGCGGCTGTCATTGACCCGGTTGAAACCAAATCGGTGAAGTTTGAGGGAGTTTCATGTACAAGCCCACTGTCCCTTTTACCCGTTCGGTCCACATTTCAGGACTTTTACAACCGGATGCAGAGAGTCATCTACAAAGGGGAACAACAGAAAAACATTACCAAGTCCCTCCAGGAGCTAATCAAAACTAAATTTGGCTCGGAAAGTTTCTTAGAAGAAATCCTCCATTACATGGACCACAACCTAACAGATCGTTTGGACTTTGTTTTTAGTGAAATTCACAAAAGAACCTCTGGAAACTCCGAACCTAAGGTAGAAATCCATTTTGAACTGATCGATCCAAACGAAATTTCCAAAACCACAGTGGATGAAGAGGAAATTGCAAAAAAAGAAGCTCCTCCAGTAACTCCGGTTCCCCAAGCCTCTGGTTTTTTAATTCCAGCGGACAAACAAATTGTTCAATTCAAATTCCAACTCTCCCCTGTAAATGGAGTTCCTCTCGTAGAACTCAAAGCAGGCGATAATGTGTATATTCGTCTCGTTCCAGGAGATGGAATTACTGATTCCATTATCAATAGCTTAGAGTTGAAGGAAGAGTCTGGAGCAATCAAACAAATCCCAGCCAAAATTGTAAACATCTCGAATAACAAGAACTTTTCGGAAGTTGTCATCAAAATCAATGAACAAGTATATGGCAAAATCATTGAAGAGGAAAACTCTGTAAAAATCAAAACAACCGACAGCCAACAAGGTGTTGCCAATATCATGAATTCGGTTGCTTCACCCACTGTAGCAGTAACAAAAGCCAAACAGAATCCAAAACTCTCTGCCGATGAAAGTTTTCATTTATGGCCTTACATCATTATGTTAGTAGTCCTTGCCATCGGTATGATGACTATATTTGTAATCTTATAATCTTTATGGAAAAATTGAAAAAACTATTACCAATCATTACACCTATATTCATTGCTATCGTAATCCTCCATTCCTTATTTGTTGATTACTCAGTTCAGTTCCCTGAATATATCTCTGCAGAGACTTCAGAGTCTTCGATGGAATCTATGAAACCAAAAGTGATTTCGGAAAATGGGGTATTGAATCGAATATCCTATTTAGAATCCTTTTTGGTTGAACTCGAATCACGAGAACTACCCGTAGATACGGAACAGGAAGAAACCAGAGACAATATCAAACGAGTATTAGTGGGACAAAAACTTCTACTTGCTCTTTCACTGTTTTACTTATTATTAAGTTTTTCCACGGCAGTGTCCTATGTTTTCCGAGTATGGTTTCATAAATCTTTGGCAAATGTTTTTTATCCTGTTTCTTTAGTTGTACTTTTACCCAAAGTTTTTTATCAACTAAACCTAATGATTCAAAAAGACATTTTTTCTTACTTTTATTTTGTCTTTTTAGTTTTTGCTTATTTGGCAAGTATTCTTGCGTATCGATTTATTTTAAAAAACAAGGAGTTAGCAGAAGGGTTCCAGTCCCTACAGTTTTCCTCTTCATTAGAAGAAGAAGGACGTTCTCCTAGTTCTACAAAAACAGGATCTATCTTCTCTCCCATCTTTCACGTAATCATTATTATCCTAATTGGAATCTTGATCGGAAATTTAATATACATTCCACTTTTTCTCTTACAGAAACACTACGTAACAGAATTTAGTTATTTTATTTTCTTTTTACTAGGGATATTGTCTTTATTTTATATTTTCAATTACAAGAAAGTTGGCGGAGAACCGAACAGTAGCAATTGGAAAAATCTTGCCGTCAGTTTTGCCTATTTACAATTTAGGTTTTTAAGAAACAGTTTTTTCGGTGTGTTCAGCACCATTCTGATTGTGCTTTTTGTAACGTTTTTGTTTAGTCTTTTGCTTTTTAATATCGACCTGATTCAAAACCATTTGGGACTTTTTGGCAAAGCAACCGAGTTTTAGTTTATCTATTACCAAATCACACAGAGAGCCTAATGGCAATCTGTGTCTTTTCCTTTCCGAACTAAACACCATACGTTTCCGTTTGGATAGTATGTTGACCGCGCAATTAACTCTCCATTCTCCGAATAAACTTCAGTGGCTTCTTTAACTCCAGTAGGATAATAATAAAACCATTCTCCTACCTTTTTATCGTTCTCATAACTTCCCTTTTCTTCCACTTTAGTATCCGGATAATATCGGACCCAATCCCCTGTCCGATATCCCCCATCAAAGTAACCTTTTTCATTCAGCCTACCGCTGCGAAAGTATCTGTGATAGGAACCAGTTTCGTTTCCAAGTTCTGCCGTTTGGATCCAGAGCTGTTTTTTCCTATATCCTGATTTATAGGTTTGTTCAATGTAAATCTTTCCATCGGAAAAATAAAATTTCCAAAGACCATCCCGATCTCCATTTAAAAAGTTCCCTTCCATGATGGGAATTCCGGTTAAGTAGTTTAACCTTTTACTATATCCATTCAGTTGACCGAGTGGATTTACGGGAACCTCAGTAACAAGATTTCCGTTTTCATACCACTCCCGATAAAAACCTTCTGCGGTTAATTTATAGTAGTTTATTTTTTTATGGAACTGCGCTTCCTTAGGAACCGAACTAGGCCTAGCCGTTTTGCCCTTACAAGGGCCAAACACTAAACCAACTAACAAAACAAATAGTACCAAGGATACAAATATCCAAATCGAATTGTCTTTAATGGGTGTGGATGTAGATGTCATTTTCATTTTTGAACTTTGTTAGGATTTCTTTAGAGATGAGGATTCGATTGAGACGTTTTGACCTAATGGGCGTTAAATAACGTAAACACATAAGAATGGTTCCTTCCGGTTCAAGGGAAGTATAAACAATAGGGGTGGTTTTGCCAAGTCTCACCAGATAGTTTTTTGACATTTCTCGAATTTTAGATTCCACTAACTCAGGTGCCAATACCAATTCCTCATGAAGGATCTGAGCACATATTTTTTCAGCCTTTTCCCAATTAGAATTCAGATTCAAATAGACTCGAAACTCGTCCCAGACAAAATCCATAGTTTCGGAAACTATAAAGAATCGATGTAATACAACATTATAATTGGGGAAATGAATGAGCCTATTTGTGGATTGTTCAAATCTAGGGTCAGATGCAATTTCAAGTAGAGTGAATTTAAAAAAACCGATGTTAACTACATCCCCTTTGATGGTGTCGATCTCAATGCGATCTCCTACCTTAAAGCCATTCCCTCCCATAATCATAAACCAACCAACCACATTGAGCCAAACTTCTTTGAGTGAGATTACAATACCCGCACCCGCCAGACCAAGGACAGTAGGAAGTAATGATAAACTAGAAAATATAAGTGGAAGGTAAGCAATTCCAAACACCAAAAGAAAACCCATACGAGCTACTTTTCGGCGATTGTATTCGTGAACCGCATCAGGTGCTGGTTTGATTCTCTCTACAAGAATCATTGTAATTTTATAAGAGAATATTGCAAAGACCACCATGTATCCGAAGAGGATCATAGTTTCTGCAAAGTCACGATTTGAACTTCGTAGTAAGGTTAATGGATTCAAATCCAAATAGAATTCTTTTAGGCTTCCTCCACCCATTCTATAACTTCCCTTTTTGACGTTTTAGTACTTCTAATATTGTTTTGCGTTCGACAGAAACTCCAAATTTTGGTTTCCCAAAGTCTTCTAGTAGAACAAATTTTAAGGAAGTCCCTTCCTTTTTTTTATCATGTTCCATATGTTTCAAAATTTCGTCTGGTTTTTCTTCCAATCTAGTTGGCAGTTCCAGTTGTTTCATCAAAGTAATTGCTTTTTGAAAATTAGTTTCCGAAAAATTAGCTAATTCACGCGATAACATTAAAGCAGTCACAAGACCAACAGCTACTGCTTCCCCATGAGAGTATTTTTTATATTGAGTTAAGGATTCGATCGCATGACCAGTAGTATGACCTAGATTCAGAACCGCACGAAGTCCCGATTCTTTTTCATCTTGCGAAACAATTCCTGATTTAACTCGCACCGATTCTTCGATCGCATAACGGAGAGTTGGCGAGTTTGCAGAATAATCTAAACGTTTTGATTTTGATATTTTTTCTAAAAAATCTCCACCATCAAGAAAGGCGTGTTTTGCGATTTCCGCAAGGCCACAACTCCATTCTTTTTCAGGCAAAGTGGAGAGAGTAAAGAGAGGTGCAAAAACAAACTCTGGTTGATAAAAAGCACCTACCATGTTTTTACCAGAATCAACATTGACTGCAACCTTTCCACCCACAGAGGAATCGACACAAGCAAGAAGCGTCGTAGGCACCTGGACGAAACGTACGCCTCTCTGGTAAGTCGCAGCAATGAATCCAGCGAAGTCTCCTACAACACCCCCTCCAAATGCGATGACAACAGCCTTTCTATCCGCATCTGTTTCAATCAGTTGGTTGTAAACTTTCTTCACTCGATCGATATGTTTGTTTTTTTCACCCGGTTTTAAATAAATATAGGAAAAAGGAACGTTCAGTGATCTTAGTTCTTTCGTAATGTATTTTTCGTAGATCCCTGCAATTTCTCGGCTTGTAAGGACATATACTTTGGAAACTTTCGAAAGTGAATTTAATTTCTCCGTTAGACCTTGGAAGTCTTCATGTAATTCAATCGGGTAACGAAAACCCGCTCCGATAATTTCACGTTCCGACAACTTCATGGTTCATTCACCCACGGGCTGGAAATATATCGAGGTTTATTTGTACTTTTGGCTCGGAAGTAATGTTTTATGTCTGGACGAATGTCCATAGATAAAATTTCTTTAGTGGTAAAATACCCAAACCCGGAAATGGCTTTTTCTTTTGGATTTAAGATGGGTAACAAATCTTTTACTTTGGTTAAAAAAACAATTTGAATCAAGTGTCGTTTTTTATTTGGATCAATGGATTCGTTTAAAAATAAAAATTCCATTTGGCTTACTTCTAGAGACAACTCTTCGTTTAGTTCTCGTTTGAGTGCCTCTTCTCCTGACTCCCCAAATTCGATCCCACCACCGGGAAGTAACCAATACCCCGATTGTTTTTTTTGCTGTTGTACAAACAAAATTTTACCCTTAGGATCTTGGATGAGAGCGGCCACACGAACCCGCATCGATTTGGATTTTAATAAAAAGTCGATCATAGTATTTTTAAAAAACGAAGGGCGGCCTTTGCTGCCATTTGTTCTGCCCGACGTTTGTTCTTTCCATCCCCACTAGTTTGGAAATGATTTTCGCAACCCACAGAAACTAGGAACTCTTTGTCGTGGTCAGGACCCTCTTCTTTCATAACAGAATATTCAGGTAATTTTTTCCATTTCTTTTGGCAAAATTCCTGCAAAATGGTTTTATAATCTTTTGTTTCTTCCGCATCCTCAACACCCTTTTCCATTATCTGAAAGTGGGGAGTGAGAAATTTACGGCAACTCTCAAGGCCCTGGTCGAGGTACAAGGCCCCCAGAAAGGCCTCAAAGCTATCTGCTTGGAGATTGGTGTTCGATTCCCCCTTTTCTCTCTCTCCTCGGCCCAGAAGCAAAAATTCAGGGAATCTGTAGAATCTGGCAAGTTTGGCAATCGCAGGAGCCGAGACCATTTTACTTTTGAGTTTGGCTAGTTTTCCTTCTTTTCCTTTGGGAAGAGACTGGTATAAAAATTCGGCAGCAAGGATACCAAGAACCGAATCTCCTAAAAATTCTAAACGTTCATTATCGGAAAGATAACGATCCGAGTCTTCGTTTGCGAATGACCTATGAACAAATGCTAGGTGGAGAAGGGAAATATCTTTAAAATGAGTATTGGTAAGAGATTGAAGTTCTTTGAGAGAGGAAATTCTTTCGGGAGGAAGTTTGATACGAATGAAGTCGGACAAGGTAAAAGATCCGGGTTCCTCTATTCAAGGAACCCGGTTTTTGGATTGGGAATTACCCCTTAAGTTTATCGATGAATTTAATTACATCGCCTACGGTTTGGATTTTTTCTGCGTCTTCATCAGAAATCTCCACACCAAACTCTTCTTCAAGAGCCATAACTAGTTCAACTGTATCAAGAGAGTCAGCACCAAGATCATTGATGAAGTGAGCTTCAGGTGTAACTTCTGATTCATCAACACCAAGTTGTTCTACGATGATTGACTTAATTTTTTCGAAATCTGCCATTTTATATCCTCCAGGCCACTGTTAATCAGTGGGGCAAGTGTTAAATCGTTTTCCGCTAGGTATATATGTACGCCTAGCGTTTTTTTAAAATGAAATTGTCGGAATTTTTGGCAAGTCTAAATAGATTATTTTCCTCTTGAAACCTTTGACATCATTCTAACATCACCTAACGTAAATTACACAAACCCAATTGGGAACGTTTTGCACAGAAAATAGCGATAAGCGGACAAACTCAGTCGCAATTCCAAAATCCTGGGCGGATTTCCAATCGATTGATCTATTTTAACGGATTTATATTCTGTTATAACAGAACGATCTTTCCCTTTCGATCCCGATTTATGCAATCAATTCCAAGATTATATTTAAAGGAGAACTCCATGAATCAAAAATGGATCCGATCACTCACAACTGTCTCCTACTTTCCTTCTCTATTTCGTGTGCAGAAAAGAGAGAAGAGAACAACACATTACTCGCAGGCCTCCTTCTCTTTGCCGCAAATCAAATCAAGGTTAACACTGCTGCCGATTTGGTGAACGAATCAGCAGCCGATTACAACCAAAACAATTGGGACTCATCACTCCGCAAACTTTGGCACGATTTCAAAGTAACTGGCAGGCAAACAAACCAAACCACATTACAGGAAACCTCATCATCCTACAAACCGACGCAGCAGATCGTGTTGCTGGTGGTGCCACTTCCCCATACGTGGCAGAAAATCCAAGCCAAGGTGTTTATGTTTACCTTTTGGATGATTACAAACCAGTAGATTTGCCAAGTGGTGGATTTCGTTTCAACCAAACAAGAGACACTGGACTTTTCTCCAACTCCGTTCGTTACCAAGCCAATGGTGTTTTTGTAGATGATTGGTTAAAAACATTTGGGATCAATCTTTCCAAAGACTTAGTTGTATTCGCTGTGGGGACAGGTAACGGGATTTCCGGCGGAGCTTATCCAGCTAAGGCAGTCGGAGCTGGTGCCCCTTCCGCATCGGCAGGAAATCAAACTTTTGTTCCATTCGAAGGAAGTATTAAATCCTCCAAAACTTTTCCTTGGGCAGACCTTCTGAAAGACAATGCGGATGGATATGAGTTCTTAGACAAAGCAGCGATCAAAACTCTTTTCGATACAACTCGTGCTGTTTACACACCTGGAACCACAATTGTCAGTCAATGCCGTACCAATTTCGAAGCACAAGTGAATGGATTTGCCGGGAGACATTCTTTTTGAAAATCCCTTTGCAAGAATGTTTTTCCCTTTCAGTTTGTCTATATGGCAAGGAACGAAAAAGAAGAATCCATCCAGATTGGATTTCGAGAAACGATTACCCTAATCATACCTTATTTTCAAAAAAAACTTTGGGGCCAGATCAAAGCAGTGATCTGGATTGTTTTATACCTTACACTCTTTCAGTTATTTGTTTTAAGAATTCCTATCAAAGAAGCCGGACTCATTACCTTTGGAATTTCTGCTGTTGTCCTTGGACTCACTTTCTTTTTAGAAGGATTGTTTCTTGGACTGATGCCCTTGGGTGAGGCCTTGGGACTTCGATTGCCCCAAAAATTAGGTATCTTTAGTATCATGTTATTTTCTGTTCTCATGGGAGTGGGGGCAACTCTTGCGGAGCCGGCTATCTCCATTTTAAGAGCATGCGGTAGCAAAGTCGCTCCTTGGGATGCACCTCTACTCTATTTTTTACTCAATGAAGGTTCCCTATATCTTTATTTCTCCATAGCAATTGGAGTCGGGGTCTCGGTGGTTTTTGGGATGTTACGTTTTTTATTCGGATTTTCCTTAACGAAAATCCTTGTGCCGACCGTATTTCTACTATTAGGTGTAAGTATTTACGCTTACTTCGATGAGAACTTACAATTTATCTCCGGACTTGCTTGGGATTCAGGAGCAGTCACGACGGGACCTGTGACTGTTCCTCTTGTTGTGGCTTTGGGAATTGGAATTTCCAAAGTAGCAGAAAAAAACGAACAAAGTAGTGCTTATGGTGTTGTGACACTTGCTTCCCTTTTTCCTGTACTTTCTGTATTTATTGTTGGAATGTATTTTTCCGAAAAATTACCGAAACCCATGTCAGAAGAGATTTTTTTCAAACAAGGGATTACTTTAGCGCAAGCAAAACTTCTGCTAGGTGATTCTCAAGGGTTTCCTCCGATAAAAAAACATTCCTTAGTCGGGAATCCATCTTCATCGGAATTCTATCAAAAGGCAAAAGATAGTATCTCAAATGCCTTACAAATGGCGATGCGAGCAATCCTTCCTTTATCCATTTTTTTATTATTGTTTTTGACTTTTGTTATCAGAGAAAAAATCCCCTATCCCGAGGAAGTTTTTTTAGGAATTGTATTTTCTGTCATTGGACTTTCCATCTTCAACTTCGGAATTATATTTGGACTGAACAAACTAGGAGACCAAGTCGGAGGAAAACTTCCCTCCACATTTCGTTCTATTGAACTCGTTGACTCTACAAAGTTCATTCCTAACTTCAATCCCAAGTCGGTGTTAAAGGCGGTGAACGAGGAAGGCAAAGAAGAAAAGTTTTTTTATCTGAAAGAACGTAAATCCTATACGGGTATTCCTTACCACGAAGAAAACTGGAATTCAAAAACTAAGGTCTATGAATATGTTCCTATTCATGGACCAATTTTCGGCAAAGAAGACAATTTACTTGGATACTTAGTTGTTTTAGTATTTGCTTTCTTTTTGGGATACAGTGCCACTCTCGCAGAACCAGCATTATCTGCTTTAGGAAATACAGTCGAAGAAACAACTGTAGGAACTTTTCGAAAATCCCTCCTCATCCAATCAGTCGCAGTAGGTGTTGGGCTTGGGACCTTACTTGGAATGCTAAAGATTTTACTCGAAATTCCTCTTGTTTGGATCTTAGTCCCAGTTTATCTTTCTCTCCTGATTTTAAATACCTTTAGTAAATCAGAATTTATCGACATTGCTTGGGATAGTGCTGGTGTCACCACAGGACCCATCACAGTTCCCCTCATCATTGCTATGGGACTTGGAATCGGGAACCAAATGGGAACGGTGGATGGATTTGGAGTCCTTGCCGCTGCTTCTGCCTTCCCTATCCTTTCCGTTTTACTTATGGGAATGATTGTGGAAAAATCTCGCAAACTCTCATTACGTGATTCGGAACTAAAAGAGAAATAATATGAATTCTAAAAGAAAAGCCACAAGAATCACGGCAATTGTTCATAGAGACCTCACTGACCATGTAGTCTCTGCTTTAAAAAGATATAAAATCCACTATTTCCACATGGAGGCGGGAAGGTATCCTGTCCTTGCAAAACGAGGTTGGTTGTTATTCGACTTTTACCAAAACCATTCCATCATCGATACGCCTGTTACCATTTTTGAAGTCATCTCTGAACCTATTGCAGAAAACTTTTTGCTTACCTTATTCCGTGATGCAGCAGAACTAAACATTCCAGGACATGGAACTGTGTATTCAGAAACCATCGACTTACATAGTCCTATTCCGATAGATTATATCTTTACAACGGATGAAAAAAACAAAGCCATTGGTTTTTCTGGACTTACGGGAATATTTTGTATCCTTCCACGCGGATCAGCAGAACCAATCGCCAGGTTGGTATTACAAAACGGAGTGGCAGTTCCTACCATTAGTTATGGAACGGGAACTGGTTTACGTGATAAGCTGGGACTACTAAGAATCACCATTCCCAAAGAAAAAGAAATTTTAAAACTCATCGTCCACTCGTCTGACGCGGAACATGCGATGGATTTTATCATTGAAGTGGGTAGACTTGATCTTCCTGGGAGGGGGTTTATTTTTGAATTTCCGGTGGGTCGGGGTTTACTCAATACCAAGGTCAGTTTAGAAGGGCCAAAACAAGCTGCCAGCATGGACCAAATCATATCCGCATTAGATCAGTTATACGGAAACATGGATTGGAGAAAAAAATCCAATCAATTTCGACAATCCACTCGCCAGAGAAATTATTTTGAAGGAGTGAATGTGGTCCTAAACTGTAAGGAGGAATCCATCGAATCCGCACTTGTGAGTTTACGAAAAGTGGGGGTTTCTAGTTCCACAATTTCACTGAACAAACTCATCCATTCTCAGAATGAAAAAAATGCATTCACTCCGGCAAGAGAGGTGGCAAATCTCCTGATCCCCAAAAAAAATCTTTCCGAAGTGATCTCTGAATTAGAAGAAATTGGTTTTTTCGGAGAAGAAACGGAAGGAATGGCCTACACGATTGAGATCCCCAGGGCCTTCTCTTACCAATCCAAACTTACCACAAAGAAATAAAAAACCCCTCACCACGGATGGATCCGATAGGGAGGGGAACTATCAGATAATGCAATTATCGCATTACCTTTGTATGTTGATCATATTTTCCTGATCAACAATATGAAAAATGGATTAAATTTTAGTGGCCGCCACCTGGTAAAAATCCACCACCATTGATATCCAATACATGTCCTGTGATAAAGGAAGATGCATCAGAGGCAAGGAAAGCGATTCCATTGGCGATGTCTTCAGGAAGACCAGCACGTTTGAGTGGGATTGCTTGCACCATACCATGTCTGATGTTTTCAGGGATTGCTTCTGTCATTTCAGTGGCAATAAATCCTGGGGCAATCGCGTTACAACGAACCTTTCTCGATGCCATCTCTAAAGCCACAGCTTTAGTAAAACCAATCACACCTGCTTTGGATGCAGAGTAATTTGTTTGTCCAATGTTTCCGTTTTCACCAGAAATAGAAGAAAGGTTGATGATTGATCCACCATTTTCTTGTTTCATCATGACTTTGATCGCTGCTTGTGTACAAAGGTATGTTCCAGTAAGGTTTACTGCGATCACCGCATCCCACTGCTCTTTTTTCATTCTCATCAGGAGAGTGTCACGAGTGATCCCTGCGTTATTCACGAGGATGTCTACGGTTCCAAATTCTTTTTTTGCAGAATCAATTAGTTTTTGAGCATCTTCTTCAACAGAAACGTTTGCAACAACAGCGATTGCTTTGTAACCTTTGGATTTTAATTCTTCCGCAGTGGCATTCGTTGCTTCTGGGTTCATATCCGCTACAACGATGTTGGCTCCAAGAGAAGCAAGTTTCAAACAAGTTGCTTTTCCAATTCCTCTTGCTCCACCTGTTACGATGGCTGTTTTTCCTGTTAAACTAATCATTTGGTTTTTTCCTCTTCTTTTCTAATTCCTAAAATATTTTCTAAATGAAATGAATCTAAATGAATCCTTATGTATTTAAACCGAATCACTCAAAAGAGTTTTATATTCGCTAAGTCTTGTTCTAATCCGATCGTTGATTCCGTGTTTGGCGCACTCTGAGATAACACGAACTGCATTTTTCACAGCAAGTGCGTTAGAAGAACCATGACCTATCATACAAATCCCTTCTACACCAAGAAGAAGGGCACCGCCATATTCCGCATAGTCTAAACGTTTTTTTACAGCAGTAAAAGTTGATTTTAAAAGGAGTGCTCCGGTTTTTGCAAGGCTTGATTGTCTGATGGAATTCTTCAATACATTGAATATGGATTTGGCAAGTCCTTCTGTTGCTTTAAGAACAATGTTCCCAATGAAACCATCGCAGACAACAACATCTACTTCACGCCCGCCACCATAAAGATCGCGACCTTCTACGTTTCCCACAAAGTTGAACGGGATTTTTTTTAAGAGATCAAAGGTTTTGACAGAAACTGTATTTCCCTTTTTGTCTTCTTCCCCATTGGAAAGAATTCCTACTTTTGGATTTTGGATTCCAAAAAGTTCTCGGGCATAAATTTCACCCATAATCGCAAACTGAGCTAGATATTCAGGTTTACAATCAACATTCGCACCGGCGTCTAACAGAAGCACAGGTGGCCCTTCTTCCCTGGGAATATGAGCAGCAATTGGCGGTCGCAGAACACCTGGCAGGCGGCCAAGGTGTAACAATGCGGCGGCCATAGTAGCACCTGTGTTTCCCGGAGAAAACACACCGATACATTCTTTATCTGCCACTAAACGAACTGCTTTGACTACGGAAGAATCCTCCATAGCGCGGACTGCTATCGAAGGAGAATCATTCATACCGATGATTTCAGTAGAATGAATGACACGGATTTTCTCAGTGTCATAATCAAATTTTAACAGGATATCAAGTAACTCTTGTTCGTCGCCGACGAGCGAAACCGACAGTCCGAATTCTCGTACTGCCATCACTGCGCCCTCGACGATACCTTCAGGGCCGTAATCTCCGCTCATCGCGTCCACGGCGACCCACATAATGGTTAGTTATCTTCGGTCGTTTTTTTAACTTTTTGAGCGACTACGAGTTTTCCCTTATAAAAACCGCAATAAGGGCAAACACGGTGGGACAGAACAAATGAACCACAATTGGAACACGGGTTTAAGTTAGGCTTGCCTATCGCGTGATGGGCTCTTTTCGTTCTAACTTTCGATTTTGATTTACGTCTCTTTGGGACTGCCATGGCTATCCTCTATGGAATTATAACTGGTTTTTACTATGTTTTGGAAAACGAATGTGAAAACAATATTTTAATTTTCTAGGCTCTCGATAAGAGACCGTAATTCGGTGTGTTTGTGATAAAAAGCGGAGCGATTGCATACCAAACGGGCTGTACTGTATAAAATGGACTCAAATTCTTTTAGTCCATTGGCTTTTAAAGTCCCACCAGTGGAAACTAAATCCACAATGCAGTCCGAAAGACCAACAATTGGTGCCAGTTCAATCGAACCATAGAGTTTGATAATCTCACAAGAGATCCCTTTCTGGAAAAAATATTCCCGGGTAAGGTTTGGGTATTTGGTGGCGACACGTACTTTCGAACGTTTGGCAAAAAGATCAAAGTCAGGAAAAGAGGCAAGAGAGAGTCGGCACGCTCCGAGTTTCAAATCCACAGGCGCTATTAGGTCAAATCCACCTTCACGAAGGATGTCCCAACCTACAATTCCAGCATCAGCTGCGGCTTCTTCCACATAAGTGCAAACATCTTGGGAACGGACAAATAAAAGGCGGAGGCGTTTGTCTTCGGAGACAAAGGTAAGTTCCTTTGAACCCTCGGATGGCAGAGAATTTAGCCATCCTTTGGATAACAAAAGAACTGCAGTTTCTTCGGCAAGCCTACCTTTCGGAAGAGCCAAAGTCAACATAGGTTAGTTTTTACCGAGTTTGAGGAGCAAATAACTAGAAAGGAGTTTCACATCTTCCCCAGATTCAGCAACGTCCAGTTTGACAGCTTTTTCAAGGAATTGTTTTGCAGAAGGTTTGTCTCCCGCAAGATATGACAAACGACCTGCTTGGTAATAAGACCAAGCCTTAAATCCATTCAGTTCTCTTGCAGGTTCGATCACGGTTGCGGCAATCTTGTAGTTTTCTAAAGACTTCGCATTGTTTTTTTCCCGTTCTCGGTAGTTGCCAGCAATGTAAAAATAAAGGGCTTTGATTTCTTTGGGAGTATCAATTTTTTTGGCAGCATCTTCCAGGTATCCGGCAGCTTTTCCGAATTCCCCTTTTTCCGCATAAAGTTTTGAGAGGTCTTTCCAAACGCGAAGTTCCATTTTACCGGTACTTTGGTTTTGTAAAAATGCTTCCAAACTTTGGATTTGAACATCAAGACCCACTTTTGATTTTTGGTGGGTGAGTTTCAAATCTTCCAGAGTTACCGTTTCTTTTTCAAAAAGGTAAGCACGGTATTCGAAAAATCCGATGATAACAGCTAACACAACAATAGCGGACGCAAGGCTGATAAATACAGACTTACGATTTCGTGCTAAAAAATGTGTGAACTTTAAAAAAGCGAGTTCAGCTTTAGAACCTTCAAAATCAGCGAACTCATCCTTTTGGATGAGTTCTGCTTGTTTCTTTTGTTCGAGTGGGTTTTTTTTATGAAACTTATCCATGGACCTATCGGTTTTGGTTTAAATTCATAAAAGAACCGATGGATTCACGAGAAGGTTGGTTGTCTTCTTTCATGTATTTTGCCATCTCTTCACGCTCTACTGCTTTATCAAAGTCTTTGATAGAGAGAGAAATCTTCTTATTGTTAGGTTCGATTTTGACTACCACTGTGCGAACGGATTCGCCCACTTTGTAAAGATCTTCTAACTTAATGTTGCGACCATCTGGAATTTCAGAAATGTGAACAAGACCTTCATAACCTGGTTCTACTTCCACAAACACTCCAAAGCTAACAATGGATTTCACACGACCTTCTACAAGAGTACCCGGTGGGTATTTTTTGCGAAGAGCTTCGTAAGGATGTTCTGAAAGTTGTTTTAAACCACAGCTAATGCGTTGTGCATCTAAGTTCACATCAAGGATTTTGTACTGAACTGATTGGCCTTTTTTCAAAAGGTTTAAAGGGTTCTTTTCTTTTTCGTCCCAAGTGATATCAGAGATGTGAATGAGTCCTTCGATTCCACTTTCTACTTCTACGAAAGCACCGTATTTAGTGATTCCAGTAATTTTACCTTCGAGCACGTTTCCGGCACGAACGTTAGCAGAGAGAGCTTCCCATGGGTTAGGAAGAAGTTGTTTGAGTCCAAGAGACAAACGTCTTGCTTCGAAATCAATATCCAAAATCTCAGAATCTACTTCTTGGCCTTTTTTCAAAACATCTTTCGGATGTGGTGGTTTTTTTGCCCAAGAAAGTTCTGTGGTATGGATGAGTCCTTCCAATCCTTCTTTGAGTTCTACGAAAGCACCGAAGTTAGTAAGTGAAGTTACGATTCCTCGCACCACCATACCTTTTTCGAGTTCCTTTTTAGCCCAAATCCACGGATCTTCATAGAGTTGTTTGATCCCAAGAGAAAGTTTGTTATTCTCTTTATCTACTTCCAAAACAATCACTTCGACTTCGGCACCGATGTTGAAGTATTGTTTGAAAGGAGCGAATTTTTTATAAGAAATATCGTTTTGACGAAGAAGACCGACTACATCGTAGACAGAAAGGAAAACGCCAAAGTTGGCAATCTTTACCACTTTCCCGTTCACTTTGTCTCCGACTTTGACTTTGCCAAGGAGTTCTTCCCACTTCTCGCCGTTAATTTCGTCGAGCAGTGTTTTGCGAGAGACCACACCGGTTCTCGTCTTTTCATTTAATTCAATGATTTTGAAGGAAAATTCTTTTCCACCTTCTGTAGATTCTTTGAACCTTACCCCTACGTGGGAGGCAGGAAGGAAAAGTTGAATGCCTTCGCTTTCTACGAGGTATCCCTTGTTTTTGACTTCACCGACAATTTTACCAGAAAGTGGGTATCCATTTTGACTTGCGTCTTTGATGGTTTCCCAACCAACTCTTTGGTCCGCTTCTTTTTTGGAGAGGACACAGTATCCGTCGACCCGCTTTTTAATGATCGCACTGACTTTCTCACCGCGTTTTGGCGTTTCTGAGAAGTCTTCACGAGAAACACGAGCTTCCAATTTCTCTCCGATATCGAGGAAAACAGTGTCACCGATGACATCGACTACAGTCCCTTCAATGAGGGTACCTTTTCCTGCGGAGTTTTCTTGTTCTTGTGCTTGTGACTGCGATTCCCACTTCTCTAATAATTCGCCGAAGGAAGAAGTGGTCTCATTTTTGGGGGAGGATGGGTTGGTTGAATTCAATGGTTACCGGGATACAAAACTTAGATTTGCCCAGAGGATGAAACCTTGGACAGGATAGTATTTAGGACAGTTTCCGTGTCGAGGGTGCTCGTGTCAATCAGGATTGCGTCCGAAGCTTGCTTCAGGGGGGCCACAGTACGGGTGGTGTCACTTTCGTCCCGAGCCACAATCTCGTCCTGAATGTGTTTTAGGTCGGCTTTAAAGCCTTTTGTGACTAATTCATCATATCGGCGTTTGGCCCGCACTTCCACAGAGGCGGTCAGAAAAAATTTAAATTTCGATTTGGGAAAAACTTCCGTTCCGATATCTCGACCGTCCATGACCAATTTATGGTTTTTTGCAAATTCCCGGATGTGGTGGTTTAAAATCTCTCGAAAGGCTCGCCTGGGAGCAATGTAACGAATTTTTTTGGTGATCTCTGGATCTCGGATTTCATGGCTTATGTCCCTTTCTCCTAAAAACATTAAATTCTCTCCGGTGGAAGAAAGTTCACAGTGCACTGGAATTTTTTTTACAGAAAAACCAAATTCTTTTTCGTCTTTATCCAGGAGACTGGAATCGGCTAATTTTTCGGTATAGAAAGGGAATTTAGATTCATCTTCTTTGGTTTCTAAAAACCTCTCCCATATAGCAAGAGTTAGCGCTCGGTAGAAGGCTCCTGAATCTAAGTAAAGATACCCAATTTTATGGGCTATCATACGGGCGAGTGTACTTTTCCCAGACCCAGCAGGTCCATCAATGGCGATTACATTTTCTATATTCAGTGTACTCATAAGATTATAATCTAAAGGTAGAACGAGAATTAAATTCGTCCAGAGGAATTCTTGTTAAAAAGATGAGACTAACCGGTGGTAAACGATTTTCCCTTGACATGAAATTTTTTCAAAATACGATCTACGGAATTCGGTGGGGTGTTAGTGAAACTTAGAAATCGCAATCTGGATCCAGAAAGAATTGCTGACTTTGAATGTTTCCGAAGTGGGATCCTAGAACTCATTGTCAAAAATTCACCCCTCACTGACATATTAAATGAAATTGTCCAAGGGATTGAAACTCTAAACCCTACCATGATCTGTACTGTGGTTCTCATTGAAAATTCGAGAATCAAAATAGGTGCTGCCCCTTCTCTTCCCAAAATTTATAATGATGCCATTGAGGGTGTGCCCATTGGACCTGAAGCAGGCTCGTGTGGTACCGCAGCTTACACTGGAAAACGAGTCATCGTGGAAGATATAGGAACCAGTCCTTTATGGAAAAATTACAAAGACATAGCTCTCAGTGTGGGACTTGCATCCTGTTGGTCGGAACCAATTCGGTCCCACTCCAATGAAACCATTGGTACCTTTGCCATTTACCATCATGAAATTGCAAGTCCCAATGAGTTTGATATCTTTATCATTTCCGAAACGGCCGACCTAGTGAGTATTGCCATTGAAAAATCTATTATCTCAAGTAAACTCACAGAAAGTGAAAGAAGGTTTCGAGATTTTTTCGAAAAGAACTCTTCGGTAATGCTGATCATTGAACCAAACTCTGGAGAGATCATCAATGCCAACCAAACGGCGGTTCAATTCTACGGATACCCGCACGAAATTTTAACAAAGATGAAAATTGATGAAATCAATATTCTTCCAGAGGAAGAAGTGAAACAAGAGCGGATGCGTGCACTCTCCGAAGAGAGGAGTTTCTTTTCTTTTCCGCACAAACTTGCAAACGGAATCATTAAACAAGTAGAAGTTTATTCAACTCCTATAGAAACAAGCAACCGCCACCTCCTATTTTCCATTGTTCACGATGTTACCGAAAGAAAAACGGCGGAAGAAAAAGTGAAGTCTCTTCTTTCTGAAAAAGAAATGATTCTAAAAGAAGTCCATCATAGAATCAAAAACAATATGACGATTTTGTTCAACCTACTAGATCTGCAGGCAAAATCACAAGAAGATGAAGTTCTTACAAACTCTCTGAAAGATGCCACTAGCCGAATCAAAACCATGTCACTGCTTTATGACAAATTATATTTAGGGAAAGCCTTTCATGTGCTGCGTTTGGATGAATACTTAATCCCCCTGACTCAGGAAATCATATCCCTATTCCCGTATCCTGTAAAATTAAATACGGAAATTGGGAACTACCAACTCACCGCAGAACAACTTCAGGCGATTGGTATTATCACAAACGAACTTCTCACAAACAGTTTAAAATATGCACGGGATTCATCTAAAGAATTAGAAGTGCAGATTAAACTTTGGACAAAAGGCCAAGAATTCCATTTACTCATACGAGATAACGGCAAAGGTTTTGAATCTCAAATGGATAACCCTGAAAAACTAGGATTTGGATTGACCTTAGTCAAAATGTTAACGGAACAACTTTCTGGCAAACTTACATTTAGTGGGGATGACGGAGCAGAATACCATATAGTTTTTCCTTCTAAAACCACCCTTCCCTAAAAACAGGAAATGTGTATCTAAACCTTTTTTTGGAATTTCCAAGATAGGCAAATTCCATACGAATATTTTCTATATGACTAAAATCAGCGCCGCTATCTAAATACAAACGCACTTCCTTCTCCATAGTTTTCCGATAGAAATAATTATCCTTGATGTAATTGTACATATAGAGATATAAAATTCTGTTTTCTTCCGATAGTTTTGGATTCGGTTTTTCTGCACTTTGACTTGCAAACCGAAGCTTCCCATTCAAAAAGTGGGTGTTGGAATGTAACAAATAATTGGTTGGATTTGTTTGGTCCATCTGGATCACGAGTGGAAGTTTCACTTGATTACAATTCCAATAAAATCTTAACGTAGGTTCTTCTAAGTTTACTTCCTTCCAAAAAAATTCCAATTCATTCTTATCACCACAAAACTCACCTGACTTCTCATCGGAGTTAGGAATGCGAATTATGCTCTTCGGGAAAATGGAAAATACAGTTTGTTTTTCACTGTATTGCGAATACACGCCATGTGGGATCCAAAGAGTATTCTCTAATTTTAAAACTAACTCAGTCGCAGCTTGTTCTCCATTTCTTTTTTTCACCTCTTTATGAAGAGAGGTAGAGAGTGTATTGATAAACTCTGGAAAAAAACGATCTCCCGCATTTGTTTTTGCGATGGCTTGAAAGATGGTAACATCCGCTAACTCAGATCCTACTAATTTCCTATATTTCCATAATAGAGAGGGGATATAAGCAAAATCTTTTTTAAAATCTGATTCGATGGATGCGTCATAAAACCCAATTTCTTTGTCCAAACGAAAAGAAGAAACTAAGAGTTGGCGTTTCACCGCTTCACAAGTTTTGTGGGTATACAATTCTGGGTGGTCTAGAAACGAAGCTGCATAATAATCCGAAATCCCTTCCGCAAGAGACCGACCGATGGCGTTGTTTCCTAAATATTTTCCAGTAATCAAATGGGTATACTCATGATAGATTGCATCGGGACAAGAGGCCGTGTCTATGATTCGGTCAAAGGCAAACCTTCCAAAAATGGGGAAGTCCCATTTTGGAGCAAACCACAACTCACTATTCCAACTTCCTTTGGTTTCAGAAGGCGGAATGGTTAAGGCAGTATTTTTAAGTGAAACTTTGGAATCAAAATAATCGGTCGGCGAATAGGCGTAAGGTGCATCTACCCGAATTCGGACCTTGGGATTAAATTCAGTGATTTTTTCTTTCGATCCAGATATAAGACCAATGGCCTTAAATTTGGCTTCGATTTTAAGAAGATGGTAACCTAAAGTTAAATACTTCAAATTTCCTTCCACTTGTTCTAGAGGGATTGGTGTTTGATTTACACCGGAATGGATGGCAAAATTTTCTGAAATATAATGCGTTTGGGACTTAAGACCTAGTTCTTCTAAAGTTATTTTTTTATGTACGAACTGCTTACGTTCTGCATCCCAATCCAAAACTTGATTTTCTTTTTTTACTTCTGCATTGAGTTGAAACCCAAAGAATAAAGCGAAAATAGAAAATAAGAGATAAGACCTCTTTTTCCAACTGTCATTACAAAACGATATATTCTTCATTTCTTATCACTCGATTGAATCTTTTTTGATAAAGAAATCTTGTTTCTAGTTTTCATTAGGAATGGCGAGAAACAAGATTCTTAAAGTTTTTTGTTGGAGATCCAATAAGACTTAAAATCCAAGCCCTACGGAATCATACATCCCACCAGAGACCACGTTTCCGAGTCCACCTGTGTGAATGAGGATACCTACAACTGCAACCACAGTCACCGAAGCGAGTACGTTCTCAAAAACTTTGAAGTTATTTCCATGAAGGTAGTTTCCTGTAGATTTTTTTAACTGAATCGAAGAAACGATCTTATCCAAATCTTCTTCAAGAGTACCTGCAAATTCAGCATTTTTAATTTCTCTACTGATCCTAACAAATTCTTGCGGGCTGATATGCGCTTTGAGATACTCGTTTGCCTCCTTAGTTGTCATTCCGTTTTTTACTAAAACGTTTGCTGCTTCTCTGACACTCATTTGGTTTGTGGGAGCTGCAAATGTAGTTTGAGCTGCAAACACGATAGCCAATACTAAACTGATTTTCTTTTTCATAAGATTATCCTTTGAATCAAATTTGTTTGAAGTGAAATGTTTCAAAACACTGCACTGGAAACTTGAATCCATCCTACTACGAAAAAGAATCCGAATCGTCTGGTTCGATCGAATGGGAAATAAAACTACGTCCGGATTTATCGAGTTGGATGTTTTTTCAGGATTTTTTCTCTATATTCTCTGGGTGTAGTCCCGGTTTCCTTTTTGAAGGCTTCATTGAAGGTAGATTTGGAACCAAAACCTACATCATAAGCAATGGCGAGGAGAGATCGTTCCGGCTCTTTTTCTATTTTTTCCTTCGCCTCTCTCACTCGGTAAGAATTTGTATATTGATAGAAGCTGAGTTTGATTTCCATATTTAGGAATTCAGAGAGTTGGTGGGAACTCAAACTCATTCTTTCGGAAAGTTCACGGAGACTCAGTTTTTCTTCTCGGTATATTTTTTCTGTTTCAAATAAATCTTGTAATTTTTTCCGAACCAAACCGTGATCAAGTTTGGAAATTTGAGAGATCCTTTCTTTTTTTTCATCCTCTACAATTTTACGGACTTCCAAAAAGAAATCAGGATAGGTTTGCCTCAGCACATACAAACAACATAAAAAAAGGCCAATGGCAATTCCAGATAATTGATGGGCGACTTGCCCACCAAAGGCCAATGTTTTTAACCCATTGAATGATAATGCCAAACAGAAAATAACAATGAAAAGGCCAATTTTTAATGTATAGTTCTTTCGGAATGTACTCCAACGAATTTGTTTGGAAATCCTCCTAAAGATTCGGAGCATACACCAAATATAGATTAGAATTGTGGGTAGAACCAAAAACAAAGGACGATTGTGAAAGGGATTCAACCCATCAATCTGATTTTCTAGATAATAACTTTTGTTTCCTAAATTCCAAATAAGAATGAGAAATAATAAAAATACCAAAGGTACAATCCTATAGGAAAGTCTGCGAAAAGAACGAAATTTTCCTTCTAAAATCGTAAGAAAGTATTCATCAAGTAACACACCTAAACAAGCAACTACTGGTAAATCTGTTAGATACAAATAATACCAGGGCCTGATATTCTCTGAGGAAATTAAGTAGAAATTAAACAATAAGTAACTAGTTCCGAGAAAAATAATTCCAAGTAGGATTTGTTTTCTATTTTTATGATAACTAAAGAATTCTCCGATCGCATATAAAAATCCGAGAAGTGACGAAAACAATAGAAAAAAGTTTAAGAACTCATTGTAATTTTGAAAGAAAAAAGACATCGTTACACCAGTTTCCATCAAAGAAGATGGGTTTATTTGTTCTCTTTAGACTAGAAGTGGTTTTGATTCTTGAATGACTACCATCCATTTTCTTTGGGTAATGAAATATAATAACAAAACAAAAAGACATAGACCGAATTATTTTAAACACAATATGTCCGATTCGATCGAAACGAACTAGAAATCTTTTCAAAAAATTAAAAGTCTTTTAAAATCATGGCTACCAGTTACAAATCGTTTTTTTAAAACGATTTAAGGATTTCAAAAAATCCAGGGAAACTTGTATCCACCCAACTTGTATCGTCAAACGTTAGTTCTACGTTTGAAAGTTTAGAGAGAATAGCAAAACTCATGGCGATCCGGTGGTCCATAAAAGTTTCTATGGTACAGGCTTTGATTTCCCCTACTTCTCCAAACTCGTATCCATCTTTCGATTCGTTTACAGCCACACCAAGTCTTTCCAAGTTGGAAACCATGGACTGGATTCGATCCGATTCTTTAGCTCGTAGTTCTTCTGCGTGAGAGATTTGAAACCCACCTTCCGAAAAAAGACCCGCAATGGTAAGGATCGGAATTTCATCGATGATCGAGGGAATTAAATCCTCTGTAATGACGGACCTTTTTAGTTTTGAAGGATAAACAAGTAAGTCCCCAACCTCTTCACCACATTCCAGGCGTTTGGCGATCACTTCAATTCGCCCACCCATATTTTTTAATACAGTTAAAATTCCCACCCGAGAAGGATTGAGGCCAATATTGCGAATGACGAGAGGTTCACTCCCCCCCGCACAAAGACCAAAGACAATATAAAAAGCAGCACTGGAAATATCACCAGGAATGACAAACTTAGCACCTGTAAAATGATAGGGTGGTTTCACCGTAAAGTGGTAAGAAGAATGGTGCTCGATATTCCCTCCCAAAAACCGAATCATATTTTCTGTATGGTCGCGGGACACTTCGGACTCTCGATACTCAATCGAGATCTCCGAAGCAAGTGCCGCAAGTACGAGTGCACTTTTGATTTGTGCCGAAGCAATAAAACTTGTATAAGAATAGTCCTTTAGTTGTTTTCCGATGACACGAAGAGGAGCCCGATCATTTCCTTCTACAGAAACGATATCAGCACCCATTTCCCGAAGTGGGTTCATGATCCTTGCCATCGGTCGTTTGCAAAGGGAAACATCTCCTGTAAGAGTGGCCGAAATTTGAGGAAGGCCAGAGATAAGTCCTGCAGAAAGGCGGATCCCAGTCCCTGCATTTCCAAAATCCAAAACTCCAACGGGAGATTTTAAGTTATTTTTTCCTGGGCTTTGTACGGAATAACTTCCTTTGCCAATGGGTTCGACCGAAAGCCCTAAACTTGCAAAACAATGTAAGGTATGAAGAGGATCTTCTCCTTCCAAAAATCCATGAATTTCCGATTTTCCTTGGGAGAGTGCACTAAAGAGAACCGATCTATGCGAGATAGACTTATCTCCTGGGACATAAATTTCTTTTTTAGCACTTAATTTGATTTGGGGCTGCAACATGTTGTATTTTTCTAAAAAGTATTTTGCAATTTGGTGCTTCTTTAGTAGGTTTTGACGGAAACCAAGGTTTCGCAAACGAACAACCAAATGCCTCTAGATACCAGTAAAAATAACCAAAAGATCCCAGTCAATCCAGGTGAAGTCCTTTTCATCGGAGGCAAAGCCTCGACTTCCATGAACATCCTACATGAAGGATCGGTTCGAGTAGAAACCACTCTCGGAGACACTAGCATTGTTCTCTATAGTTTAGAAGGAGCAAACCTAACACCGGGTATCTTTGCTCTTCTAGAAGGAACCCCTTACCCTTATACCATTCGTGCCAAAACATCTTGCGTTGTGTCCACCTATGTGATGAACCAAGCCAATGCAAAAAAAACACTCACTTCTAAAGTTTCTGTGGGTGTGATGGCTGTGAGAACTCTCCTCAAAGAAATTGGGGAACTCTATAAACGAGTCCTATCCATCAAAGGCCTTGCTTCCAAATTCGATCAGACCATGGACAATCTGGGAGCCGTGTATTATATCCTAAATCCATCCATCTTTTCTGATGTCACTCCTGGTGGACTCATCACTCGTGATGAAAATATCATTGATCCGGTGATGAAACTGATCCGAAATAATTTGGCTGGGTTCCAAGAACATGGAGGGATGTTACCCGACAAACCCACTGTGAATTTTTTAGAAGAGGATCATGGGGAGTTTTTTGAAAGTAACTATAACGAAGCAGTAGAATGGAGTGATGCCGAATTTCATTTCATCAGAAAAATTCTTTCGGTGAATCCAAAAATTTCGCAGGCCCTATTCGAAGCTGATCCCACTCTTTTGCAAAGTGCTGCGGAAAGTTATGTTAAAACTTATCGCGAGTTATTTGAATTATTAATCAAAGAAACTTCCGAACTTTCAGAAATGATGAACACTATGTTTGTTGGTGAAAATGCTCTGATTGAAAAATTTAACTTAACTTTGGATTTATTTAATACCGGTTATTCTACAATTCCATCGACTGTTTTGTTGCCAATCACAGAATGGGCTTTGAAAAAATCCAAATCCTTGTTAGATGAATACAAACAAATATTTGGTTCTCCTTATGGAGCTGTTGGTAATAGTTTAGACAAACTAGAAACAAAACAAACAGAACTTACTGCCAAGTATGGCCATGAACTTTCGGCGCAAAAGAATAAAGATGACATGGCCTCGCAAGGAAGTGAAACCATTCACGCAGGAATCGACACCAAGGCTCTCAAAGTGGAACTTTTAAACTCCGCAAGCCAAATTCTAAATTATTCGCAAGCCGATCCAGAATCGGTAAAAGAGTTTTCCACTCTTATGGTAAAACTCAAATCCTTTAAAAACCCATTGGATCCAGAGCCAGATAACCGTAAAATCAGACGAACCATTTCAAAAACGTATTGGGAAGTGTATAAAAAATCTTTCTCAAAGTGGTTACAGTCAGGCAAACAAGCTCCAAAGGCCGTAGAACTCATGTTACGCTATGGATACTTCGATGAAAGCCTCCTCGATGAAGGTCATATTGTTGAACTCGTTAGCCGATTGTACCAAGGGGGAGGAAACCCAACCGCACCCATCCATTACGGAACCGATTGGCTTGAAAAAATCTACTCTCGCGAAGTTCCCACATCCGTGGATGAACTGGGACAAACATTCTTTGAAAAACTCAAAATGGATCTTAAAGATTCGGGAATTAAGTCAGAAAAAGACATCCCTCCGGATTACGATACCGGCGATGCGAGACTTGGATCAGAAATCTCTTCTATGTATGAACCAAACGTTCGTTTGACGTCAGGTAATATTGCAAGCCATTTCCCTATCCTAACAAAATACCATATTACCATCCCATTGGAAAAATGTTTTGTTTCCAAAGATGATGTCGAAAAAGCACTTCAGTATATCTTAAGTGTAGACTACACTGCTTTCAACCGAGAAGTCATTTATCGTAATGAAGATATTGGAATCAAAAACGAATTTGTCCAAAGATCCATCATTCCAGACTTCATCCTTGTGCCATCGATTGGACCCAAAATCATGATGTGGCAAGACCTATCCATCTTCCGTGGTGCTGGATCCAAGGAATCGAGAGGGAGGATTTGTATCCCGCACTTTGTAACAGGAGATTTAAAAACCTTTATGTTGGAAGCAATTGCTGCTTTCCGTTGGGAACTTTGTAAAAATATCCTTGGACCGGATTGGAATAACGTCGGAATTCCATCCATCACAGCAGATTACACGGATTATGTGCAGTTCTTTAAAAAGAGTAAAGATCTTTCCCCAGAACTCAAAGAGAAAATTTCCTCAGAATTCAAACGCTTCCGTACAGATCGCGACAAATTCGCTTATGACTACTCTATGTGGATTCGCTATGAAGCAGAAGGTGTTCAGAGGGTCAACCGTGTGGTTCGCTCCATCTTCTATCGCCACATCCCATTTCATAAAAACATCCGAGAAAAGGTAAGTTCACAACCTGCATATGCCGAACTTCACAACCGATTCAAAAATGTTCGCACACGCCAACACAAGGAATTCGAAAACAAATACAAAAAATATATGGATGCCAGCGGGAACCTACCCAAAGAACTCTATGAGAATTTGACTTTTTACGAAGTTTAATCCTTGCCAACTTCCATAGATGCAATTACGTTGCATCTATGGAATCCATTCAAAAAGTAGATATCACCATCGTGGGGGGAAGTTTTTCCGGACTCTCCGCAGCTCTATCTCTCGTTCGTTCCTTGAGAAAGGTCCTCGTCATTGATTCCGAAAAACCATGCAATGCCAACACTCCTGCCTCACATAACTTCATCACACACGATGGAAGGTCACCAGGAGAAATTCGGTCATTGGCACTCAATGATCTAAATCACTATCCTAATTTCCAACTAAAGATTGGAGAAGTTATATCCATAGAAAAAGCGGAGGATGGATTTTTACTCCGAGGAAATGGATTCAAAGAAGTACAAACTGATAAGATTATTTTTGCCACGGGCCTTAAAGATATTTTACCGGATATTCCGGGATTTCTTCCTTCGTGGGGCAAATCTGTCATCCACTGCCCTTACTGCCATGGTTATGAAAATATAGGGAATCCAACGGGGCTTTGGATGAATGAAGAGGGAGTATTCGAACATTCTAAATTTCTAAAACACTGGTCAAAAGAATTAACCGTTTATACAAACGGTCCAGTTAAGTTCTCCAAAGAAGAAGAATCCAAACTTGAAAAAGAAGGAATCACTATTGTTTCAGAAGTTGTGAAAGCGCTGATTCACGAGGAAGGAAAAATTTCGGCGGTTCAATTGGTTTCTGGAAAAGAAATCCCGATCCAAGCACTTTATACAAGACTCCCCATGGTCCAACACTCAAAACTACCAGAACAACTTGGTTGTAAACTTCTTCCCAGTGGGCATATCGAAGTAACGAATTTTTATGAAACGAGTGTGCCGGGAGTTTGTGCTGTTGGGGATATGGCTTCAATGTTCCGATCGGTTGCCCATGCGGTGCACTCAGGAAACATTGCCGGAGCTATGCTCAATCGGTCAATGATCCTGTCTAACTAAACTTCTTCTACGAAGTATGGCCTTGTGTATTCTCTGACAATCTCAACAACAAAACGGCCCCAGGATTTGGGGTCTTCTTGAGAGATGTTCACCTGTTTGATTTTGGGAAAATAAGCTGTTGGTTTGAAAACAGTATGGGTCAACTCCAAAGTTCGAAGGTAGTTATCCAATCGTTTTACTTTTACAAAATTGATGATTTCGTTTTGGATCTTTTCTTTTGGTAAAAAACCCACAATGATCATTCGGGGAAATAGGTTTTTTTTGAGGAGTCCAATGAAGTCTTCAAAACTATCCACGCGGTCAATGAACCCTTCGTAGGCACCACCCCCCAAGTTCATAATTTGCGTGACGATGTCCATGGAAAAGGAGACCCCTTCCATAGTGGACATATCAGAAATGATGACGAGGCCCTCGTCTGGTTGGAAAACTTTGAACATATCCACACCCTTAAAGTGACGTCGAAGGAGTTTTGCAGCGGATACATCGATTTCTTGCGCTTTGGCGAGGAGAACCTTCCCTTGTGGGTCTAGGATGGGGTCTCGCGTGATGAGATACCGTTTTTTCACGGCATTTTGGTTCATGACTCGAAAGGCCTTTACTTTTTCCTCGATTTCATCCAAGGTTGAGTAACCAATCTTAAGTACATTCTCCCGTTTGCGTTTCCCTATGTCTGTTTCTTCCATGAAAGCTTGGTGCCTAAATCTTTGTATTGCTTATCCTATGGCAATTCTACCAATGTATAGCATATTTTTGTCTAAGGAATAGAATGAGGTTTAATTTTTCCCTATTTCCCCTAGTCCTCCTCGTAATTGCTTGTTCTTCGGTAGATTTTATCCCAGAACCTGACTACAGGCCAAATGATTCCCGTTATAAGGTGAAAACCTGGGAAGAAGTCGAAATCCTCCGCGAAAGGCCTAAACGGCTCTTCAAAATCGTCGGTGAAATAGTTGTTCGGAATACAGAAGACCTAACTTGGGATGAGTATGAACCACGTGTCAAAAAGGATCTGTTCCGACGAAAGATTGATGGAGTTTGGATGACAGAAAAAAACCAAAATATTGTTGATTCGGTTACAGTAGAAACAATGGATCAAAAAGGTCGTTCTACGAACTCTTATTTACAAAAATCAAACCTTCCCTATTGGAAGGGTTATGCTTACAGGTACAAATAAAAATTGTATGGCTAGAATCTTTGACTCTGAAATTTATATTTCGCCAACAGATGAGTGGATCTTTCAAGGAAACCAAATCAATAAAGAAGAAATCTTACAGTATTTTCGTAACAACCTGCACGGTAACGAAAAAGGTGTTTATATCGAAAATAAATTTGGAGACTTAAGTGAACACGGGTACATTCGTATCGATGGATTTCCCTGCCATGTCCTCCATGTAGAACTTACAAATTCTGGTATGATTTTTCATACCGATGACGGAAGGAGTTATCCTTTCGGTGAATTTGAAATTTATGAAACAAGTGACGGTGGACTACTTGGTCTTAGGTCTTTAGAAGAAAGAATCAAATACCGATTCACATGGAATGCTGCGAGAGAACTTTCAGATCATTTAGAAGAAGAAGGTGGTGTCACCTATTTGGAATGGAAAGGAGTAAAAATGGAAGTTCCTATGTATAAGGGAGAGATTTTAGTTCCTCTCCCAAATGATTATTCTTAATTCGAAGGGGCTTCTTCGTCTGATTTCAATTCTCTCCAAAGGTCATTGGCTTCTGAAAAATCTTTTTTCAATGTTAAAGCTTTGTGGAGGTATTGTAAGGATCTTTCTGGACGATTCCACAACTTGTAAAGAGTTGCTAAGTTAAAATAAGAAATATGTGGGGCATCATTACGTTCGCAACGAACGGATTTTTTAAGCCAATACACGGCTTCCTTATCATTACCCATACGTAACAAAAGAACTCCAATTTCATTACATGGATTGCCATATTCGTGGTTTATACTCACTGCTTTGTAGTATGAAGCCAGAGCATCTGTCCATTGGCCGAGGGCATTTTGTACTAAACCTAGATAAAAATAAGCCTCTTCGGATTCTTCCAATTCTAAACTAGAACGAAGGTGGAATTCGGCTCGGTCTAAGTCACCGATTTTGAAATGGTCTTTTGCTAAATCTAATGAAAGTTGGAAAGAACTAGAAGACAATGAGATCCTCACACTTTTCTTTCATTTTCGGATGTCTTAAAAATCTCAGTAAAACTTTTTTATTTTTTCAGAGTCTCTGCCAATTCATTCGCAATTTGACCTGCGGTGAGTCGGTAATGATCCAAAATTTGATTCCTTTCCCCATGGTGGATGGGTTCTGGTGGCAATGCGAAGGTTTTTAAGAACTTACCCAAGAGACTTGCCGGAATTTCATTCAAAAGAAAACCTGAGGCACCAGCATGGATGTAACTTTCATCCAAAATCACAAACTGTTTGTTCTTTTTGATTTGCCCATGAACCAGGTCTGTATCGTAGGGACGTAACCAAAAAAGATCCACAACGGAAACGCTGATCCCTTGTTTTTTAAGGATCTCTGCAACTGAATTGGCAATCGGCAACATAAATCCAACCGAAAGAATCAGTAAATCTTCGCCCTCACTCACAAGACGTCCTCTTCCCTTGGTTACAGAAAGAGGTGATTCAAACTTTAACTCACGTAAGTCGCCACTGTCTTTAGGAAATCGAATGGCTATCGGGTGGTCTGTATAATCCTTCATAAAATGAAGGCTATCAATGATATCTTGTGCAGAACTCGGAACAATGATGTCCATATTCGGAAGGCCAGCCAAATACCCAAGATCGGAAAGACCTTGGTGGGTTTCCCCGTCTGGACCGACAATCCCTGCTCTATCGATTACAAACCGAACAGGTAAATTCATAAGGGATACATCTTCTACGAGTTGGTCCATAGCCCTTGTGAGAAATGTGGAATAAATGCACATATACGGTATCGCACCGCCACTGGTCATCGCACCAGCAAAGGCTACAGAATGTTGTTCGGCAATCCCCACATCAAAGGTGTGGGACGGATAGACCTCTTGGTATTCGCGAAGTCCCGAACCTTCAATCATCGCAGGAGTAATGACTGCAATTCGTTTGTCTTTGTCTGTTAAATCGGTCAGAGTTTTTCCAACAATTTTAGAAAGGCCGATTTTATTCGAATCGGAAGAAGCCATTTTTCCTGATTCTTTGTTAAACGGTGTCACACCATGGTATTTGATAGGATCGGCTTCAGCGGGTTTGTATCCCTTCCCTTTTTGGGTTAATACATGCAAAAGAATGGGACCTTGGATTTTAGAAAGATTTTGTAACATCTGAACCACGCGGTTTACATCGTGTCCATCAATAGGTCCAAAATAAGTGAACCCTAAATCTTCAAAAAGTCCACCGGGGCGCATCATAAAATGTTTAAACGAAGTTTCCATATTGTGGGCTAGCGCTTGTAAAGCGGGCCCAATCAGAGGAATCCATTTTAAAAAACTATAAAATGCCGTCTTACCTTTGTTATAGATTTGAGAAGAAATGATTCGATTGAGATAATTAGAAATGGAACCCACATTTTTCGAAATCGACATATAGTTATCATTCAAAATGACTAACATATTCGGTTTGATATGGCCTCCATGGTTCATGGCTTCGAGCGCCATTCCTGTGGCGATGGAAGCGTCTCCAATCACAGCGGCAACTTTATAGTCTTTTCCAAGGAGGTCTCGGGCACAAGCCTCACCCAAAGCTTGTGAGATCGAAGTTCCCGCATGGCCCGTATTGTACAAATCGTATTCTGATTCTTCGCGTTTAGGAAAACCAGAAAGGCCCTGCCACTTCCGAACGGTGGGGAGTTCTTTTTTACGGCCTGTGAGAATTTTATGAGGATAGGTTTGGTGGCCCACATCCCAAATGATTTTGTCAGTGGGTGTTTGGAACACATAATGAAGGGCAACAGTAAGTTCCACAACACCTAGGTTACTAGCAAAGTGCCCTCCCACGTCGGAGAGGGTATCTATGATGTATTCCCGAAGGTCATGGCAGACCTCGGGGAGTTCTGCCTCTGTTATCTTTCTAAGGTCTTCCGGAAATTGGATTTTGTCGAGATAAGGATACGATGGCATTTAAACTTCATGTTGCCGCCTTCTGGAGAGGCCGCTTCATTTTCTCCATATCTTCTGGGTTTGTGATTCCAAGCAATTCGTAAATCCGAACAGGCTGGGTTTTTCCTTTTACTCTCACTAAATCAAGTTCCCGAGTGACCACTCGGTCCTTCACTTTTTCGTAAGTATACTCAGAGATAATCACATTTGTGGTGTACATTTTATTGGACCCTTCTAATCGGGATCCTAAGTTGATTGTGTCGCCCATACAGGTATATTCCATCCTGTGGGACGAACCCATGTTCCCGACAACGGCAGGCCCTGAGTTGAGTCCGCAACCAATATCGATCACGGGAACATTTCGTTCTGCCCATTTCTGTTGCAGGACTTTTAAATAGTCCAACTGCACAAGAGCCGCTACACAAGCATAGTAGGCATGGTCTTCCAAAGGAACTGGTGCTCCCCAAAATGCCATGATCGCATCTCCCATGTACTTATCAATGGTTCCTTTGTATTCAATGATGATGTCCGTCATAGCAGAGAGGTATTCGTTCAGTAACTTCACCAAATCTTCCGGACCTAACTGTTCGGAGATGGTAGTAAATCCTCGAACGTCGGAAAAGAAAATGGTGATCTCTCGTTTGGATCCACCCAGAGCTAAATTGTCTGGATGTTTGAGAAGTTCATCCACAACGTCCTTCGATACGAATTTGGAAAAAGTTTGGCGAATGTATTTTACGTTCTCTTCTTCTGTTAAAATTCTAAACCCGATGATGGCAACAAAGACCACAATCTGTTCTATCATAACCGATGGGAGGACGGTAATCAGATTGAAAGTTTGGAAGATATAAAGGGATGCCACAACATAAAGTAAAAGCTGAGTCAACATGATGACAAAACCAATATGTGTTTTCATCCGTGGTTGCAAAAATCCAATCATCACACCAAGCCCCACATAAATGAGAAAAATTCCCCAATTTGGCACTGTGGCCAAAAAGTCTTGGTTTAAGATTGTGTTCACTGCATGGGCGTGGTGTTCGATTCCAGACATATCGCCAAACGGAGATAAGTGGGAGTCTTTCGATGCCCCGCGACCAGTTGCATAGTACATAGCGACAAGGAAAATTTTATTACTAATTTGGTTCGCTTCGAGTAACTCAGCATCCCAATCATTGGTGACTTCGAAAATTTCATTTTGTTTGAAAGAATATCTTCCTCCTACAAAGTTGATTTCCATCTGCCCTTCCCAGTCAATAGGGATCACCACTTCCCTCTTCTCATTTGGAACTTGCATCACATCTCTTTCTTCAAACTTACGTTCTTTGATGTTGAACTCTCGAATGATTTTTTTAGGGATGTTGGACAACTTGATATAATGTCCCATATTGACTTCCACATCCCTTTGTACATCAATACCGTAGTATTTACAAACAATGAGTAAGTCGATGGAAGGGAAATATTCTGTTTCTCTGTCCCTACCTGAGTTATAAACCTTTACCACGAGTGGCATCTTACGATTCAAACCAGATTCATCTTTTTTTACGTTCGCAAAACCAAGACCAGCTGACAATTCAGAAATAGGTTCAATCGGTGGTTGCGGAAATTTAACCCAAGAGATCCCGCCATCATTTTCATCAATAACGTTCTTGAGTTGGAATTTTCGAAGGATATCGATTCGTTTCTCTAAATTGAGAACTGCCTCTTTGGACTCGGCACTGACTTCCATAGGGTAGTCAAAGAGGACATTCCGGTTCTTTTGAAGAGCTGTGGCCATCTCTTCCGTTTGACCGGGTTTGTAATCAACAAAGAAAATATCGAACATGAGAATGTTGTTTGATTCTTTAAATGTTTCAATGATGTCGGCATAATAACTCCAAGGTAAGGGCCAAGTTCCTTGTAGTTTTTCAAGAGATTCTGTTGTGATACCAATGATATTGATATCCTTACGAGCTTTGGCAGGAGGTTGGAACTGAATGTATTCAATTCTACCAGTGTCTCCTTCACTTTCTGTTTTTGTATTGGAACCTCGTAAAAATTGGAATCGGAAGGATACAGAGTTTTCTTCTAACTCTTTCAGAGGTTGGAAGGTGTTTACCAAAGTATACATAAAAATCGCGATTACATAAGATAACCAAATGGCACCTGACTTTTGTTTGTCTTTGGATACTTTTTCGATGATCTTATAGACAAAATAGGAAGAAGAAAGGAGCGCGAGTAGTCCACCGATGAGGAAGGAAAATTCGTATTCCCACCCTGTCATTACGACAGAAATGATCACACCAAGTGAACCTAGGGTAGCAACGGTAACACTGAGATAGTCCAAAATCGAAAGCGATTTTGATTCTTTATCGGACATAGAGCCTCTTTATTCGTTTGGGAATTTCCGACCATTTTCCCGAATTTTTTAAAGAGACTCAAATGTTTTTGATAGATAGGGGAAAAAAATTTAGGAAATCGATGCTCTAATCTTGGAAATGTATTCGGCCAATGCAGAAACGGCCTTGGAACGCTCAGAACCGTTCTCTTCAATGATCCTTTGGATAGCTGAACCAATGATGATCCCATCCGCATATTGTGAAATTTGATTGGCTTGGTCTGGGGTAGAGATTCCAAACCCAGCGCAAATAGGCAATTGGATGGTTTCTTTCAAAAACCGGATTCGCTCCTTTAAATCCACCGAGAATTCACGTCTTTCCCCAGTCACACCAAAAGATGTTACATAGTAAATAAAACCTGAAGATGTTTTTGCGAGAGCTTGGATTCTTTTTTTCTCAGAAGCTGGTGTCACTAGGTGGATGAGATCCATATCTCTTACCTTTAATTCGCGAAACAAAACTTCACTTTCTTTTGTATCAAAGGGCAAATCAGGAATCACAAGTCCTACAATACCTGATTCCTTAGCGCGGTCTAAAAACTTGGTAATCCCACAATGGTAAATAGGATTGAAGTAAGTTAGATAAACAAGAGGAGTTTCTGGTTTGTGTTCGTGAATTGCTTTTGTGACACGAAAGATTTCGTCAAAGGAAAACGCGTTCTTTAAGGAGCGAGCAACTGCCCTTTGGATCACAGGCCCATCGGCAACGGGATCCGAAAAAGGAATTCCGAGTTCCAAAATATCTGCTCCGTTGTCTAAAATGGTTTTTCCAAATTCGATAGAATCATTATAGTTTGGATCCCCTAAGGTAAAGTAGGGGATAAAGGCAGACTTAAATTTAGCACTATCGAACAGTAATTTAATTTTACTCATTTACTTCTTTCACCTAATAACCGCAAAACTTCGGTTACATCTTTATCGCCTCGACCAGAGAGACAAATAATTAAATCTTTTTTCTTTCCAAGATCCTTTGCCACATCCCGAGCTACATGGAAGGCATGGGCAGTTTCCAATGCAGGAATGATTCCTTCGATACGAGTGACTTCCAAAAAGCAGTCTAATGCTTGTTCATCTGTCACCATTCGATACTCAACTCTTCCAGACTTAGAAAGGAAGGCATGTTCCGGTCCCACTCCAGGATAATCAAGGCCTGCAGAAACAGAATGTGCAGGTACAATTTGACCAGATTCATCTTGGATGATTAAGGTTTTTGTACCATGTAAAAATCCGGTTTTGCCATAGGTTAAAGTTGCAGAGTGTTCTCCCGGTTTCGGACCAAGACCACCAGCTTCAGCTCCGTAAATGGCTACATGTTTGTCTTTTAAGAAAGCATGAAACATTCCAATGGCATTGGATCCGCCCCCTACACAAGCAACGATCGCACTTGGAAGTTTTTTATTTTCTTTTTTAAACTGAGCTTTCGCTTCCTTTCCAATGACTGCTTGTAAATCCCGCACAATCGTTGGGAAAGGATGGGGACCAATTGCTGAGCCAACAATATAATGTGTGGTAGAAACATTGAGCGCCCAGTCTCTCATCGCTTCGCTAGTGGCTTCTTTGAGAGTAGCTTCTCCTGCGGTAACCGGAAGGATTTTCGCACCTAACATCTCAATTTTTTTAGCATTGAGATTTTGTCTTTGGACATCCACTGCCCCCATGTAGACAACCGTTTCCATTCCAAACATAGCACCGACTGTTGCAGTAGCGAGTCCATGTTGTCCCGCACCAGTTTCTGCTATGATTCTTTTTTTGCCCATAAAACGAGCGATAAGTGCCTGTCCGATGGCATTATTAATTTTATGAGCACCAGTATGATTTAGATCTTCGCGTTTGAGCCAGATACGAGCACCTCCCCATTGTTTGGTGAGACGTTCGGCATAGGTAAGCGGACTAGGTCTTCCGACATAGTTCCTTAAATAGTATTCGAGTTCTTTTTTGAACTTCTTACTTTTCTTTAACTTTTGATAGGTGGATTCAAGTTCTTCTAATGCTTCCGTTAGAATCTCGGGAGAGTAACGGCCGCCGAATTCACCAAAATATCCAGGTAGGTTTTTGCCCATATATCCCAAGATACGGGAATGGGGGAATATGAAAACTGCTTCTTTAGGTGGGGGTGGGGGTTTTTGGGTATAGTCTCCCCGCCCTGATCTGAGGGTGGGGAACTAGACCCGCCACCCAATGGTTTCCTTCTATCACAAAGCCGGCATTCCGACCATCCCTTCTCTGAGTTCTAAAGAAAAAATTCAAAGAAGTTCATATTCCCGCTTGCTCCACTGCATTCTGCAGAGTCTCCCGAAGGCCTTGGATTTGTTTCGTGAGTTTCCCCACCAAATCTTCATTCGTAGTAAAGGTCACAGTTTCCTCTGCCATAGATTTACGATCGAGAATCGTGATCTCACCCTTCTCTAAAAAACCTTTTCCAAGCGTAAGACGAATCGGGAAACCAATGAGTTCTGAATCTTTGAACTTAAATCCAGGACCTAGGTCACGATCATCCCAAAGGACTTCAATCCCGGAAGCCACTAAAGCTTGGTAAATGGATTCAATTTTTGCAATGTCTTCTGGATTTTTAGCAATACTCACCAAACAAACAGTAAATGGTGCAATGGAGACTGGCCAATAAATCCCTTTTTCGTCATTACACTGTTCAATGACAGTCGCCATACACCGGTTCACACCAATCCCATAACAACCCATAGTTGTTGTTGTGGCCTTTCCTTTATCATTCAGAACTGTAATGTCAAACGCTTTCGAATACTTTTGGCCTAACTTAAAGATATGGCCCACTTCGATTCCTTTTTCGGCAGTAAGACCTGATCCACAGCTAGGACAAGGATCCCCTACTTTGGCTTGCGACACATCAATTTTTGAGACTTCGTCTTCTTTAAAAAACTTAGAAATTTGGATTCCAGAAGTATGGTGGTCTACTTCATTCGCACCAGAAATATAACCAAAATTCCAATCGATAAGAGAATCAATGATCACTTTTAAGTGTTCCGATTTGGGAAATCCGGGACCAATGAATCCAGGAACAAGACCAAGTTTTTCCATCTCGGCAGGACCCATAGGTCTTAGTTCATTACATCCCAAATGATTTTTTAGTTTGTTTTCATTGAGTTCCCGGTCCCCTTCTAAAAAGACAAGAACATAAGTTCCGTCAGCCCATAGAGCCACAGCTTTCAGTAAATTTTCTTCTTTTGTCTTTAGAAACTCCGCCACTTCTGTGATAGTTTTTTTGGAAGGTGTATGGATTTTTTCTGAACCGGCAAACGGTTGTTTAGTGGTATTTGGATCTAAAATCACAGGAGTTTTTTCAATATTTCCTGAATACTGACAAGAAGGACAAATCGTGAGTGTCTCTTCTCCGATAGGCGAGACGACCATAAATTCTTCCGAAGCAGATCCACCCATATTCCCTGAGTCAGCTTGCACCGGTATGGTGGTAAGTCCCATCCCAGCAAAAATTCTTCTATAAGTTCTCCGCATGGTCTGGTAGGTTTTGTCCAAGGATTCATCATCCAAATGAAAGGAGTAAGCATCCTTCATCGTAAATTCACGGGAACGAATCACACCAAAACGGGGGCGAATTTCATCTCGAAACTTTGTATGGATTTGATAGACATTAATGGGAAGGTCTTTATAAGAGCGAACCATCGGTTTGACAAGAACACAAAAGGACTCCTCATGAGTGGGACCAAGGCAACTTTCATTGTCATGACGATCCTTCAAACGAAACATCTCTTTTCCCATTTTATCCCATCGGCCCGACTCTTTCCAAATTTCGCTCGGCGTTAAAATCGGAAGTTGGAATTCCAAGGCCCCTGCTTTGTCCATTTCAGAACGAACGATCCCTTCAATTTTTTTTAAGATACGAAGCCCTAATGGCAAATAGGAATAGAGACCCGCAGCAGATTTACGAACGAGACCCGCCCTCATCATCAACTTATGCGATGCCACCACGGCATCTTGCGGATCTTCTTTTGCAGTAGGGATTAAATAGGAACTAGCTTTCATCGATATTTCTCTTAAATTTATAGATCACTTGTTTAGTCAGATATTAAAAAATGCGCATCACGTCGTTGAAGGACACATAAAGTCCAAGACCAATGAGAAAGAAAAATCCCACTCGAAAAATGGCCTCAATGGCTTTTCTGGGAAGTGGCCTTCCAGTAATGGCTTCATAGGCATAGAGTACAATATGTCCGCCGTCAGCCATAGGGATGGGCAATAAATTCATTACCATAAGTGCTAGGGAAATTTTTGCAACAAAGTCAAGGTAAGTCACCCAACCATATTCCAAACTGATTCCTGCAATTTGTACGATCCCAATCGGGCCTGATAAGTTCTCTTTGGGAGAAAGAAGTCCAGAAAACAACATACCAATTCCTTTTAAGGTAGTAGATACGTTTTCATATACTTTACTGGAAGCCCCAACAAACGAGGAATATATGGTAGATTCTTTTTGCAGTTTTTCCGCTTCAAATTTCATCGATGCTCGGAAACCTAAGAGTCCAATGGGTTTCAAATTGACATCTGCGGAATACTTCATATTTCCAATCCAGATATCCTTTCGTCCTGAATTGTTTTTTAAATATTCAGAAAGAGAGTCCGCCTTATCAAAAGTTTTGTCTTGGATTTTTAGATTCGAAAGTCGATTCTCAATTTCTGAATCGTAACTATCCAATCGGAAATAGGAAATTCCAAGGTCATTAAATTTTGGATGTTTGATATCCCAAAACTCAAACACATTGGCACCTAACACAGGAATTTGAATGGTCACAGTTTCTGTGGCCCAAGGTGTGAGGAGTGGATAGGTTTTTCTTTCTACAACCACCGGGATGGTTTTCCCCTGGTGTTTTCCCAGTTCCGTTTGCAATTCAGGGACGGTATGGACATCCACACCAGCCACTTGCAAAATCATATCCCCATCTTTCAAATAAGAGAGAGCACGCCTACGAAGCGATTTTTCTCTTTCTTGAATCTCTCTTTGTTTTAAGAGTTCTTCAGGAATTTCGTCCTTTCTTTCTGTGATTTTTTCTTGGAAGTAAAGAGAAGATTTATCATCACGATCGAGTAAGTTTGCCATAAAGTGGCTGATTTGTTCCCCGTAGGTAAAGGTTGCCACCACTCGCCTTTCGCCGTAAGGCATCACACCAATTGTGGGATGACCGCCAGCAGAATATAAATTTGGTACAATTTGTACGGATTTGGTTTCTTCCTCTCTTTTAAAGGTAACCTCCACCGGATCTCCCGAAGTCAAACTCACATTGGTGAATATATCTTCAAAACTTTCCGTTTTTTTCCCATTGATGGAAACAATTTGGTCCCCCGTACGAAGACCCGCAGTATAAGCTGGGCTTGATACTTTATTGGCATCTTCTATAAAAATACGATTGGAAGAAGGACTGTCTCCCGATAGTTCCAAAATAAACAATAAAACAAAACCTAACACTAAATTGGCGAACGGACCTCCAAGGACAGGAATCATTCTGCGAAGTGGTGGTGTGGAAAGTAAATCCCCTTGCCTTGGTTTTTTGTTTTTGCTATAGTCATCTCCACGAAAAAGCACATACCCACCGATTGGGATGGCTGTGATTTGGTAGATGGTTTTCCCAATCCTTTTTTTCCAAATCCCTTTTCCATAACCTAACGAAAAAATCCGAGCTTCCACTCCGACCAATTTTCCACATAAGAGGTGCCCCAATTCATGGATAAAAATAGAAACCGCTAACATAAATACGGCGCCGAGTATCATTACGATCATATAGTCACTCCCCCTTTCACAAAATCTTTTTGAATATAACTACGAGTTTCCCTATCTTTTTCTAAATACCCTTCCAAATCCTCAGGGAAAGAATTGGAAATTTTATTTAATGCGGATTCGATGAACTTAGGTATGGCGGTAAAGGAAATTCGTTCCTCTAAAAATAATGCCACAGCTTCTTCATTGGCTGCATTGAATACGGAAGGTGCCACACCACCTGCTCTTCCTGCTTGGTAAGCAAGTTTGAGACCTGGATACCGACTTAGATCTGGTGGAAAAAATTCCAAGGTTTTCCAAGTGAAAGGTTTTCTTTCAAAGAGCATCTCTGGTGTGGGAGTCGGATAGAACAATGAATGAGCAATGGGATAAATCATATCAGGATGGCTTGTGTATTGCAAACAAGCACCGTCCATTGTTTCAATGATTCCATGAGTCAGAGACTGCGGGTGAATCACCACCTCAATTTCATCATAAGAAAATCCAAATAAAAAATGAGCTTCGATGACTTCGAGACCTTTGTTGATCAGTCCCGCTGAATCGACTGTGATTTTTGGGCCCATAGACCAAGTCGGGTGATTTAATGCCTGTTTTACGGATACATGTTCCAATTCTTCTATGGGAAGTGTGCGAAAGCTCCCACCGGAAGCCGTGAGTGTGATGGCACGGATATTGGATCTTTTTTCTCTTTCAATCAATTGGAACAGTGCATTGTGTTCGGAATCCACAGGAACCATAAGAGTCTTATGTTTTGCCACCAAACGGTTGATCAGTGGTCCGAACGTCACTAGTGTTTCCTTATTGGCAATGGCTATTTTTTTACCCGCTTCGATGGCTGCAATCGTAGGTTTTACCCCTCGTGCCCCGACGACTGCTGTGACAACCACATCCACAGTACCAAGCCTCACTAAATCGGAGAGCGACTCTTCCCCATAAAGAATGGTAGCTGACTTATATTTGGATCCTAACTTCCCCTCTAACTTGGAATCGGTGATAGACACCACTTCTGGGGAAAATTCCTCAATCAGGGTTTTGGCAAGTTCCAGGTTGGAATGGACTGAAAAACTACGCAAAGAAAAGGAATCTCTAAATTGGCGTAGAACCTTCACAGTGGAAGAGCCAACAGAACCAGAAATTCCTAATACGGAGACTCCTACCATGTAACTGTTAGACCGATCTCGGGAAAGAGAATCAGACCGAGTATCCGAGGATTCCCTTAAAGAGAAAGTAATAGTAGATCACAGGAACCGTAAAAAGAAGGGCATCCGCTAAATCAAGCACCCCACCATGGCCAGGAATTAAATTTCCAGAGTCTTTGATTTTGGCATCTCGTTTCATCGCAGACTCCGCCAAGTCACCCATCACCGAGATCACAGAAATGACAAAGGCAAGGATCACAGATTCCAAAACACCAATCGGTAATTTCACACCACTATAGTGTTCCCAAGTGGCATTGAGGATTTGAACCCCGAGCACCGCCGTGATATTTCCCGTAACATACCCTTCCCAAGTTTTTTTAGGAGAGATCTTTAAACCGGCAGGGTGTTTTCCAAACCAACGACCCCCAAAATAAGCACCAGCATCACTCATGAAGGTAATCACAGAAACTAAAAAGATATAATAGGCTCCAAAAGGAAAGGCAAGGAGGAGTAAAAAATGCCCAATGGGAATGGCCAAATAAATAGGGCCTAACATCGTAGCACCGGCGGAAAAGAGAGCCCCGTCTAACGGTCGTCTGAGGATCTGTAAAATCCAAACTGTCAGAGATAATGCGATGAGTAAAAAAGGAACCGGATGGAATCCTTCTCTTAGAATTTTCGACAACTCCAAAACATAAGCAGGAGGTGTGACTTCAAACTGCATTCCTAAAAACTGGATGTAGTATACGGTAAAAATCAAAAGGGAAAAAAGAAGACCGGTTCCAAAAAAAGGTTTGGAATCTTCCCTTTTACAAAATCCATAAAGTTCTTTCAAACCCAAATAAATCAAAGTACAACCGAACAAAAAGAATTCGAGGTAATACCAAGAACTATGGAAGATCATAAACACATATACAAATGTTAATACAATTGCAGAAAGGATACGGAGTGTTGTCTCACTCATAACAAACCACCAAATTTACGTTTTCGGGAATCAAAAAATAGAAGGGCTTCCTCCAAAGAGGTTCTTCCAAAGTCCGGCCAAAGTGTATTGGTAAAATACATTTCAGCATACGCACTCTGCCATAAAAGGAAATTGGAAATCCTTTGTTCTCCCGCAGTTCTGATCAATAAATCTACGGGTGGTAAAGGGGATGTATACAAATATTTTTCAAATTCTTTGGGGCTAATCGCTTTGTCCAAAGTTTCTTTTTTGACCTTGCGGGCGGCCATAATCCGAGAAAAGTTACTCAAGATTTCTTCGTGCCCCCCATAGTTCAAACAAAAGTTAGCAGTGAGTTTTTTGTTCTTTTTTGTGACCGCCATCGCATGGTCGATCTTAGATAATACTGTTTTGGAAAGTTTGTTTCTCGCACCACTGTGGTGGATGCGAATCCCTTTCGAGTGGATGGTATTTAGTCTTGTATCGATAAACTCAACTAACAAACCAAAGATGGCTTGGATTTCTGTGATGGGGCGTTTCCAATTTTCTGTGGAAAATGCATAAAGAGAAATGTTGGGGATTTTATATTCCAAAGCCACATCCAAAAGGCGATCGATCGCATTCGCCCCTTCTCTATGGCCTTCGGTTCTTTTTTTCCCTTGGCTTTCGGCCCACCTTCCATTTCCGTCCATGATGACAGCAATGTGCGCGGGGATCGTATTAAACTTCATAGGAAATTAAAGAGTAGTGATCTCTTTTTCTTTTTCCTTTTCCAATTCTCCCAATTTGGCAATATAAGAATCCGTAATTTTTTGAATCTTATCTTGGTGACCTTTCACTTCATCTTGGGACATTTCTGCCTGGTGTTTTTTTAATTCATCGTTGGCATCACGGCGGATATTACGAATGGCAACTTTTTTTTCTTCGCCTTTTTGTTTGACTACTTTTGCAAGTTCCTTTCGTCTCTCCCCTGTTAGTTCAGGGATATTAATACGAATGCTAGAACCGTCGTTATTGGGTGTGAGGCCAAGGCTTGCGGCAAAAATTGCCTTTTCAATATCTTTCAACATTCCTTTTTCAAAAGGAGTGATGAGAATGACTCGAGGCTCTGGGCAGGCAATTTTACCGAGTTGGTTTAAGGGAGTGAGTGATCCGTAATAGTCCACTCTTACATCTTCCACCATCATAGGATTTGCTTTTCCCGTACGAATCGTACCAAAGTCTTTTTTTAAAGCATCAACGGTTTTGTCCATTTTGGACTGCATGGATTTTATAATTTCATCTACCATCTAGAATCACTTCCTCTGAATTGGAGATTAATGTACCGATAGGTTCCCCATCGATCAGTTTCCTTAAGTTTCCTGCCTTAAAAATATCAAAAACGATGATGGGCATATTATTGTCCATACAGAGACTTAAGGCAGTGGAATCCATCACCTTTAGGCGGTGTTTAATGGACTCCATAAAAGAAACTTCTAAGTAACGTTTTGCACTTGGATCTTTTTTTGGATCCGCAGTGTACACACCGTCCACTTTTGTGGCTTTGAGGATGACTTCACACCCTACTTCCACAGCACGTAGCGAGGCAGTTGTATCCGTTGTAAAATACGGGTTTCCTGTCCCACCGGCAAATATGATAACACGATTTTTTTCTAAATGGCGAACCGCACGTCTACGAATGTAAGGTTCAGCAACAGATTTCATTTCGATGGCTGAAAGAACTCGGGTAAACATCCCTTGTTTTTCACATGCATCTTGTAAGGCGAGACCATTCATAATGGTGCCAAGCATTCCCATGTAGTCTGCTGTCGCTCGGTCCATTCCGGACTTGGCTAAAGTTTCGCCACGGATCATATTCCCTCCACCGACAACCACGGCAACTTCAAGACCTAAGTCATGAACTTCCTTAATTTGACCGGCAACGGAAAATGTTTTATTGGTATCAATACCAAGCTCACCCTCACCGGCAAGAGCCTCGCCGGAGAGTTTGATTAAAATTCTTTTGAAACGCGGACTAGTTCCCACCTACTTGGAACCTCGAGAACCTACCAACAGTAATGTTCTCTCCAAATTTCGCAATGGCTTCTTGGAGAAGGTCATTGATGGTTTTGGAGTTGTCACGAATCGATTTTTGGTGGATGAGACAAATCTCTTCAAAGTATTTTTTCATTTTACCAGGAAGGATCTTTTCGATTTGTTCTGGTTTTTTGCCTTCTTGTTCGAGAAGGGCTTTTTGAACACTCATCTCACTGTCAATTTCTGACTTAGGGATAGAATCTTCACTTACGTAAAGTGGGTTCATTGCAGTGATTTGAAGAGCAATCTCTTTTCCAAGAGCTTCAAACGCTTCATTGTTGGCAACGAAGTCAGTTTCACAGTTCAGTTCCACAAGAACTCCTGTTTTTCCTGTTCCGTGGATGTAAGCGATTACTTTTCCTTCTCCAGTCTCACGACCAGCGCGTTTTGCTGCTTTTGCTAAACCTTTTTCACGTAAATAAGTGACCGATTTATCAATATCGCCACCGTTTTCTTCCAAAGCTTTTTTGCAGTCCATCATCCCCGCGCCTGTACGTTCGCGGAGATCTTTAATTTGTTCGGAGCTAACTGCCATTACTCTTTCACCTCTGTTGCTGGTTTTACTTCTTCTGCTGCTGCAACGGGTGCTTCTACTGCTGGAGTTGTAATTCCTGCGGCTGCTGCCTCTTCCGCTGCTTTTTTAGCTGCTTCTGGATCTAAAGGAATGTCTTTTGCTACTGGAGGAAGTTCATCGTCCATAATGAATTTTCCGGACTCATCATACTCACCTTGGTATTCAAGTGCGAGCTGTTCTGCGTCCATATCTTCAGCAAAATTAGTTTGGATGACTTCTCCACCAGTTCCTTCGAGTACAGCATTTGCCATAGTATCAAGGAATAAAGAAATCGCACGAATGGCATCATCGTTACCTGGAATTGGGTAATCGATTGGTTCTGGATCACAGTTAGTATCAATCACTGCAAACACTTTCAAACCAAGTTTTTTTGCTTCACTGACAGCAATTTCTTCTTTTTTAGGATCGATGACAAAAAGAATTTCTGGCACAACAGCCATATCTTTAATCCCACCAAGTGTTTGACGGAGTTTTTCTAATTCACGTTTAAGAGAAAGTGCTTCTTTTTTAGTACGAGCTTCTTGTTCGAAAGAGTTATTCTCTTCCATTTGTTCGAGTCTTTTCAAACGAGCAATGGATTTTTTAACTGTATTCCAGTTCGTAAGAAGTCCACCTAACCAACGGTTAGATACATAGTACATACTGCACGCTTGTGCTGCTCTTTCAATGGCACCACGAGCTTGTTTTTTAGTTCCTACAAAAAGAACTTTCTTACCTTGACCGGTAAGTTTTTTTAATGCATCGTATGCTTCTTTAGTTTTTTGAACTGTTTTTTGAAGGTCAATGATGTGGATCCCGTTACGAGCTGTATAAACATACGGACTCATTTTTGGATTCCAACGACGTGTTTGGTGACCGAAATGTACGCCTGCTTCTAGCAGACTTTTCATGGAAATTACTGACATAGTTACCCCTTTTTTAGTGCGAGATATCCAGACGCTACAAGACCAACGATACTTGCAGGGGTTAGCTGGAACTCGACTTTAATTATGTAAAGCTCGAGAGATACTGGGGATTCAAACAAATACCGAGAGAGATAGTTTGTGCCAAGAAGTCGGTCAATGACCACTCCTGCCACGGCTCCCGCCATCAGTCCCAAAAAAAGCACCAAAAGTAGGTTCCCGATTTGGGTTTTGTTCATCCAAAAGCACCTTTGTCAAGCTTCCCTGTCAGAATTTGGAATTTGGGCAGATTGTCAAGGGGAAAGGAATTCTTAAGGTTTGAAAAGGCAGGGTTGGGGCGCCTCCCATCCCTCTAAAACAGAAAATCAAATCCAAAAAGGACCGGGCTCCTGCGGGGTGCGCTTTCGTTCCCGTCCTTCGGACCTTACGCCCTCCGGATCCCTGGCGCGGGAGATGGGATAGAAATCAAGATAACTGAGATAAAGTCAATCTGAGTGAGTATTTTATTACGGCTGAATTTCTTTTACATTATACTCTATACTTTTTAGAAAAAACTTTCCATAAGTAAAATCTCCCTCTGGATAATTCCAAATGGCTTCCCCGTAGGTGGGCACCTTAACCCCGTTAAATTCTTTGTAATCTCTCACAGGTGTTGACCAGCGCGCCTTACGCAAACTTCCATCGTCTTGTAAGGCAGAACGATCATCAGAAACAAATTTTACTAACTCACCCTTTTCATTAAAAAAAAGAACAGCAGATACTTTAAATCTTCCATTTTTAAATATTACTTTTGCGGACAAAGGGCCTATTGGCTCCCAAGAAATTTTTTCATCAATCAGTGCGGAAGGAGCAAACAAACAAAGGTCATTGAGCACGGTGACTGTTTCTGCTATGGCCAGGTCTTCACTCTCCAAATTGACAGCATCAAAAAGAAAGGCCACGCGAACGAGCATCGTTGCTTTCTCGTCAGAGTAAGAATGGAGGACACGAAAGGGAACTCCCATCATACTTGCCTTCATATAGAAGTGGCGAGCGGGACTTGTAAAAAAATTATACTGGTCAGAGGAAGAATCCATTGGTTTTGTTTCGGGATTTTTATACATCAGTTCTTTAAAAACAATTCGCATATTTTGGATTTGGTTTTTCCCAACCGCACCTGTATACAAAAGGTATTTTTGAACTGGGAGAGGTAAATGTGTGATATTCGATTTTGTTAAAATCTTTCCTAACACTAGCGGTTGTCTTTGAAATTCAAATTGAACTTTGGAATCAAAAGAAGATTGGACTCCGTTACATCCAAAAAATAAAATAAAAACCAAAACCTTCCATGGAGTAATCATTCTTACTTTTTGTCCCGATAGATTCACTTAGTTCTTTCGCCTAAAAAGTGATTTTACCTTTGTCCCATCTATTTTTTTCTCAGAGGGAACAAAAAGAAAAGCTAAAAAAATAATTTGAAATCCTTTTCCAATTTCTTTATCATCGGTCCAACATGAAGAACTTTCTACTCAGCTTACTCCCTTGGACAAAAAGAGAATGGTCTGACTTTGTTGCCGATCTAACACCTCTTCTTGGTTTATTCATTTTTGCTTCGGAGCCGAGAAACATAATGCTCGCATTATATCCTGAACTGTATTTTTTATTTGGCTACGGAATGGTTCGCCTTATAGCAACTGCCGTTTATGCGGCTGGCCAACAGAGCAAAGAAATGGGATTACAAGATTTGGATATCCCAGAACCTATCATTGGAAAAATATTCTATTTTATATTTGTTCCTTTTTTTGGTGTCATCCTTCTCATAGCACTTCTTTGTATCGTCTCTCTACTCATTGGGTTTAATTTTTTCTTTTATATGATGATCGAATTGTTTTTGAGTGTTGCCACCACCGGAGGTCTGAATGCTAATTTCATTTTTTTCGATCTCTACCAGTCTCTAGAACCAAAGGAACAGTATTATATTTGGGGAATTTTTCTATTTACTCTTTATCGTTATTTACCAAAGATTTTTGATTTTTTCAAAAACCAAACCTACAAAAATGATAAGAATTCTTGGGCCTGGCTTGCCATGGGAACACCAGGAATTCCCAAAAACAATCAATTCCAAATGATGGTAAAGGCATTTCAATCTATGATCGGAACAGAAAACAAACCTTCCGAAATTTTCGAATACACTCCATTGATTTATCTTGGATTTTTATTCTTTTATTTTAGCACATTGATTTTGATGATGAAACTTCCGTTATCTGGTCCAATCCTTACCCTTGTCATCAAAGCCTTTGTAGAAATGTATTTTTTTCGGCTCTACAAAGAAGCGCAAGGGATCGCAGCGTAAATCCTTTGCGTAGCAAAGATTGGAGCGCAGAGCCCGGTCGCGTAAGCGATGCGCCCAAACCAAAAAACTATTCTGGGTTATGAAAACGGTTGCGGTATTCTCCCGGACTCATACCTACATTTTTTTTAAAGACTTTTTGGAAATGAGATAGATCTTCATAACCACAATGAAATCCTAAATCCGCAATTTTGAGTTTCCGTTGCGTTAACATGTGTTTTGCCTTTTGGATTCTTAATTTTTCCAGATATTTCTTAGGGGTCATTTTCAATTCTAGCTTCATTTTTCGAAAGAATGTTCTTGGGTTCATCCCCGCTATTTTTGAAAGATCTTGGATCTGCCAAGGATACGTTAAGTCTTGTAAAACTTTTGTTTCCAATTGAAGCAACCAAGGCTCTTGTGATATATGTAACCACTGTTTATAAGGAGATTGTAACTGCCTTTTAGGATCAACCGCCAAAAAGTTTGCAACCGATTTTGAAAGAACTTCTTTAGATGTATCCGAGATTGCCCGCAGAGCCAAATCAATGGCGCTAAATGCTCCTCCTGAGGTTGTTATGTTTCTGTCTGAAACTAAAAGTTTATCCATCTGTAAATTTACATTAGGATATCGATTTGCAAAATCGGAATGTAACCACCAACTGGATGCAATCGATTTTGAATTTAATTTTCCCGATTCTGCAAGTAAGTATCCCGCAGAACAACTAACATACATCGGAATATCGATATTCTTAAAAAAGTGTATCTCTCGAGAAAGATTTGGTAATTGATTCAAAATATCCTGTGCAAACAAATGATCCAATCCTGAAGCAAATATAATTCCATCTTTTATTGTCCGACGCAATGCTTTTGATTTCAACTTGATACCACTAGAAGACTGTATTTCACCTCCATTCATTGAAACATAAACCGGTTTCCATCTCCATCGACTGTGAAAGGATGCCTCAGATATACGATTGGCAATCATCAGTGTATCAAAAAATGACACTGCAGATGTTAATAAAAAATTTTCAAATAACATAATCTGTACATTTATCAATTTCTTCATTTGTCACTTTTATCCTTTTTTCTGTCATTTCTGACAATTGAATATTTACCCATTTCGATTATGATTTCAATATGATTTCAACAGAAAATGTAGAAAAAATCCATGAATCTCAGGATGATATTGAATCTTTATTCCAATCCTGGGAAAAACAGACTCATAGAAACTTAAGCGATTATAAATTTCACGTTTATCGCGTTTGGAACTTATGTTTAAAACTTTCCGGATTGAATGAATCAACAGATGCTGAACTGTTTCGACTACTCGCAATTACTTCTGCATTTCATGACAGCGAATACTTTATTAATAAAAATTGGGATTATTTAAACACTAGTAATCAAAAAATGACTGAATATTTAAAATCAGTTAAACTCGACCATATAACAGAAATAGCATCATTATGTTTATTCAATCATCATCTGCTTATAATTTATAGAGGGCCACATTTCCGAATTGTAGAATCATTTCGAAAAGCGGATTTAATCGACTTCCCTGGCTGGCGCCTACATGGGATTGATAAACAATATTTAAGAAAACTTAGAAAAGTTTTTCCATACGAGAATTTTCGATTCATTGTCTGGTTCGAAACATTCAAACAGTTTACAAAATCACCTTTTTCTGGTTTGCCGATGTTAAAAAAAACACCTTATTTAATTTCAGATGAGGAGATTAAATGAATCATCATCCCTATATACCAGATAGTCAACTATGTAATCGAATACTAGAATATTTAAATGATACACAGCCTGAATACCTGACTCATCATTGTTTGAGAAGTCATGCCTATTCTGCTTTAATATCAGAAAGCAAAAACGATAACATAGATCAGGAAATTTTATTTTGTACAACCGCACTTCATGATCTAGGATTGTGCCAACATAATTCTCAAAAAAGTCGCTTTGAAGTATTGGGGGCTGATTTAGCAGTAGAATTCCTTGGTAAAAATGGATTGGATAAAATTAAGTGCGAGATTGTTTGGGATGGAATTGCCTTACATACCTCCTTTGAAATTGCTTTCCGGAAACAAGCGGAAATAGCCAACGCAGCAGCAGGTATTCTTTTTGATGTGGTTGGTGGACCACAAATTCGATTGATCGGCAAAAAAAACTTAGAAAAAATTCTTACGATGTATCCGAGGTTGAACTTAAAAAAGAATTTAGTAAATGATATGGTAAGTTTTATTCAAAAAAATCCTAAGACAGTAACAGGGACGATTCTCTCAGAAGTAGCAATTCTCAAAACGCCAGAAACAAACTGTCCAAATTTTGTAGATTTGATTAACCGTGCTCCATTTCCAGAATAGTGGATTGTATTGATTTACATAAATGCTGAGTTATATGATATTCAAATCTAAATATTATTTAAAAATTGATGCGATTAATTTGCCGTAGCATCTCAATCTTTTTTTAAAAGAAAACCCTTGCCTACAAAGAAGCGCAAGGGATCGCAGCGTAAATCCTTTGCGTAGCAAAGATTGGAGCGCAGAGCCCGGTCGCGTAAGCGATGCGCCCAAACCAAAGGAAAGACTATCGATAAACATTGTTTAGTTTTTTAGTGAAAAGAATGAATTTAGAACTTACATATATACCGAGCCTGCATCTCCTGGGCCAAACAAACCGCGACAGACGGGAAAGTTTGGAGTTGGTGAACCAGAAGCTTTGACAATCGACTCACAAGGATAAAATAACACTTCATTCAAACATACCTTTAGGTCTTTTTTCTCTACATATTCATAAACTGATCCGCAACTTCGAAGAGTGACTTGGGATTCTTTCGTTGTAGAGAACCCATTACAACCTGATTTTAAAGAAGTAGTAAAATAGCCAGCAGCGAACAAAGTCGAATCGATCGAACCTGGGCAAAGAGAGCGTTTTACGAGTAAGGCGCTGTAAAATTGTCTTACAGCATAACTTCGTGATACCTTACTATCATCCAAACTATTCCGTGTATCATAATACAAATCCCCAACACATCCAAAAAATAAAAACCCGAAGGAAAAAACTATTTTTTGTAAAAGAAGATGAAATCTATATTGGTTCATTCAAACAAACAGTTGTTAAAATAGAGGAAGGTCAATTTTTTCTTAAAAAATTAAGGAAAAAAAGAATAATTTAAAAAAATATTCTGCAAAGAAAATACATTACTGTGACAATGATTTTTTCGATTCTATTCCTGATTAGAAAAAATAGCAAAAATGATCCAGTTTGGTTTTGAAACCCTTGTATACTAGAAAAATAATAAGGAGAGAATATGGCATTCCAACAAATCCAAACGGGAATCATCACCGAAAAATTAGCAGAAACAAAAGTCTTTTATGAAAAATGGTTAGGATTAGAAACAAAATTCGAATCCGAATGGTTTGTATTACTTTGTTTACCAAATCGTCCCGAAGTGGAATTGGCAATCATGAAACCTAACCAAACGCAGGTGAGAAAAACTTATTTTCAAGATTCTTACCAAGGCAGAGGAATCTGGTTTATCTTTGAATCTAAAGACGTAACGAAAGAATTTGAAAAAATGAAACAAAACAAAGCACCGATTGATCTAACACTCACTACGGAAGAATGGGGGGATGTCCATTTTACTTTAGTGGATCCGAATGGAATTGGAATTGATATTGTCCAAGAGCGTAATTCTAACTAAAATAAAGAAGACAAATTGAGAAACCTTTTGAATCTTTCCTCTTGAAAGTAAAAGAGGTTTCCCTTGCCAAAACCAACCAATCTCTATCCTGTTTGGAACAAAATGGAAAAACAATTAGAGGAAACCATTGGTCTAAATCAAATTGCTTTTTTTACCGGTTACAGTGACTGGCACTTCCATCGTCTCTTTAAATCCATTCAAGGAGAGAACGTAAAGGAATACATTCGCAGATTGCGTTTAGAAAAAGCAGCGTATGAATTAAAAATCACAAACTTTCCTATTTTAGAAATTGCCATAGAGGCTGGATTTTTATCCCATGAAGCTTTTTCAAAAGCTTTCAAACGTGTGATTGGTTACACACCTTCAGAGTTTCGTAAACAATTCCAAAAGAAAAAAATTTATTCTAAAAACAACCACCAAACATTCCCAGACGGTATTTCTAAATATGGATTCCAAATCAAAACCATAACTTCCTTTACGATTGCCTATGTCCGCCATATTGGAAATTACGAAGAACTTCCGGGTCCACTTCCAGGAAGTCAGGAAGTTTTATCCATTCAATCGTTAATACAAAAATGGAACTCTTTAAACTCTAACCACAAATGGATCGGGATTAGTCAAGATGATCCAGAAATTTCACCCAAGGGTAAAATACGATTTGATTTAGGAATTACTGTTGGGCCTTTAGGGAAACCAATCCCGGAAGGATTTGGAATCCAATCCATTCCCGGAGGAAAGTATTTACAGATTCGTTACCAAGGAAGTTACCACAACCTTCCGAAAATATATCGTTGGATTTTGAGTGATTATGTTCGTGCCACTTCATACAAATTAAAAAACCAACCACCTTGGGAGTGTTATTTGAACCCTTTAGAAAAACAAGACGATAAACGCATTACGGATATTTACTTTCCTATTCGTTAATGGATTCTCAATTACTCCCAAAGTTGGTTAGAGCAAAAAGCAGTTACTTAAACAAAGGAATCGATTACTTTTTAGAGGCCGCTGCAAAAGAGGCGCTGTCTTCATAAAAATGGTAAGAAAGAATTTTACCATCTTTGATTTGCACCTTGAGCGCCCATTCACTTTCAAAGGGTTTGCCAGTTTGTTTCAAAATATGCAAAAAACTTCCGCTCGCAAACACCCAATCTTTTTTTCCTACGATTTGGTCGACTTGGAATTTTTTGGTATCCAATTGTGTTCCCATGTTCTTTAAAAATTCCTCTGCCCCGGAAATTCCTGTGTAAGTTCCATACAACTGGTTTTCGGAACGGTTTTCATTTCGAACAGCCGTAATCGTTGTTTGCGGATGAAAACAATTCAAAACACCGGCGGCATTTCCTTTTCCAAATTCGCTGAAAAAAGTTTCCACAACCTTTTCTCCTGAAGGAGCTGCCGCTTTTGCGAACAATCCAACACTTCCAAACAACAATGTAACTAATACCAACACTGGTTTCATTTATTTCTCCTTGAATTTCGATACTATAAGTAGCGATACTCGATACCATCCGTATCGAAATATGGTTGACAGTCAAGATTTTTTTATCATATTTCGATCTATGGCTGTAAAAAAGAAAGTGATACAAAAAACGGCAGGCCGCCCCAGGTCCGAAGATTTGGAGCCTTTGGTCCTAAAGGTTACGTATGAGATGTTGGCAAAGAAGGGTTACCATGGTTTTTCCATTGATAACATAGTTTTGGAAACTGGGGTTGCGAAGACCACAATCTATAGGCGTTGGCCAAATAAAGCCCACCTCGCTATGAGCACTGTCACTCACATGATCTCACCCTATCTGGAATTTCCCAAAGAAGTTCCTTTTGAAAAAGCCCTCCTTGATCAGATGGAAGCACTTTCTATTGTTTTCTCAGGTAAATTTGGACGTGTCATTTCTAGTCTGATTGGAGCAGGCCAACAAGATGTAGAACTATCAGAAGCTATTTTAGAAAACTATTTGTTGCCGAGAAGACAGGCCGCAAAAAATTTCTTCAAACACGCCATCGAATCGAAACAAATCCGATCACTCTCTGATATGGAGATTGATGTTTGTATGGATATTCTCTACGGCACCCTATACTTTCGGTTGTTACTTAAACATGAAAAACCCCAGTTCCAAGATCTAAGGCCCTGGTTAGAAAGGTTTTTACATACTTTAAAGAAATAAAATTCAACAGGCCGAGGAACAGAAATAGGAAAGTAGCAAAGCCTGTATTAAAGGAAAACTAAGGATTTTTTAATTTTGTTTTAATTTTTGCTTTTATGCTTTTCTTTTTTTTGTTAGGATCAATCGACATGAAACTAATTTCTAAACTTTGGATCCTCTGTTTTATCCTCTTTGAATCTTGCGTTATTTTCCAAGCGACGAAAGTTCCCGCAAATAATCTTAAGTCTGCTTTAGAAACCAAATCTGCACAAAAACCTAAGATTGTATTTCTCGGAGATAGCATCACCCACGGCCGAGTGAGTTATGATTATGTAGGTTCTATTGCAAGACATCCTAATCTCTCGGATTACCTGGTCATCAACGAAGGAATTAACAGTCGCCTAACAGTTCAAATTTTAGAACAACTGGACAACCTAAAAGAACTGAATCCAGATTTTGTATTTCTTCTGATTGGAACCAATGATTTAAAAGCGACCCTTTCTTCCGATGAATACAACCGTTATGCGGCTCTTTGGAAATTAAAAGAGCCTGTCACAGAAGAAAGTTTTGTGAACAACCTAACAAAAATCATCCAAACCATTAAAAAAGATACAAAAGCAAAACTGATTGTTTTTTCTCCTCCTGTTTTAGGAGAAGATCCAAATTCCATCCCTTTTCAAAGATCCAAACGGTTTGCAGAACTCACAAAGGAAGTGGTTACCAAAGAGGGGGCCGTCTACAAACCATTACACGAAGTACTATCCAAAGGATTAGAAACATCCAAAATCAAAACCCGTAAACCCTATATCCAAAGCACTTGGGGAATGTATTGGACCATTTTAAAATACTATTCTACAACAACCAGTTGGGATGATCTTGGAGAATCCAACGGATACTATTATCTAACAGATGCGATCCATCTAAATGAACGAGGGGGAAAGATTTTAGAAGCTATGGCTTTGGAGGAGATTCTAACTGGAGAAAAATAGGGAATACTCAAGGATACGATCTTAAATTGATTTATTGAAATCTTTCATACTCTGCGAGGATTGTTGTTGCTTCAACCGATGGAATAAAAAACGTTTCTCTAATTTTTAAATATTCAGGGTCTTTAAAAAAAAGATCCTTGAGTTCTTTGTTTTTAAAGAAAATCAAAAACAATCGATTGATCGGCTTGGGATCTTCCGTGATTAACGTTTCTTGAATTTTAAAGTCATAACGAAAACCTCCTTCATACTTTAACAATAGGGGTGTCATTGCTTTTCTATACTGAGTGTAGAGTTCATCATCTGAAACTTTTAAACCTACTACGGTTTCATAGGCGAATGCTGTTTTTTCAAATTGATTGGACATTGTTAAATCCTAAAATCCCATAATTTCTTTGATGTAATTCGAATTTTCTTCTGAAGTTAACATTTTTAACAAAAGGAATGCGACAGGCATAGCCGTGGCGGGGCTCCCACTGGTAATGATATTATGATTCAAAACACTAGCACACGATTGTTATCAGTATCTACAATATAAATACCATCTTGACCGATAGAAATTCCCTGCGGTTGAAAAAAAGTCGTGGCAGTAGCATTGGAAGTAGAACTAATAAAACTTCCGCTTTGGCCAAAGACTTTCGAAGCCGTAGTATTCAATCCTGAAAACAAAAGAACTCGATTGTTGAAACTATCTACAATCCAAACATCTCCCCCAAAGGCAAGGACAGCCTTGGGAGAATTTAAGGTTCCCGCTCCGATCGATCCATTATTCGCTAAGTTAGAAAAAAAATCCGGTTGCCCATACACTCTCGTTGCAAGGGTGCTTGTTCCTGGATAAAACAAAACACGATTGTTTCCTGTGTCAGCTATGTAAACACCTTCGGAACTGACCGAAACTCCTTCTGGAGAAACTAGGGATGTCGCTGTGGTTCCTGTGTTACTAGATAAAAAATCAACCTGTCCATACACTCGGGAAGGGAAAATACTTCCATCCATATAATACAAAACACGATTGTTTCCTTGGTCTACAATGTATAAACCACTGGCATCTCTCGTCATCCCATATGGCGTCGCTAAAGTATTCGAGGCGGTAGACCCTCCTTGGTTGGGTGCAGACGAAATAAAATCCGGTTGCCCATACACTCGCGAGGCAAAACTATTATTTCCCTCAAAATACAAAGCTCGATTGTTGTTTGCATCAGTGATAAACAATCCCTGCCTATCTTTTGTTAGTCCACGAGGTCGATTGATTTGTGTAGTGGATGTTCCAATCATTGCAGAGGATAAATCTACTTGTCCATAGACAGAAGATGCTGTGATATCAGTTCCAGAATAATACAAAACGCGGTTGTTCCCAAAATCCGAGATTAAAAGCCCATTACTATCAACTAACGCTTGATATGGAGTATAAAGAGAATTTGCGGTTAACCCAAAGTTATTTGAAGTAAACGATCCATTTTGACCGTAAACTCGCTTAGCGGTAGTTGTGTGGCAGATAATTTGGATTCCTGTGTTCTCTACAGAAATTACTCCTTCCCAACCAGAGTAGACTAAACAAACAATTGTACTTGGTTGGGAAACAATCGAAAGAGTATACCGAGCACCAAGCCCAAGAGAAATAGGAATGGAAAAATTGGTGGAACCAGCCGGAATAGAAACTTCCGTTCCCGTATTTGTCTTAAGAACCATTCCCGAGGTGCTGAGTCCCAGAATGGTTCCACTCAATGAGAAAGATGTATCTACTTTGCAATAAGGCGACATGTCACCAACAGAGATTTTTAAAAATAGATTATTTAAAAAGGACTTGGAATTCAAATCGCAAGGATTTGACATTTCTGGTTGTCCACAAGAAATGATGATTAAAAAGAATAAGCAAGTAAAACAAAAGGAGCGGATTGCCACGAAATTAGAATATCCGATTTCCCTAATTCACTGCAAGCGATAAATAAGATTTACATCAATTAGGTGATAGTTTTTCCTAAAAAAGAAAGTTTTGGAAAGTCAGGGCATGTGGTTTTCCGTTGATTTCTACCATTTCCATACTGATATTTCCTTCTTTAATTTCCCCATTTCTAATTCTAAAGCGATGTTTAAACCCTATTAGTTTTCCATCGGTTAAGAATTTTTTTCTAATCTCTGCACTGTCGGCATCGTTCACATACATATTTAAATCTAAACTGGTTTTTCCAATCACTTCCCTATTTTCATATCCAACCAATTTTTCAAATGCTGGATTCACATTTACAAATTGGAATTGGTTACTTGTATCATGTAACGACATGGCGATGGGGCTTACTAAAAATGCTTTTTCGAAAAGTTCCTGAGCCTCTGATTGTTTTTGATTACTTTCAAACAGTCGTAACGCCATTTTTATCGATGCAATTAAAACAATTTCACCAGAAGTTTTTAAAATATAACCATAGGATGTGATGGATTCAGTTCTATCTATAATCTCAGCTTCAGTATGTGAAGATAAAAAAACCAGAGGAATAGAATGTAACAAAAGAATTTCTTTGGCTGCTGCAGTTCCATCCATTCCAGAACCCAAGTCAATATCCATAAGGATGATATCGATTGGTTTTGTTTTTTGAGCAAGAAAGGAAATGGCGGCCTCACCGGTAGAAACATGGTAAACGATAAAACCCGCAGAATTTAAAATTCTTATCTGCATCTTTGCCAATACGACCTGGTCTTCGACCAATAAAATTGATTTTTGATTAGCAATCAAGGTACGCTTCATCTTTCTTTAATCATATAAATATACAATCATCAGAAAGGACAACTCATAATACAATTGATCCTCAATCTCTTTCTGAATTTAAATAGAAAATTGCCAGAAAAATAGCTCACCACTTAGAATCACTCCAGAGTCACGAGAAATATAGATTTTTTATCGTCATAAAGAATGTACATCGCGTTACAGTATAACTGGTCGGAAGTCGATTGAAATTCATCATCGATTCAAAAGACCATCCAACGAGGAGACTAGGAAATGTCCGCAGAAACAAACGAAATCAGTCGATTTGAAAGAACTCTCTTTCGCAAAGGAGTTTCATTGATTGTGTACACAAAGTACGGATTAAGTGCTGTGTTTCTCTTAGGGGTAGCTTCTAACTTCGCAACAAAAAGTTTTATACCTAATTTTATAGGTTCCCTAATCTTTTTACTCAACGGCCTCATCCCAGGGTTATATTTAAGAAAAGGAAAAGAAATCTCTCGAGTTTGGGCCTTTACCATTATCTTCATAGACTTGTTAATTTTAGTTAGTTTTTTCTATTTGGACATTTATAATAATTATACAAAAGGAGATGCAAGTAACACTGTTAACGCAGGAATTTTTTATATCATTTTCGTTTTCATTGCTATTTATTCCAGCTTTCTCTTCGAATCGAAACTAGTGATGATAGTGGGAGTCATTTCCACTTGTCTCTACATAGGTGGGATTTATTTATCCGCAAAACTTGGCTCAGCACTAGTCGCGAAACCTTATCCTGAAATGTTACGGGCAAACCACGTCATAGTTGCCACAGAAGTCCAGAAGGTCATTTTTTACTTCGGTGTTATTTTTAGTTTACGTTATGTCGTAGCTCTCATGCGAGAGATGCAATTGGACTTAAAAACAAAATTAAAAGAAACGTTGGAGAATCAAAACTTTATTACTGAAAAATCCAATCAAATGGAGAGGTCAGCAAAAACACTCGCTAGTTCTGTGGAAACCTTACAATCCATGTCCGATGAACTCCACAACCAATCACAAAACCAAGCGGCCTCTGTCGAAGAAATCTCAGCTTCCGTCGAAGAACTTTCTTCTTCGGCAATCAGTTCTGCCAATTTGGTCGAAGACCAGGTAACCAGGGTCAAAATTGTTGATCAAAATTTTTTATCTCTCCAAAACATAAGTGAAAGTGTAAAAACGAAGACTACTCAAATTGCAAAAGACGTAAGTCTCTCTGCAGATTTTAGTAAAAAAGTAAAAACATCTTCTGAAGAACTGAATAGTATTTATTCAGAGCTCAACCAAGCCTTCTCCAAAGTAGAAGAAATTAACCAAATGATGTCAGAAATTGCCGACCAAACCAACTTACTAGCGTTAAATGCTTCTATTGAAGCGGCCCGAGCGGGCGAACATGGACGGGGATTTGCAGTTGTTGCTCAAGAGGTTGCAAAACTCGCGGAACGTTCCCAATCCAATGCAGGTACAATTGCAAAAATTGTGAAAGATGCGGGAATCAAAATCAATGAAGGCACTAGATACTCCAAAGAAGTAAAATCCCAAGTGGAAAGCCAAAACCAAGAATTACTCCGCATTGAAAACGAAATATTGAGTTTGGAAGGCCATGTCACCGAACAAGAAAAATTGAATACCAAACTCAGAGTCACCTTCTCCGAACTTCATGTTTTGTCAGAACAAATTGGAGTCATTGCACAAGAACAAATGTCAGGCAGTAAAGAAATCAACCATGCAGTGACAGTGATCGATGAAACCACTCAAAAACTCGCAGACTCTGTTCAACTTCTTTATGAAGAAATCAATGCCATCCACACGCAGTCCAAACAACTAACGGCAACCTAAGGGATTTCCCCCTACTCGGAACGGGGTTTTAGGGTTAAAACCTGTCTTTACAACAGGTGCCTTTCCTAGAATTTTGGGAAATCGTGGGAAATAAATTGATAAACCTTAGCCTGCCATGTTAAAACCCAACCAAACCGGCCGTCCCGGACAAAGAATCGAAGATACCATTATGGCGATTTTGGAGGAGGATCCAAATCATGAAGAAACCTTACTCCAAAAAATTAAGGAAACTCAAATCCATAACCTGGAAGATTCTCAGATTTATTCTGCTATCATAAAAGTTCTCACATCGGTTGATCTTGCCGAAAATGAATCCGAGTCCGTATGGAAAGAAATTGTAGAAAACAAAACTAAACTTTCCCATTGTATGAATCGTCCTGTTGGGTTTCGTGTTGCACTGTTAGATTATTTTACCAACATCAATCCAAAAATCAAAAACCCAAAAATCATCGAAATAAAACTCTTTGCAGAGACCGAAAAACTGATATTAGTTGATGAGTTAACAAGATTATACAATCGTCGTCATTTTGAGACAGCTCTTGTTCGTGAATTCAAACAATCCACAAGATACAACCAGAATCTATCCCTTCTAATTATCGACATTGATGATTTTAAAAAAATCAATGATACTTATGGTCACACAACCGGTGACGAAATTCTTACAAAAGTTTCCAAAAAAATTACATCCTGTTTACGTATGGAAGATACAGCTTGTCGAATTGGTGGAGAAGAATTCGCAGTTATTTTTCCGCAAACAAACGAAGAACAAGCAGTCATTGCTTCAGAAAAACTATTGGAAGCTTGCCGGTCCATCCAACTAAGTGGGAAATCTGTTACATTGAGTGGCGGGATAGTTTCTTATCCAGAAAAAGTAAAAAATTGTGAAGAAATGTATGATCTTGCAGACCGTGCATTATATACGGCAAAGTATTCTGGAAAAAACCAAATTGTTGTTTATACCAACGAAAAACGAAGTAGTTTGCGTTTCGATGCGAACTTAGAACTTCTTTTTATTATGCCTGACAAAACTCTCAAAACCATTTCGAAAAATATCTCAGTCACAGGGATTGCATTCGATACTGAAGACGATATCACTTTAAACGAATCATTCGATGTGAAACTTCGTGAATCTGATTCAAATCAAGAAATCAATGCCAAAATCAAAGTGGTTAGAAAAGAGGAAGTGGGAATTCATAAATATCTCATGGGAGCTGAGTTTTTAGAACTTTCAGCTGAAGACCAAACAAAACTATCTGACCTTTACACACTACACCGATACAAATCGAAAGTTCCTACCAGTGTAGTTTAATCAAATGAGGATCGTTGTAACCAACTAAGGCATATCACCGAGTCCACCTGCATTAATTACAGATGAATAACCACTTGTTTCTAGGATTTGTTTGGCACGTTCACTCCGAGCCCCTGACCGACAATACACGATAATCTTTTTTTGTTTGTCCTTTAATTGGTTTAAATTGGCAGGAAGTACATCCACAGGGATATTGATTGCCCCAGAATAATGGCCTTCGGAATACTCCGATTTTGTGCGAACATCAACAACGATTGCTCCATTTTGGATCCATTGTTTCACCATATCTCGATCTCCTTTCGATTGAATGTGTTTAACAAAAATAAAAAGAAGTCCAATAACGACTCCCAGAATCAGGAAAGATTTCATACTTTCTCCTTTTTTCCCAATTTCTAGTTGCCAAATTTATCGTCAACAAAAATCATATACCATAGGGGGTATAGTATTTTATGACAATCCTCCTAAAAAAAATTGGCTATCTCTAGTAGCCAACGCTTGTGACCATAGTTTTGAGAGAAAAGGAGACTTCTGTTATATGATTTCAAATCCAAACGACAATATAGAAATCCGACCAATGTATGATTTAGAATCTGGGACCTGGACCTATCTCTTACTGGACAAAGAATCGAAACAATCTGTTCTCATTGATCCTGTATTAGAACGGTTTGATAGAGACCTAAGACAAATTCAGGAACTTGGTTACACTCTCTCTGTAACTATAGAAACCCATATGCATGCGGACCATATTACTTCTGCAAGTAAAATGAGAGATCAAACTCAGTGTCAGTCTTATGCTTCAGAATATTCCGGTGCTCTTTGCGCCTCTAAATTCCTAAACGGAGGAGATTTATTTTCCGTTGGCAATTTGAAATTTCAAGTAATCCATACTCCTGGCCATACCCCTTGTTCCATTTCTCTTCTTTTAAATGGGAAATATCTTTTTTCAGGCGATGCACTTTTGATTCGCGGATGTGGTCGAACTGATTTCCAAGGAGGAAACGCAGAAGATCTATACAAATCAATTACAGAAAAATTATTTTCCCTACCCGATGATACCATTGTCCTACCTGGACATGATTACAAAGGATTTCTTTCAACAACAATCGGAGAAGAAAAACAATGGAATCCTCGCATTGCTGGAAAGTCTCTAATGGAATTTAAAGAAATTATGGACAATTTAAATCTGCCCGAGCCAAAAAAAATTCATGAAGCAGTGCCTGCCAATCGGGCCTGTGGGCAGGAATCATGAGTATCGGAATTTTATTTTTACTGTTAGGTGTTGGTGCAGGAATACTCGGAGGACTTGTAGGGATAGGTGGAGGGATTTTACTTGTCCCTGCCCTTGTTTACTTTTTTGATTTCAATCAAAAATTAGCCCAAGGAACAACCCTTGCTGCAATGGTTCCTCCTATAGGCATTGTTGCTGCTTACATCTATTATACGAGAGGTGAGACAAATATATTTGCTGCCGCCTTTATCAGTGCTGGTTTTATTTTAGGGAGTGTTTTCGGAGCAAGCGCCGCTGCCAAAATTGACACTACAACCTTGTCTCGTTTTTTTGGAGTATTTACGGTAATTGTAGGACTGAAAATGATTTTTTTCCCGAAGTAGAAATGGATTAAATTATTCTTGCAGGAACTTCCGATTTAAGTTTTCCTTCACTCGTGTTCGGTTTTTATCTAAGTTTCTTTTGGATTCTAATTCTTTTTTTCTCTTCTGAATTTTCATGGCCTTCTTCGCTCATTAGTCCTCTCCAATTTCTTTTTTGGTGGAACTTAGTTTTTTCATCTTTCTGGTTACTTCTTATTTTTATCGTAGTATTCGGATTTTTGGGTTTTTTGTTAAGAATTCCTATTGTCGGAATCTTATTACAAGGCATTCGAAATCAAGTTACAGAAATTGGTTGGTATAAGTTTCTGATCAATAGAACAACGGTTTGGTTGGTAAGCCAGAGTCTTATCCTCTCAGGTTCCTTTGTTTTTGGTTACGGTAACCATTCTGAAAGTTGGATCTATACAATATCTCTTCTGGCTACGATTCTCGGTTACTTCATCAAACAGAATTTTTACAAACCTATGGCGAGTTTTTCAGGATCACGAAAAATTTTTGTCTATCGAGGTGGTTTTGAGAGGCCTGACTCGCAGAATCAAGAGAATTTTCCAGCAGAAAAAGACGTTACACCTCCCTAGTTAAACTAGGTTTTGATTCCAAATGGATCAAAAAAACAATCTAATGGATATGGTATCCATAAAAAAATATCCGGCAGCATTTCGTTTTTATCTAGTCACCTTCATCCTGATATCATCGTTTTTCCTTTTCCAATGTAACATTTTATCAGATAAAGATAGTGGAGTAAAAAAAATCCCGCTACAACCAATCGAAGGGCAAAAAATAGCAGCCTTTGCCGAAGGTTGTTTTTGGTGTTCCGAACATATATTTGAATCGGTTCCAGGTGTGATCAATGTAGTTTCAGGATATGCAGGTGGACATACAAAAAATCCAAGTTATGATTTAGTAAACACAGAGACAACAGGACATGCAGAAACTGTAATTATTTACTATGATCCAGCTAAGATCGATTATGCGGAATTATGTAGGATTTTTTTTCTTTCGCATGATCCAACTACATTAAACAAACAAGGCCCTGACGAAGGTTCTTCCTATAGGTCTATCCTATTTTATTCTTCAGATGCAGAACGGAAGATTGCTAAAGAAGTTCAAAACGAAATCCAAAAAAAACAAATATGGAAAAATCCTATTGTTACGGAATACCAAGAGTTAAAAGAATTTTATCAAGCTGAGGCATATCACCAAAACTTTATTGAAAACCATCCAAACCAGTCCTATGTTCGCGGGGTTTCTATTCCCAGGTATCAAGAATTCCAATCCCGATACGAACGTTATAAAAAAGAGCCTAAGTAGTATTTACTTAGGTTTTTGTTTTAGTAAGTTAAAAATTGTTCTCTGATTTTAGTACGGAAAGAATCAAATTCAGACCTACCTTGGAATTTACATAGTTTGAGTATTTCCGAAGGAATTTCTGAAGATTTTGCCTCTTTCGCATTGATTGATATCATCATGTCACTTAAATAAATTGGGAAAACAATGTCTGCATACACATCATCCGCAAGAAGAGGTCTATGATGGAATTCCATTGCTTTTGTATATAAAATTGGGAAATTCCATTTTTCACCGACCATAGCACCTAACCTTGAATGTGTGATCCCTATCGCCGATTCTTCCATGCTGATGGTAGAGGCGATTTCTCTGGAATTGGAATACGTTTTGATTTTTGACATATGTTGTTTGTCAAAAGATAATAGTAAAATTTCACCAATATCATGTAACAGGGAGGCTGCAATTAGGTTACTCAAATCAGCTTTGTTCATCCCCATTTTTTGTCCAATGGCTTTGCAATAAAAGGCCGACTCGTTCGATTTTTCCCATATTGCTGTAAATGCAGGAAATTTATCTTCTAACATCTGCTTGGTTCCAAGACTATACAGCAAAGTTTGTAGTTCTTTTAAACCAATCAGTTGTATTGCACGGTCCAAACTTTCTACTTTTCCCCCTCGTCGGAATGCCGCAGAGTTGGAAAGTTTAAGTATATTGGCTGACAATGCAATATCTCTTTTGATCATTTCTGCAATGGTTCCAATACTCGAGTTTGGTTTGTCAATCGCATCCTGAATGTCTTTAATTGCCTTCGGAAAAGTAGGCAAATTATCAATTTGAGAAACTATGTGATCAATTTTTTCCAACTGTTGGTTTTCCTTGGAAACCTTAGATGGAATATCTATCATAAATACAGTTTTGTTTTCGCTGGACTCAAATTTGAATGCTGAATCACCCAACCCATCATTCCGCAACATCATAAGTGTCATTATCAAACCAAGACCTGCACCTTCTTGTTCGCTAGACATATCCATAAATGCATCGGCTAGGTCGTTGTAAGTTTTTGCCTTATCAATTCTTTCTTTGATCCTTGCTGATTCTGTCGCTGTAAGTTGGACGTTGTTCATGATCCGAATGCGCATCAAACTTTTATTATGTATAAAAGACACAAAGACTCCGAAATTATTTCTTTGGAGGGAATCTTCGATTACTTCGCGATTTTCAAGATAAGTTTTTTTGAACTCTGTGATCTCAGCCTCATATTCAGCTTCATTTTCAATGTTACTTGCACGGTTTTTAAAGAATACTCGTTTTGCGTTCGCTTTAATTGCATTTGTAACCGTTTCTTTCATCGCCGCAAGAACAGAGTCTCTAACGATGATTAGGTCAAGTTGCAATAAAAATCGATCTAAAATTTGATATAATGTATTTTCTACTTCATCTGTAATTTGAAAAAACTTAAAATGAAAAGGAGCATTTTCTGCTATTGGATGATTGATATCATCAATATTGGAATGAAGACCTAAGTCTTGTTTGTATTCTAATGTGACAGCCTTTGGACTTGCCATAAAACCTCAATAGGAAGAAGTATCAAAAGGGAATCCCCTAAGCCAATGAATCTGGCTACACTTCTACTCCATCGAATGCGAAGATTTCACTAGTGCAAGCGTTTAACAATAAAATAACGAAAGACAAAATTCTTGCGGTTAGTACGAAAACAACTAGGAGTTTAATCCGTGATTTTACTACGTTTGTGTACTAATTAATCAAAGATTTTGATCTTTGGCAAACCCAAATTATAGCGAACCGCCACCACTCGAATTCCTACGACAACTGTTGCTGAGATCACTAAGTTCCAATTAGCATTTATATTCCAAACATTAAGCACAATATATAAAACGGATCCCACCAAACAAGCAGTAGCATAGATTTCTTTTCGGAAGATAAATGGAACTTCATTCATCAATGTATCACGAATGACACCCCCGAAGATTGCAGATATCATTCCAAGAAGTGCAGAAGCAAAAAAATTAACTCCATGATCCAAAGCAATCCTCGTTCCAAGGACAGTATAAATTCCAATCCCTAACGTATCGAAAAGAAAAAGTTCATCCCGCAACTTGGTAAGAATTCCAGGCAATAAAATGACAAGTAAAAAACCGATGAATATTGCCCATAGGATGTTCTCATCCCGAACCCAGGAAACGGGGTAATTTCCGAGGGTAATGTCTCTTAAAGTCCCACCTCCAATAGCTGTGATGAAACCAGTGAAAAAAACACTAAACAAATCATGGTGGTGGTCCTTATGTTCCAAAGCGGCGAGAGCACCAGAAATCGTAAAAACCATGATACCAGCCAGTCCAATGTAATAAGAAAAACTAAAATCCACGGTTTCTCCCCAACTTTTATTTGTTTAGACGTAAATAAAATGACAATCTTTCTCCCCTTCATTTGTTGTATACAATAGAGATAATTATGAGGCCTGCAAAAATTTTTAGGAATGCCATTCTCATCCCCCTTTTCCTCTTCCAGGCATGTATTCCCAGTTTGTCCAAGGACTTAATTCAATCAGTTAGTGATTTCATCCAACTGCGAAGTTTAGTCAATACGGGGCCCTTTAAAATTTCCGTAATCGTCTCCGGTCTTCTTGGTTCTGGCTTAACTATCGATTTGAATTCAGGAGTAGAAAGCATCGTTGTCAATTCCAATGGCAGTTATGAATTTGCTACGACCCTCACAACGGGAAACAATTTCACTGTCTCCATAAAAACGCAACCAACACTTCCAGTCCAAAGTTGTTCAGTCAGTGGAGGCGTAGGTGTAGTAGGATTTGGAGATATAAATTCTATAATAGTAAACTGTGATCCTTTGCGTTATACAATTGGTGGAACCATCACTGGCCTTGATGGAATTACTGGTCTTGGGTTAACTAACTCGGTGGATGGATCCACCCTGAACGTGGCAGTGGCTTCAGGAGCTTTTGCTTTTACCCAAACTTATTTGGATGGAACAACATATAATATTTCCGTAACCACGCAACCTAACCATCCTGTACAAGATTGTGTCATCACAAATGGTTCAGGGACGATCGCAAGTGCTAACATCACAAACATCACGATTGCCTGCACTTCAACTGCATTTCCCATTGAAGTGACAGCCGTGGGCATTGCTTCAGGAACTCTCACCATACGAAATAACAATTCCGAGTTACTCACCATTTCAACAAATGGCTTACATAGATTTCCAACAAATATCATAACAAACAATACTTATAGTCTTCAGATCATGTCGACACCGGCAAATCATCAATGTACGTTGGACTTGACTAGCGGAACGGTTACGGGGACGATTTCTGTCAAGGCGAATTGTTTTAGTGTTTTGTCTTTTTCACCTTCCAATGGAGGGATTCTCCAACCACTGGAAAGTTTACGTTTACAATTTTCTGATGCAATCAATGCAGGAAGTTGCACGGGTTCCACTGGAACATTGAACACTAACGCAAGTTTACCGATCCAATTTTCTGTAACAACAACTAGTCTCCCAAATGATACTTTAATTGTTTCCCCTGCACCTACAGATTCGTGGATGAGTGGACACAGAACTCTGACCCTCAGTTGTTTTAATGTGGGAGGGACACCTCTTTCTTCCACTGTAAACTTACTCTATCTTATACCGTCTGCTCTTCGGTTCGTAGCAGACACTACCGGAAACGATCTAAATGATGGTCTCACACCGTTCACACCCAAACGTCATATCCAGTCAGCAATCAATAGTTTTGGGGGCTGTCCAAGTTCTGACTGCGCTGTATTAGTAGAAGCGGGATCCTACGACCCGACTTTTGTTGGCGGCACCATCCAACTCGTATCAGGAATTTCACTATACGGTAGTTATGTGGCCGGCTCTAGTTTCGGGACCTGGAACCCAGATGTTCACTCCTCAGTCATTTTGATGGACACAACTCCCCCAGGATGTTCGATTGCGACTGTTACTTCTCCCTGTACATCTATTTTCGGTGATGCCACTGTTACTAACAATGTAACCATTTCTGGATTCCGTATCGAATCGGGACCTGACATAGCTCCTTATATGGCCGGGGTCTTTTTAGACTCTACCAATAATGTGCGGCTCATTAACAATGAGATCAATGCAGGAACAGGAATCAATGGGTCTTCCGGTGTTCATGCAATTAATAGCAATCCGTATTTAATTAAAACCACGATTGTTGGAGGACTTTGTTCTACCATAGGTTGTGAAGCCAATGGATTGTATATATCCTCTGCAACGGCTCTCGCACCGGTTCTATTAGGTAACACGATCGCTGGTGGGAATCTATCGTTTCAAAATTCGAAGTCAAAAGGAATTTATTATGCGGGTTCGTCGGGAATGGATATGACGAATGTTCGTGGGAATATCATCTATGCAGGGAGTGTGGATATGTCAACCTCCACCACCAGCGAGAGTATCGCTTTGGATATCAATGCCGGAACTAGCTCGACTGGTATTCTTGCGGGAAATGTCATTGGTTCGAGTAACGGATACAAATCAATGGGAATCCGAATAACACCTTCTTCTAATATTCAAATTGGTTCCCCTACGCAAGGGAACCTTATCTCTTCTGGTAATGCAATATACGAATCTTTTGGCATTAGTTTAGGAGGAGGACAAATCATTCGTAGAAATCAAATTCAAACAGGGAATACAACCAACCTATCTGCATTTACCAGCAATACCGGTATTCTCATTAGTTCTGGTGGAACAGCTACTATAGAAAATAACTCTATAGTAGTAGGGAATGCAAATTCTACTACGGCAACAGGAACTGCGATCGGCATCCGCGCTGTCTCTCTTAACGCTGCTTCAAACATCACAGGGAATTACATACGTGTAGGGAGTGCCTCTGGTGGAACAGCAACATTGGTATCTGGAATTCAATTAGCTTCCCCTGGAGCGATGCTTCTTGCAAACAACTGGATCCAAAATGGAACTAGTGCCGCACTGGCTCGTGGAATCGACCTTTCTGCAGTTACCAGTGCAATTCGCATTTACCATAACACATCAAACAGTGGAACGGGAACCGTTGGAAACGAAACTCCAGTGTATTTGAACATTGCCTCGTCTTTAGCAGACATTCAAAACAATATTTTCCTTTTAAATAACAATACAGGAAACAATGCTTGTATCATCCTTGCAGGTCCTGGTGCGCAAACAGCAATCAAATACAATGTATTATTTAACTGCACCAATTTAGTTCGCCAGAACGCAACTTTCAACTATACCGATCTTTGTGGAACTGGAATCCCAACTACTGTCGGATGTATTACGCCTCTCGGAATCGTAGGAAACTTCGGAAACAATCTAAATCTTAATCCCAACTTTGTTTCCAACTTTGCACCAGTGGCAGTTTACACACCGACAACAGCCACTTCTTGTTTGATTACAAAATCAACGAATGCAATTTCGACAAACAGTTATAATGGAGCTGGTACTAGGCCAGGAAGCGACGGGGCCATAAGCCTTGGTGCAGTGGAATATGATTATGCTTGTACACCATAATCAAAACTAATTTGATTATGGTATTTTTAATTTAAGTTTTTGGTCTTTAAGGTAGGACGTAAATTCCCACACGGTCATTGTATAAACTTCCAATATATAATTGTCTTTTCTTCTCTAAAACACTTGTCACCTCTTTTAAGTGCTCACCCGTAGGGTCTTGCAAAGTCATAAGTACTTTGCCATTGTTATCTACTTTGAGTGCATACCCATAAGGTTCAGCCTTAGGCCAAAGAAATTTAGGAAGAAAGGAAATCATTCTTTTGACAACTGGAGACGGGTGCATGTGATCCATTCGATCATTTCTTACGGTAAACAATGCAACCCAAAAGTCTCCATTCTCGTTTCGAGTGATATTATCAGGAAAACCAGGTAGATTTTCAATGAGAGTTTCTTTAGTTCCTTTTTTAGGACCCTTTAACCAAAGTTTAGTGATTTTATATCGATAGGTTTCATTCACAAGAAGGAAGTCTTCGTTCTTAGACAACGCAATTCCATTGGCGAAGTACAATCCGTCCAAAAGTAATTCTGTCACTTTAGTCTTAGGATCATAAACAAAAACTCGTCCGTAAGGTTTTGCTTCCAAAAGATCATAAAGGTATTCTTTTTGTTCATAGATAGACGCATCAGAAAAATAGATTTTTCCATCTTGAGCAATATCTAAATCATCTGTAAATTTGAAGGGTTTTCCTTGGTATTCCGAAACTAGGACTGTCAACTTTCCCGATCGATCCATGGAAAGAAGTCCACGGTAAGCATCTGCAATGATTAGATTTCCAAGTTTATCAAACTGAATCCCCAATGGTCGGCCAGAAGTATTGGCAATAGGTTTGATCTCTCCCTTTAGAGTGATCCTTATGATTCGACCTTCTTTGTCTCCGCCATAAATATTACCATCTGAATCAACATCCAGGGATTCTAAACCCTTAACCTTACCGATAGCTAACAAAATTGTTTTTTGTAGTTCGGTGTTAGGTGCATAAATTCCGACTGATTCCGGTTTGATTGGTGGCTCATAGGCAACTGGAGCAAATGTGCGACAAGAAAAAAAGATTGAAAAAACAAATAGGTAAGTTACTGGATATTTCATTTTGGTTGTTTCTCCCTTTCTATCAAAGCGTCTTTCATCGCCCATCGTTCGTCTACCCACCGTTTCATTTTCTTTGACATAGGTGCAAATTGTTCGTTTTCTTCGATAGGAACTTGGGATGCAGGAATTACATCCACAAACACTTTTAACTTTCGAATTTTCCCTCGCATCAAATCCAAGAAACTTGGGTTTTCTGTAGGGTAAACAATCGTTAAATCGATAAAAGCATCAAGCGAATTCTTAAGTGCTGTAGACACAACAGAGATACCACCACTGTGGGGGCGAAGTAAATGTTGGTAGGGATTTTTCTTTAGTAGTTTTTGTACACGTTCAGGAGTCCTTCTGTGACCCTCAAGAAAGTTTAAAATAGAAAAAGGCATTCCAACAAATTTCTCACAAACCTTTTTTACGTTTTCTAAATCTTTGGTAGCAAGTTCTGGATTTTTTTTCAGTTGTTCCCGACTGCTTCTTTTTACAAATGGAAAATCTAAAGCTAACCACGCATGTCCAAGAATTGGCACATACTTTAACGAATCTTTGATGAAAAACCGGATGAGTGGAATTTTCCGATTTAACACAGATTGAATGATGTAGATATCAGACCAAGATTGGTGGTTACAGATAATCATATATTTCCCATCTTGTTTCAGATCTTTATAACTATCTCCAACAACTTCAAATTGAACACCAAACAACATTCGAGAAATCCGATAGTTATTTTCGATCCAGGTTTCTCCTACCTTAAGAAGTAATCGATCACCAAACCGTCTAACCGAACCGGTTGTCACCAACTTCCAAATGTATAGCGGATACATTGTTGGTATGATCGATAATAAATTCAAAAGAAACAAAATATAAGCAATGATTAAACCCAAAGTTTATCTCCTATTTAATAACTCGTACCGATTCCTAGAATCGTAACATCATCCATCATAGAGGAATCTCCTCTAAAGGAATGAAAATCATCCATTAACAAATTGATTGTATCTGTTAGATTTAGATCCAAACTCTTAGCAGATTCAAAACTGGAAAGCAATTTGGCCTCTCCGAGGAGAATTCCCCGCTCATTTTCCTGCTCTAAATATCCATCCGAAATCATAAACAAACGATCCCCAAGTCCAAAAGCCTTGGAATGGTTGGAATATTCGACATCTTTTTCAAGTCCTAACATAACTCCAGACTCAGAGAGAGGGATTATCTTATCTTTAGTAACCACATAAGGTTCATTATGACCTGCAGAAGAATATGTTAAACTATTTTCCTCTAAATTCAAATCCACAATGACAGCGGTAAATTGATTGGATTTTTTCCCATAACTATCAATGAAAATCTGATTGAGGGCATACAAAACATCAGCGGGGTTGGGTGCATTGTGTTTGATATGGTCATATTCTGCTTTAATGGCCATTGTGATGAGTGCCGCCTGAACACCATGGCCAATGGCATCTGCTAAAAATAATCTGATTTTAGATTTTTCTAAACGAATGACATCAAATATATCACCACCGACTTCGGCCATTGGTTCAAAGCTAGATCCAAAATCCAAATGGGCTACATGCCTTAGTCCCAATGGTAATATATTTCTTTGAATGGTTTTAGCTGTTTCCAGGTCTTCTTGAATGATTTTTAGAGATTGGGTTAACTTTGCCGTTCTTTCTTTTACCATCTCTTCCAAGGTTTCATTCTGAAGACGAAGTTCTCTATTCTTTTGGATTAAAACTTGATTCTCTCTTTGTTCTGCATTCCTAATTCTAGCAGTTAACAATTTAAGAAGAGTCAATGTCATTTCAGGACTTGTTTGAAGCAAACGATTGAAATCTTCTCTTGTAAGTTCATAGAGAACTGAATTTTCTTTTGCAGATATATTTACAGTGCGAGGGGCAGAATCAATAAGAGCAATTTCGCCAAAATAATCACCAGCAACCAGATCTCCAATCACCAATACTTCTTGTTTACTCTCATCTAAATATTTCCAAACTTCCACTGTACCCGATTCTATGAAGTAAAACGAATCACCTAAGGAGTATTGTTGGATGATAAGAGAACCCTCAGGAAAAAGCGCACGTTTCATTTCCTTTTTTAAGAAACTTAAATCCGCTGTAGGTTTTTCCTCGGTACCCATATAATTTTTACGTTTCTGGTTCCCGGTTGACCAGGTCTATCGAGAAGGCCGGCGAACAAATGGACCAATATTCTGCTTCATCGGAAAAAGGATTAGAATACCGCACCCTAGTTCCCTTCTCAATAAGAAGGGACTCACAAGCAGAAAGAATGACAACTTTCCCATCTACCTCAATTTGTTTTTTACCGCGAACCATCAATGTCCACTCATCAAAGTTAGGTGTCTGAAAAGGTTCCCCCCAACCGGCCGGTGCTACCATACGAGCAATAGAAATATCGGAACTCCCAGTGGAAGGTATCCCAAAATGTTCATCAATGGTTTTTCCACCTGGAACAGGAATCTGCATTGGATTAGTTTGGTGTTTAAAACCCATACACTAAAAACCAGGGAATTTGAAACTAAACTTATGTTTCAGAAGTTCTTCTGTAAAGGACCAAAGATTTCTTCTGGCTCCTACATCATACGAAGGTTCCGAACTTTTTTGAATTGCCTTTTTTACAAAATATTTTCCAGAGACATCTGTTACAGATGGATCCGTAGAAAGAAAAATTGAAGTTTCAGCACCTTTTTCTTCGGAAATAGCAAACATATTTTGGGCAAATGTCAAAAGAACTTTCGCCAAACCATCGTTATTTTGACCAAATTTTGTTTTTACAAATCCTGGATGTAAACAATTGACAGTAATTTTTGTTTGATTTAAACGTTCAGCAAGTTCATAGGTAAAATAAATATTCATAAGCTTGGATCGTTGGTATTGTTTCCAACCGGAATAATTTTTTTCACCTAACAAATCATTGAAATCCAAGGAAACTCCCATATGTGCCCGAGATGCAACATTAACTATTCGCGCTTCACCAGCTTTTTTTAAAGAAGGAAGTAAACCAAGTGTCAGAATAAAATAGTTCAAATGGTTCAAAGCAAATGTAGATTCAATCCCTTCTTTGGTAAGAATATGTTTATCAAAATATGCGCCTGCGTTGTTAAGCAAAACGTCAATCTTCGGATGGTTCTTTCGAATGGTTTCTGATAATGCAAAAGTTTCTTTTGCGGATGACAAATCGGCAACATAAGAATGCACCGTAGCACCTGTTACCTGCAATGAGTAAACGAGAGCCGCTAATTTGTCTGCATTACGACCAACTAAAATCAATTCTTCTTGAGTTTTGGCAAAGGAATGCGCACATATCCTTCCGATTCCGTCTGTAGCACCAGTAACAACGATTGTTTTTTTCACGAAATGATCTCCTCTTTCATCTTTTTAGGAATGGTAAAAACGAATCTGGAACCTGAGACCCCATCACTATCTGCAAAGAGATTCCCTCCATTTACAGAGACAAACTCATGACAAAGTAAAAGTCCAATCCCGTTTCCCGTTTCCCCCATAGTACCAGTGGACTTTATCACTTCCCCCACTTTGAATAATTTATCGAGTATTGCCTTAGACATACCCACACCCGAGTCAATAACAGAAACTTGCCAGTCCTCACCGACATCCGAAGCTTTGATGAGTATTTTGCCATCATTATGACTAAACTTAAGCGCATTCGAAACCAAATTTCGGACTACAGTAATGATCATCCGATCATCACAAAAGACCATAGCATGAGAAGGGATTTCCACTTCTAAACTGATACCTTTATTGGAAGCACTTAAAACAAATAATTCCAAACACTCTCTTACAATGTTATCCAACCGATAGTAATGAGGACGGAATTCCTCCTGTCCACGTTGCAATTTAGACCACTCTAAAAGATTTTCTAACAATGAAAAAACAGATTCTGTTGCATCAACCAGCGACTGGGTCATCCCAGCAAGTGCATCCTCTTTTTTTTTCATGTCCTCATTCAATACTTTGAGTAACATTTTGATGCCAGCAAGTGGTCCACGTAAGTCATGAGAAATAATAGATAAAAAACGATCTTTAGTTCCATTGGCAACCATCAACTCACGATTGACGTTGGACATTTGTTTCTCTAAATTTCTTTGTTCCGTGCTATCTCGAAAAACAAGAACCATCCCGATTTTTTTACGATTGGCATCTCTGATTTGTTTTGCTGTTACTTCCCAATATTTATCATCTTTTTCCCAAATCCATTTAGTGAGTGTTCGTTTATCAGATAGATGGTCGAGTTTTGAGATGATCCCAGGAGCGGAAGAAAAAAAATATTTATAGGAAAGTAAGGTGGAATTCTTAGAGGCAGCACAAAACAAATGTTCTGCAGCCATATTCCAATCTACGATTCTATTATTAAAATCTAAAATTACAACTGCTTCATCTAACTCATCGACAATTTCCCCTCGAACCAAGGGTACTAAATCAAACATTCGATAGTAACCGATAGCAAAAAAAATAAGGATCACTTGCATTGTGCTCATAACTGCAGTGACATTTAGACCAGGCAATGGCCTTACACCTAACTTATGTAAAATTGCCGTAACCCATATAAATAAATATGAAATAAGGATTAATAAATATCTTCGTCTTTCAGTGGATTTCGAAATGAAAATTCCTTTGATCAACAAGTAACCGACGAAAACAGACCAAAAAAAAGAAAGAAAATAAGAAACAAAAAATCCGCTAGTATTTGTAACTTGGATCCATTGAATCCGACCGTCGATATTGACTAGATAAGTATCTAACGTTAATGTTTTAAAAATTGGATCGAGAACACAAACTGCTAATGTCAGTAGAGGTTGGATTGTAAGTAATACCCAAAATCTTTTAGTTAACAAATGTTTGTTTTGAGTAAACTCTAAAGAAACAAGAACCATTCCCAAATTGGCAATGGATACTCCAATATATAACAAAGCTACAAAGGTCCTGTGTAAACCAGGACTAATATAAATAAAATCAAGGCCATAAAATCCGGTCCACATCATCGAACCGAAAACTAAGACTAATAAATATTTAACAAGATCTAGACGGAAAGATTTTAGAACGAATAGCCCCAATACAAGATTGAAGCCGAATGCAAGAAATAAAAGTAAGCTATATGGATGAAATTGCCACAAACTAAGTCTCGTCGCTGCTTAGCATTTCACAATTTCCGTCAAAAACAACGCCGTCTGCTATTTGAAGTTTCGCTGTTCGAATGTTCCCCTGGACCTTTCCTGTAGATAACATTTCTAATCTTTGCGTGGCAGTTACGTTCCCGACGATGGTTCCACCGACAACAACAGTCCCAGCTTTAATGTTTGCTTTGACTCTTGCACCTTCGCTGATCACTAGATAACCATCGGAGATGATTTCTCCGGTGAAATCACCAGATATCTGTAAAGGTTTTTTGAAAGCTAACGTTCCGCTAAATGCTGTTTCTTTTCCGAGAATTGTGGCAATGACTCCGTGTTCGGTGATGGTTGTTTGCATTTCTTTTTTTGACATAGTTCCTATTTTGTTTTCATATTATATACCCCGTCCCAATCGTCTGGAGGGGGATCTGCGATATAATCATCACATCGTTCAATGTATAGTTTTGAGGGGCCGTCTTGCGGGTGAATCGCTAATCCTTTTTTGAACTCTTCTTTTGCTTCTGCAAACTTTCGCGATTTGTATAACGAAAGGGCATGGTTGTAATGAACCAATACTGCCTTCATTTTATCACTAATGATCATTTGGGCTCCTTATAGAAAATGACAACGGCTGTAGCGTAATGGTCAGCATGGCTGATGGATACGGTACTCTTCGTAAATCCTTTCTCACGGAAAAACTTCTCAGTTTTCCCATGGATGACTAGCGTTTTTTTACCAAAATTTGTGCCTGCAAGTTCAATCTCCCGCATATCAGCAACTTCGCCTGGATTAAGGTTTAGGGCCTTAATTACAGCTTCTTTACAGGCAAATCGGCCAGCCAGAAAAGGAACAGGGTCTTTGTGTTTGTGGCAGTATTCCACTTCCTCATCTGTAAAAACTCGCTTCAGGAACCTATCTCCGTGTTTTTCTAATAGTTCACGAATTCTTTGGTTTTCAACGATGTCGTTCCCGACGGATAACATAAGATGATTTATTTTCGCCGAAGTTCTAAGAGTCGAGCAAATAATATATTGTTTTCTTTGTGGTAGGGGCGCCGGAGTTGTACCCGCTCAGAATAGTCATAAGCGGCAGAAAAATCACCATGTTCATACAAAGCTTCCGCAATGTAAAATAACGTTAGGCTATCAGAAGGATTCTTTTGGACATATTGGACAGCAAACTCTAAAGGAAATGCAGACATCCTGTGTTCCGTATATAAATAGATTTTTTGAACCGATAGAGGGGCATCATGGATCGAGTCAAAATGACTGGAAATCATTCGTTCCACATCTGCCCATTTTTTTTGTTTGTAGAGTGTCAGTGCACGTAAATATACAAAATGTTTTGGATGATTTGGTGGAACATGGACCGGAGACCCCTCTCCCGTATATTCCACTCGGATCAAGGATAAATCATCAATCAATTCCCCATGACTTTTAATCGAATCCCGAATGGCTTCTAAATCGCCCCCACCCTCTAGTGTAGTCTTAAGAAACAATGCGTCATCTTCATTGACTTCCATCTCAATTTCGGAGCCGATCAATATATCATCTCGTCCATCAGAGCCAATTAACAACAAATCCCCCTTCTCTAGTTGGAAGGTGTTGATTTGAAGGGCTTTTTTCGATGCCAAAAGACCTAACTTCGCACAAACATAGTTATGCGGTAAGAAAAAAGTACGTTCATTTCGATATATTACAGGCCTTGGGTGTTCGGCATTTAAAAAATAGAAAAAACCAGTTTCATCATCAATCAAACAAAGGAACATGGAGATGAGCATGGATCCGTCAAAGGTTACTAAAGTGTTGTGTAATTCAATGTATGCATTACTAACCCATTTTTCTGGTGTGATATCGCGCACTTCATCAGACTGACCATTTCTTTTAATAATGGCTTCAAATACTGATCCAATAACAAGAGCACCGCTAGCACCTTGCATCGACTTACCCATTGCATCGCCATTCAAAACAACGATATACTTTTTGTTCTGCAACTGAATTGAAGAAGAGACACATAGATCACCACCAATTTCAGAATTCCATTGTTTATAAGAAAACTTTTTCTTTTGTTCCGTTAGGAACTGAATATTCATGTTGGATGAAGTAGCAAGGTTTTGAGTTAAGGGTTCAATAAGTAGTGAAGCTAAAAAATAATCTCCATCTTGTTGTTCTTTTAAACCTTTTACTTCGGTCAATGCAAAGTTTAACTCTTTGGTTCTTTCATCAACTTTTTGTTCCAAATTAGTATAAAGAAGAGAGTTTTCGATAGATACAGCAATCTGCGAAGACAATATCTTTAGGATTTCTACGCGACCGGGCGTAAATGCATCAGTTGTTAAATTATTTTCTAAATAGACTATACCAACTACCGTTCCATGACTTAAGATTGGGTAACAAAGTAATGACTTAGGAAGATTGGATTTTACATAAGGGTCGTTTTTAAAATCACCCTCTCTTGCTGCATCCCCACAAATCACAACAAGGCCAGTCCTAACCACATAACCGATGATTTGCGAAGGAATTTTGTTTTGGTTTACATAGGCGACTGGTTCTAGAAAATCGATATCAAATGGAGAATCTGAATACACCGAAACAGATTCATTTTCCGCTTCCGATTCTGCAAGCACCTGCCAACCAGAATCAGACTTAAGTATAAAGTATCCCCTCTCTGCACCTGCATTTTCAATCAGGATCTTCATCATTTTTTCCAAAAGACGATTGAGTTGGATTTCCCCTGAGATAGTTTGAGATGCTTTGATAACTGTATTGATGTCTAAGGTGGAACCTACATCACCGAAAATATCTTTTGTTGTGCTAAAGAGAGAAAGACTATCTGTCGAATCAGTTCGGAAGTTTCTTCCAATATATTTTTTCAAAGATATGTGATCTAATTCTAATTGTTTTACCTTTGACAAGAATCCATATTTTCCGTATCTATAATGAGCTTCCACCAAATGTAAGTTACTATACTGTTCGAATCCTGTCTCTTTCCACATTCGAACCAAAAACTCATTTGCAATGGCTTCTTCTAAAATAAAATTCGATTCACGTGCAGAAGAGATTGCCGCCTTACAAGCGATCACTGCCTGCGTTTTTTGGTTAGCGATATACAATAATAACGCTGAAATAATTTCATATTTATGACCAAAATTATCGGGAGAACTTTTCGCCCATACCTTCATCCTTTTTTCGAATCCATGTAATCTCTTTTTAAGAGAAGACTTTGTTACTCCAGGAGGAATTTTGTTATCTACTATGAGTGAAAAAGTCACAAGAGCGCCAAGGAATACATGTTCTGGAACAAACATCATTCCAAACATTGCTCCTTCTAAATTATCTAACTTAGTTGAATATTCGTATGCCTTTTCTTTGTCTCCCAGGAAGTATTCGATTCGCAACTTACATAAATAATAATCAAATAAAGCATTCGCATTTCCAGTAGATTGCCACTCTGTAACGGTTTCTGTTTCAGAAAAATACCGCCCCTCTAAGCTCATCGGGTCAGCAGACTCCCCTCTCATATTTTCAACTAACTGAAGATTCAATCGATGAACTTGATACGCATGGTTCTGACGAAGACTCAATAGAGATGCATCATAACGAAGTTGACTTTTATACAAGTCCTCTAAGTTTTCACGGAACAACAAACCTTGGAAATGAATATTGTTTAGAGAGTATGAAGAATATTGCAGATCACCAGTTTCCATTCCAGCAAGGAAACTATCCCAAAAAATTGATCGCCCATCTCTTGCGTGGTTTTTCCAAGGTGCAATCATACATGCGAACATAAATAAAGTTCGACAGCGGAATGTTTTTGCGTCCAAAGTATCCAATAATCGAACACCTAACTGGCCAAACTTTAGACCATCATCATAATTTCCTAAACCAGATCCCTGGATGATTCCCATCGCACAAAAACCAAACGCGCTAATTTCACATAAACCATATCGCAAAGTATGATTAACTAACTTTAATACAATGACGGGAAATAAATTTGGTTCAGCAAGAAATGATGGAGCGATGCAAGCATTAAGAAGCCTCATAATTGCTAGATACTTTGGATCGTCCGAAACAGGAAGGTTTTCTAAACTTTCGATAGACCGACGTCCTAATTTAAACTTGAATTTAAGTATTTCGCGTAAGGGTGATAAAGCTGTTGCTTTTTTTGGTAATCTGACTCCGACAAGATTTAAGGCTTGTTTAAGTGTCCCAAGAACTTCCTTCATCTTGTTCTGTGTTACAAGCATAGAGGATTGGAGTTCGTAAACAAGAATCTTATCTAAATCATTCCGAACAAAACTAAGTATATAATTAAAACTCTTCTCAGCTGCTTCAAAATTTTTCGAAAGATATGCCGCTCTTGCGTAAGCTAAATGAAGTTTCAAAGTATTCTCATACTCCGTATTCCATTCATTATCTTTCATGAGCCCTGCCATTCGATCAAAGAATGTAAAAGCAGCATCATAAGCTGAAGAATTTAATGCTTTAAATCCGGCTTTCTCATTTAGGATTCGTAACTCAGCTAACTCTTCAGTTCCTTTCATTTGAGAAGAACCCAGATTCAATTGGTTTACAATGGTAAACAAATGGTCTTCTAACTTATATTTATAGAGAATAGAGAGATAAGTTTTTCCTATTTTATAATGGAGTTTTGCTTTTTCTTCAGGTGAAATAATCTTATAAATTGCTTCCCTTATTTTATCATGTGTAAAGTTCGCATCTTCCATTCCGAGAATCAAAAACTCTTCATTGGCAAGAGCCACTAAATCCATGGATGCTTTATGGAATGGTCTTTCTGCAATTGTGGCATAGATATCATGTCGAAACCAGTTTCCAATACATGCAGTTAATTTTAATGCATCAATTAATTCGGCGGATTGAAGGTTAATTTTATCGATGATTAAATCAATAACATTGTCAGAAATATTAACAGAATCAATTTTATCTTTATCCCAGGACCAGTGGTCATCTGCAAAATAAATGTAAGATCTTTCATAAAGATTTTTGAACATTTCATTAACATGAAATGGATTCCCTTTGGTTTTTTTCCAAAGGACTTCAGCAATAGGCCTAATCTCCGATTCGGGAACAACGAGAGTTTCAGAGACAAGTGACGCAACATCTCTTTCACGAAGTGGCTCTAATCGAATTTCTGTAATCGCAATTTGAATTTCACGTAGTTCTTCCAGTAATCGAAAGAACGGGTCTGTTGGTAATACTTCGTTATCGCGATAAGATAAAATAATAAAGAAATGAGAAATTTCTGGATCCGTTAATACCTCCTTTAGAAGAAGTATACTTGAAGAATCTGCCCACTGCATATCATCTAAAAACAAAACAACTGGGTGTTCTTTTGTACAAATGGTTCTTAGAAACTTTCGAAAAACTAAATGAAATCTATTTTCCGTTTCTAAACTATCCAATTCTGGCGGGATTGGTTTTTCACCTAACAGTTGCGAGAGTTCTGGAACTACATCAATAATTACTTTGGCATTAGAACCAAGTGCATCAGAAAGTAACCTTTTCCAAACTTTTACAGAAGATTCACTTTCTGATAGTAACTGACGGACTAGTCCTTGTAAAGCTAAGTTGATAGCTCGATACGGAATTGACTTTTTATATAAATCAAATTTTCCAGAAGTAAAGTAAGCCTTCTCTCTTGTTACCGGCTTTTGAATTTCATTAATAAGAGCAGATTTTCCAATTCCAGAACGACCAGAGATCAGAAAAATTTCAATCCGACCTTCTGTGGCATCCAAAAACTTTTCTTCAAATACTTTTAGTTGGTTTTCTCTACCATATAACTTTTTTGGAATTTGGAATCGCGACGATTTATCATTCTTAGCCAATTCCATCTGGAAATGATTTAAAGCTTCGCGTCCATTTTCGAGAAGAACAGACTGAATTGCCGAAAGATCCGAAAGTAAACCTGTAGCTGTTTGGTACCGATCTTCCGGATTTTTTTCCAGAAGTTTCATAATCAAATCAGAAACTATTTTTGGAGCACCACTTCTGTCCTTAGGTGAAAGTGGTGTTTTGGCAAGGTGAGCATGCACCATTTCTAAACTATCAGTGTATAAAAAAGGGAGGTCTCCAGTGATTAATTGATATAAGGTGACACCAAACGAATAAAAGTCGGTTCGGTAATCTACAGTTCGATTCATCCGACCAGTTTGTTCTGGGGAAATATGGGCAAGAGTTCCCGTAAGGTTCTGATTCATCGGGAGATAGAAACTTCGATGGGTTAAAAGAGTTGCTGAACCAAAATCAATAATTTTTAGAGTACCAGTATCCGGATTGTAAATTATGTTCTGAGCTTTGATATCATTATGAACAATTTTTGCCTTATGAATGTCCGCAAGGGCTCTACAAACTTCAATGGCTATATTCAAAAAAGTAGCAATATTGCTATATTTCCCACTTAACTGTAATTTTGCGAGATCTGTATAAGCAACATTAGGGAAAATAATAGCAACAGTATTTTGGTAAGATTCTAAATCTAGTGGTCTTAATGTATAAGGTGAATCAATGGATCTTAGTATTTCAAATTCGTTTTTAAAACGAGTGATCTCGTGATTATCCGGATAATCACGGTTTAATAATTTAATCACAACGGGGGTACCAGACGCGGATTCCCCTGAATAAACTGAACTTCTTTTTCCTAAATGAAGTTCTTTAACCGCTTTATATTTTCCAACAGTGAACACTGGGATTCCTTATCTCGCTGTTTTGCCACCGTCGACCGGTATTACAGCTCCAGTGATAAAAGCAGCTCCGTCAGTAGACAGCCATACACAAGTTTTTGCAACTTCTTCTGGTGTTGCCATTCTCCCTAACGCATACGATTTCATTCTCTCTTTTTTTACTTCTTCTGGGTTTGGGACATTGGCATAAAAAACATCATCCATTTCTGTTTGGATCCCACCAGGACAAAGGGCAACCACCCGAATCCCAGAAGATCCATATTCCAAGGCGGCCGACTTAGTGAGTCCGATAATTCCATGTTTTGTCATAGAATAAGGGCCGGCTTTTTCCTTTCCTCGAACACCCAGTGCTGAAGATACATTGATGATGACACCACCCTTTCCTTGGGTCAAAAATTGTTTTAGTTCAAATTGCATAGAAAGAAAGGTACCTTTTAAATTTACATCCATTACAGAATCAAAAATATCTAATGGATAATCTGCTGTTGCTTTTAAAACTCCTGAGATTCCGGCATTATTAACAGCAACATCAATGGAACCATACTTAAGCACTACTGATTCAACAAAATTACGAACTGCTTCCGATTGTGTGACATCGCAACGAACAAAGATTCCCGTGCCACCTTGTTTTTCGAGAAGGGCTAAAGTTTCTTCCCCTTCCTGTTTTCGTCTTCCGCAAAACCCAACCACATAACCGGCGTTTGCAAATTCTAAAACAATAGACCTTCCAAGGCCAGAAGTTCCGCCGGTAACTAGTGCTACTTTTTTTCCACTCATTGGATTTCCCTTTCTTCTATCAAACGCCCGTAACGATTGATGGCTTCCTTTACATTTGCTCGGTCTAGTTCGGAAATCGATTCAAAACGAAAACCTGCAAAGAAGGTGTCTTCATTATTATCGTCTTCTTTGACCCATAATAAAATACAAGTTCCATGAACGAAACCGACAATATCAAAATGCATAAAAAATTCGAGATTTTGGCTATCGGCCAATTCACCAGGATGGATCCCTGAGCAACGTACCATAAAACCAGAAGTCGAAATATTCTCAATGGTTGAGACAATATTTCTTCCATTTTCCCTGACGGAAATATTGTTTTTAAACTGATCTAAAATGCGAAATCTTGGATCGATTTCGTATACTTCTTCCTGTGTGCTTTTTAAGCGTTTGTATACTTTTAATGGCAAAATACTAGCAGCCATTTCAATTTTTGTAATCTCTTGGTTTTCCTGATACGCTGTAATCTCTAGTTTTGAGTAGTTCCAATAACCTGACTTACTGTTTTTGGTCTCAATCGCTCTGGCCCGCAACTTGATCGGCATATTCATTTTGGCATATTGGAAAAATTCAGAGTTCAAATATAACAATAAAAAGGTGACACCTTCAAATGGGACCTTTCCATACATATGGTTACAGGCAATGCCGAATTGTCTGGCAGCCTCTACAATCTGCATTCCCGAAATATGTTTTAGGTTGGGTGGGGAAAAAAACTTATGTTCTGTAGGAACATATAGATTTGCAAAAAAAGTATCTTTTTTCGGAATTTCTTCAATTGGCTCGAAGATTGCAGATATCATTGACTTCTCTACGTTGCCAACGTAATAGTCTCTGCGTTTGATCATTTGCAGGATTCGAATTTCATCCGACTCTGTGACTTTATCATTTAAAATATACTGCTGTAAATCTGTATCAAAATGATAGAAGGTGCTGATGAAATCTCTTTGAGTTTCATCGACACCGGCCTCTTCTAAAATTCTTTCTGCAGATTCTTTACGGATACGATATGGAATTGTTTTGAGTTGGTAATAATTCCCACTAGTATCTTGTCTTTTTGCATAATATTGAAGCAGAAAGTCAATTTCTTCGTTTGTAAGCTTTGGGAAAACATGTTCCTCCATTACGATTGTTGTAATCATTCTAGGAAGTGCCCTTCGAATGTTTGAAACAAAACTATCGTCTTGGTAATATGTTCTCGTGTATCGTTTGTCGAGAGGTAAAACTGCGGGGAGTTCTTCTTTTTCAAAAACCTTCATATGTATCAACCGGAAATCTACTCTAGGATTAGTCCGTAGATTCCGATAAGATACAATTCAGCGCAACTAAATTAACAACGTGTTGACAAATTTATGTCAAATTCACCTAACTACTGTTACCGAACATGGTGCATAGTGCACAACTCGATCAGAAACACTACCCATGATGAATCTTCCAAGGATCCCGTGACCCCGACTTCCAATGACAATCAAGTCTGCTTTTTCTTTTTCAGCAAGTTTGCATATTTCTTCAGCAGGATACCCTTCTAATATGACACGTTCCCATTTTACTGAGGTCTCATCTAGGATAGGATGTATTTTTTCAAACCTTTGCTCTGAAATCCATTGCACTCTGTCTTTTCCTACTGGAGCTGCATCGTAATAACCAGGTAAAGGGCCAAAATCCTCAATCACTTCCACAACATAACATTTTGCATTACTTGCCTTAGCAATTGCCAAACCAAATTCCAACGCCTTGGCAGAACTAGGTGAACCATCAATAGGGATGATCAGCTTTTGAATCAATTTTTCCATTCCAGAAGTTTACCATCTTCTAAGAATTGGGAAAGTGAAATTCCATTGATAATTGTCAAAATTTACAAAACTGTTACAGTTTCTTTAAAGGACTGGAGTAAAAAAAAAGATTCCAATGGATTTGGCGGGACTATTTTTTCCCACCTTCATCTTCTTTGGTTAAATAGTAAGCTACAAGAATCGGTAATGTTGTTACAAGAATGACAAAGACAGCTACCACATTGGTGACAGGCCTTTGTCTTGGACGAATGAACTCCGTTAACATCCAAATTGGGACCGTGGATTGTTGGCCCGCAGTAAAGGTTGTGACAATCACCTCATCAAATGATAATGCAAATGACAACATTCCACCAGCTAACAAAGCGGTGGCGATGTTTGGCAAAATAACAAAACGAAAGGTTTGCCATGGGTTGGCACCTAGGTCCATAGAAGCTTCCACCATCGAATGAGAGCTCCGACGAAGTCTCGCCAGTACGTTGTTGTAAACTGTCACAATACAGAATGTTGCGTGAGCAATGACAATGGTCCAGGTACTAAAAGGAATTCCAAAAAGAGACATGGCGGATCGTAACGAAATACCAGTTACAATTCCAGGAAGTGCAATCGGTAGAATGACTAAAAAGGAAATCACTTCCCTTCCAAAAAATTTACTCCTATATACTGCAAGGCATGCCAAGGTTCCGAGGACAATGGCCATCGCCGTGGAGATAGATGCCACTTGTGAAGAAAGAATAATGGCTTCCCAAATATCATTTCTCTCCCAAGCGACTCCAAACCATTTGAGAGTAAATCCAGGCAATGGAAATTGAAATGTTTTTTCATCTGTAGAGAAGGCATACATGATGATAATAAAAATAGGTATGTGAATAAAAAGAAAACCAAGGATGGTTGCCAGTTTTAATCCAAGGGTTCCAAAATTCCATTTAGAGGGCATCGAAAGCTCCTAATCGTTTGGCAATCATGAGATACACCATCATGATAAGAATCGGGATCATGGAAAAGGCAGCCGCTAAAGGAATATTCCCTGCGGTTCCTTGATGGGTATAAACAGCCATTCCAATAAAATAACTAGAATTTCCAATAATGGTTGGGATGATATAATCACCTAATGTAAGTGAGAAGGTAAAGATGGAACCTGCCACTACTCCCGGAAAAGCCAAAGGCAAAACGACTTTGCGGAAAGTTTGGGCCGGGCCGCCACCTAAGTCGGAAGATGCCTCAAGTAATGATTTTGGAATCCGTTCCAGAGAGGCTTGAATGGGAAGGATCATATAGGGAAGCCAGATATAAACGAAAACCAAAAACATCCCAATGTAAGAAAACGATAAGGAACTTCCCCCAATTACTGGTAGAGAAAGCACAACATCTAAAAGATGTAGGAGTCCTAGTTTTTCTAAACACCAAGTCAAAATTCCTTCTTTGGCCATAATGAGTTTCCAAGAATATACTTTTACTAGATAACTAGACCAAAGTGGCAACATCACCCCTAAATAAAGAATGGGTTTTAATTTGGGACCCGCATACATCGCCATATAATAAGCGATTGGAAAAGCTATAATAGCACTAACGATCGTTACCGTAAAAGCCATTGTTGTGGTGCGAATGATGATATCCCAATTCGTACTTTGGCGGAAAAGATCGTAATAAGATTCGAGTGTAAATTCGCGTTTGATGACTCCAGAAAAAGAATCAATGGAAAAAAAACTCTGAATGAGAAGTGTAAACAGAGATCCTAAATAGACAACACCAAGCCAAATGAGAAGTGGTGCGAGTAACAAAAAAATCGCAAGACCCTTCCGATAAAAAAGAAAAGTAAAGAACTTATCTAGAGTATTTGTCATTTACAAATCCTCAAAGTAAGTGCATGTCAGAATCTTTCCAACCTACAAGCACTTCCGAACCGACGGCGATGTGTTCAGCTGATATTTTAAGATTTTGAGTCGATGCAATGATACGTGATCCAGTTGGAGTTTCAAAATGCATTTTGGAAGTGGCGCCCGAATATACCTGACTTTTAAGGATTGCCTTAAATGTTCTATATCCAGTGGAATGGTTGTCTTCTTTACCGTTAGCAAAGACATGGACTCGTTCTGGACGGATCATTCCCTTGCCGGTTTGACCAGTGAGCCGTTTTGTTTCTTCTAAAGAGAGGATATTGGAAGTTCCTACAAAGTTTGCGACGAATTCGGTTTTAGGACGATCATATAATTCTTCTGGTGTGGCAATTTGCTCCACCTTACCTTTATTAAACACAGCAATACGATCAGACATGGAAAGCGCTTCTTCTTGGTCGTGAGTGACAAAAATAAAGGTAATCCCCACTTCTTTTTGAATGGCCTTTAGTTCCAATTGCATCTCTTCCCTTAGTTTTAAATCGAGAGCTCCCAGTGGTTCGTCGAGTAAAAGTACGCCGGGGCGATTGATTAGGGCGCGAGCCAAAGCAATCCTTTGCCTTTGTCCCCCAGACAGTTCAGAGGGCTTTCGATTCCCCACATCAGGAAGGCGAACCATAGAGAGCATCTCCCCTACTCTTTGTTTGATTTCTGTGGCGGAGTTTTTTTTAATTTTTAACCCATACCCAACATTTTCAGCCACTGTCATGTGAGGAAATAAGGCATAATCTTGAAAGACTGTATTCACATTTCTTTTGTAAGGTGGGATGCCTGTGACATCAACACCTTCCAAAAGAACCCTTCCCGAAGTCGTATCTTGAAATCCTGCCACCATACGGAGGCAGGTAGTTTTGCCCGATCCGGAAGGGCCTAACATCGAAAAGAACTCACCTTTTCTAATCCCAAAGGAGACATCATCCACCGCTATAAATTGGTCGAATTTCCTTGTTACATTTTGAAACTCGACATCGTAAACTTGGTCCATTCCTGCTCCTTCAGAATTTTATGATGTTAGGATTTATTTACTTCCGATAACGGAAATATAATCTTCAGCCCATTTTTTGTAAGGTATACATTTTCTTCCACCGGAACAATCTTCTTTCGGAGTTCTCCAAAAAGAGATTTTTTCAAAGTTGTTAAAACCATTTACTGCACAACCAGTGTCTCCAAGAAGAGCGTTTCCTTTGCAAGCAGAAGGAACCGAAGGAACTGATCCAAACCAAGAAGCAAGGTCACCCTGAACTTTTGGAGAAAGTGAATGTTCCATCCATTTATAAGCACAGTTCACATGTTTTGAATCTTTGTGTAACATTGTACTGTCTGCCCAACCAGTAGCTCCCTCAACCGGAACAACTGAATTAACGGGTTGTTTTTCTCCAAGAAGTAAATTCACTTGGTAAGGCCAAGAAGAAGATGCGACCAAACCTTCTTTCTTAAAGTCTTCCACTTGAACCGCAGCATCATGCCAATACTTGGGGACAAGTTGTCTTTGTTTCTTCAATAATTCAATGACTGCATTATATTGTTTTTCATCCAACTCGTAAGGATCTTGGATTCCTAACTCAGGTTTTGCGACTTTTAAATAAAGCGCTGCATCAGCGATGTATATCGGACCATCAAATGCTTGCACGCGACCTTTGTTTGACTTTCCATCCGGCAGGACTTGTTCTTCAAAAACCACATTCCAACTAGTAGGTGCTTTTTTGAAAACCTTCGTGTTGTACATTAGTACGTTCGGGCCCCATTGGTAAGGTACACCGAAATGTTTTCCTTCTACTGTATGCCAAGGAGCATTTTGTAAACGAGAATCTACATTTTTCCAGCTAGGGAGTAGGTCCGTGTTGATTTCTTGGACTTTTCCACCGGCAACCAGACGTAGGGACGCATCACCAGACGCAGTGACTAGATCGAACCCACCTTCATTCATGAGTGCTACCATCTCATCAGATGTAGCGGCAGTTTTTACGTTTACTTTACAGCCGGAACTTTTTTCAAATTCAGTGACCCAGTCATATCCTTTGTCTGATTCACCACGTTCAATATACCCCGGCCAAGCGACGATGGAAACTTCTCCCTCGCCTTGTCCGATTTCGGAAACCTTTGTTTCTTTTTTGCCGCAGGCAACCGCGAAAGCGATTGCGAAAACTGCAACAGAAAAAACCACTCGTTTGTATGAATCGAATTTCATAAACCTATGTGCTCCTGGTTTTACTTATGTCAGGGATTAGATATCAAAAATCCAAAATTAAGCAACCACTTCCTATGTTTTCAAAAAAAAGGTAGGAATTTTTAGGAGCTGGTATTTCGATGAAAGCACAGGTTTCGTATGAAATACATCAAAGACAAAGACCTTTTCCGACAAGAAAACTACATTGGTGGGGTTTGGTGCCCCGCAGAAAACAAAAAAGAAATTTTAGTGCATAACCCTGCAAACGGTGAGGTAATAGGAAACATTCCTCACTCCACAGAAAAAGATACAATCCTTGCTATCCGTTCTGCAAGCGATGCATTTCGTGATTGGAAAACTCGACCAGCAAAGGAAAGAGCTGGAATTTTACGCAAATGGTTCCAACTCATGATGGAAAATCAAGAGGATTTAGCCCTCATCATGACCCAAGAACAAGGGAAGCCACTAACGGAAGCTAGGGGAGAGATCGCTTATGCAGCATCATACATCGAATGGTTTGGCGAAGAAGCAAAACGTTCTTACGGTGATATCATTCCCTCTCACAGAAAAGACACAAGGATCCTTGTTTTAAAAGAACCAATTGGAGTTGTGGCGACCATCACTCCTTGGAATTTTCCTGCGGCTATGCTTGCAAGAAAAGTGGCTCCAGCACTCGCCGCAGGTTGCACGGTTGTTTCCAAACCGGCAGAACTCACTCCCTACTCGGCTCTTGCCATGGCGGTGCTTGCCGAAAGAGCAGGACTTCCAAAAGGAGTCTGGAACGTGATAGTTGGTGATCCCATCCTTATCGGGAAAACAATTTTAGAAAGTAAAGAAGTGCGTAAACTCAGTTTTACTGGTTCTACTAAAACGGGGATTTATCTTATGGAAAAATCAGCGGCCACTTTAAAAAAGCTCTCACTCGAGTTAGGTGGCAATGCTCCATTCATTGTTTTTGAAGATGCCGATATTGATGAAGCAGTTAAAGGAGCTATGCTTTCCAAATATAGAAATACAGGGCAAACTTGTGTTTGTGTGAACCGCTTCCTTGTCCAGGCCTCCATTGCAGAAATATTCTCCAAGAAACTGGCTGAAAAAGCCAAAGAACTAGTAGTTGCCAACGGAATGGAACCCAATGCGCAACAAGGCCCGCTGATTAACGATGCGGCTTTGGAAAAAGTAAAATCACATATCCAAGATGCTGTATCCAAAGGAGCCAAAGTCCTTACCGGTGGAAAAGAACACAACCTAGGTGGGAATTTTTTTGAGCCGACTGTTCTCTATCCAGTCAATTCCTCCATGGTTGTGACAAAGGAAGAAACCTTTGGACCTGTCTCTTGCATCCAAACCTTCCAAACAGAAGAGGAAGCCATCCATTTGGCAAATGACACCGACTTTGGACTCGCCTCTTATTTGTATACGAAGGACATGGCACGCATTTTTAGAGTCGCCGAACAACTGGAATACGGGATGGTGGGAATTAACGAAGGATTAATTTCTTCAGAACAAGTCCCGTTCGGGGGCGTTAAATTTTCTGGAATGGGACGAGAAGGTTCCAAATACGGACTCGATGATTATACTGTAACCAAATATCTCTGCCTCGGAGGAATCACATGACGGGCAATCAAAAACAAACCAACCAAACTCTATGGGAAAGAAGACTAGCAAACGTTCCGAGAGGTGTTACTACCGCCTATCCTGTGTTTGCCGAAAGAGCAAAAAATGCAGAAATTTGGGACATTGAAGGAAAAAGATTCATCGACTTTGGTGGTGGAATTGGTGTCCAAAATACTGGGCATTGCCATCCCAAAGTAGTAGCGGCCATCCACAAACAAGTGGACCAAGTTTTACACACTGCCTTCCAAATTATGCCGTATGAACCTTATATCGTACTTTGCGAAAAACTAAACGCCAAAGCGCCGATTGAAGGGGGTGCTAAAACGATTCTTTTTTCTTCTGGGGCCGAAGCCTTAGAAAACGCAGTGAAAATTGCAAGGGTCGCTACGGGAAGGCCGGGAATTATCAGTTTTCTCGGTGGGTTTCACGGACGAACCATGATGGCTCTCGCCCTTACAGGAAAAGTGGTTCCTTACAAAAAAGGATTTGGTCCTTTTGCAAGCGACGTTTACCACATTCCTTTTCCAATGGAATACCATGGGGTCACAGAAGATGATTCCATAAAAGCTCTAAACAATTTATTTAAAGCAGACATTGATCCCTCTCGTGTGGCAGCCATTGCCATCGAACCCGTGCAAGGTGAAGGTGGATTTTATATTGCTTCTCCTTCTTTCTTAAAAAAACTAAGAGCCATTTGTGATGAACATGGAATCCTTCTCATTGCCGATGAAGTCCAGTCCGGGTTTGCAAGAACGGGAAAACTTTTTGCCATCGAACATTCTGGAATCAAACCAGACCTGATCACAACTGCCAAATCACTCGCGGCAGGAATGCCTCTATCTGCTGTGATCGGAAAAACATCAATTATGGATGCAGTAGAACCTGGTGGGCTCGGCGGAACCTATGCGGGAAACCCCGTGGCTTGTGCTGCAGGAATTGCAGTGATGGATCTAATCGAAGAAGAAGGAATTTTAGAGAAGTCAGTCAAACTCGGAAAAATGTTAATCGCTGAACTAAACGAAATCAAAAAATCCTATCCTCATATGGGCGAAATACGTGGGTTAGGTGGTATGGTGGCATTTGAACTCGTAGAAAATGGAGATGCAAACAAACCATCCGCTGATTTAGCAAAAAAACTCACAACAAAAGCATTGGAACATGGACTCGTCCTTCTCTCTTGCGGTGTGTATGGAAACGTGATTCGAATCCTAGTTCCGATTACCGCAGAAGAGTCCATCGTCAAAGAAGGTCTTTCTATCATAACAAAATCTTTAAAGGAAATTTAAGTCAGAATGAAACAATTTAAACTTTGGATTGATGGTAAATGGACAAATACAAACGGCGGAAATCTTATGGACATCGAAGATCCTGCCACAGGCAAAAAAATTGCCAAAGTCATAGACGCAAGTAAGGCCGATGTAGACAAAGCAGCCAAGGCCGCCCATAAAGCTTTTTATGATGGAAGATGGTCTGGGATCACACCGGCAGAACGTTCCAAAGCCCTTTGGAAACTGGCAGATCTTTTGGAAGAAAAAACCAAAGAATTTGCAAAAGCCGAATCACTGAATGCTGGGAAACCTTATAAAAACTTAAGTTTGGCGGGAGACATTCCTTTTGCCTTAGATAACATTCGTTTTTTTGCCACGGCGGCTCGCGATGTCCACGGAAGCCGTGCGAACGAATACCAACCAGGTTATACATCCATCCTTCGCCGGGAACCAGTCGGTGTTGTGGGTCAAATTGCACCTTGGAACTATCCCCTGCTGATGGCAGTTTGGAAATTTGGACCGGCTCTTGCTGCGGGTTGCACCATCATCCTAAAACCAGCACCGGGAACCCCCATCACCTCACTGATGCTCGCTGAACTTACCAAAAAAGCAGGAATCCCTGATGGGGTAATCAATATTGTAACGGGGGGAAATGCAACAGGCCAAGCCATTGTAGACCACCCACTGGTTCGTATGGTTTCTCTTACCGGATCGACAGGAACAGGAAAAAACATCATGAAGTCGGCGGCAGATTCTCTCAAACGAGTGCATTTGGAACTTGGTGGAAAAGCCCCACTCCTTGTTTTTGATGATGTAGACATCAATCTTTTTGCCACAAAAGCTGCGTTTGGTGCCACTTGCAATTCGGGACAAGATTGTACGGCCGCAACAAGAATCCTTGTTCCTAAATCCTTACAGAAAAAAATCACTGATGCCGTTGTAGATGCCATGAAGGCCGTAAACGTGGGAGATCCTTTTAACGACAAAACAGAAATGGGCCCTCTCATTTCTGCCATCCACCGCGAACGCGTTTTAGGTTTTATGGACCGTGCAAAAAAACAAGGTGCCAAAATCCTAACAGGTGGTGTGATCCCAAAAGGTCTCGACAAAGGATATTTTTTTGCACCCACAGTTATCACCGATGTAAAACAAAACTTTGATGTAGTACAAAATGAAATCTTTGGGCCAGTGCTTACCATCCAATCCTATGAAAAAGAAGAAGAAGGAATCCGCCTCGCAAATGATGTCCAATATGGACTAGCTTCTTCGATTTGGACAAAAGATATAGCGCGTGCTATGCGAGTAGCAAAACAATTTGAGTTTGGAACCGTTTGGATCAATGACCACTTACCACTGGCTTCCGAAACACCCCATGGTGGATTCAAACAATCGGGATTTGGTAAGGATTTGTCGATTGAGTCGGTAGGTGACTATTTAATCACCAAACACGTTATGGTGGGTGGGGTTTAGATTCATTAAGACTAAGAATTCTCGAAACTAAAAAACAATAGGGGATGTCTAAGAAACTATGGCATCCCCAAAGAATCCGATTGTTTCCTTTTTTGAATGGTTGGCATCTAGGTTCCATCTACTCGACGATCTAGATCGGCCAGGCACCATAGAATCCGTTCAAAAAGGAGCGGAGTTAACGGGCACCAATTTATGGACCCTCATCTTTGCCATTTTCATTGCAAGCATTGGCTTGAATGTCAACTCCACAGCTGTTATCATTGGGGCTATGCTTGTGTCACCTCTGATGGGCCCGATTGTGGGGATAGGATTTGCCGCAGCCACGAACGACTTTGAAAATTTAAAAAAATTCCTTCGTACTTTAGCTGTGGCGACAATCGCGAGCATTGCGACCTCTTTCCTCTATTTTTCTCTCTCTCCCATTGATGAAGCCCAATCAGAGTTACTAGCAAGAACCTCTCCGACAATTTATGATGCTCTGATTGCTATTTTTGGTGGGGCGACTGGAATCATAGCCAACACAAGAAAAGAAAAAGGAACTGCGATTGCGGGTGTTGCCATAGCGACAGCTCTGATGCCACCACTTTGTACAGCAGGATATGGACTATCGCAAGGGAACTGGTCTTATTTTTTTGGCGCCACTTATCTCTACTTAATAAATTCTATTTTTATCGCTATCGCCACTTTTGTTTTTGTAAGGTATATGGAGTTTCCTAAAGTCGATTGGGGTCTTTATAAAGAAAGAGAAGTTAAGGTCAAAATTTATCTAAGCCTTTTTGCTCTTATACTAATCATCCCTTCCATTTTCACCGCCTATCATATTGTGAGGACTTCTTACTTTAAGGGGAAGGCGGAAGATTTCATTCGAAATGAAATTTCAATCGACAACCGCAGAGTTTTGGAAAAAGAAATCACCTACGCGAATCAAAAAATTGAACTCACCATCATCGGACAAAAAATTGATTCGGCAAAGGAGAAAGAACTAATTAACAAATTAAAATACTATAACCTAACGGGCGTAAAGCTAATTATTCACCAAGACATATCTCAAACAAATATCGATCATTTAAAATTTGAGATTCTTTCTGAAATTTACAAAAACCAAATGAATATTGGTCAAACTAACACAGAAATGATATCGAAAGAAATCCAAATTTTTTACCCTGACTTGGTTTCCGCTAGTTTTGCAAAAACAAAAAAGTTTGATATGAAAGAGAACATTTATTTGGATACGAACCTATTTGATTCTGAATGGACAAAACTGCCAAAAGACGAGGAAAAAAGAAAGTTAATTCAATACATCCAACTGCGAACTGGAGAAAAACAGATTGAACTCATCACAAGAGAAATCTCAAAATCTCAGAGAAACTTTTAATGAGGTCAAATTAAACTAAAGCAGCTTGTTTTAAAAAATCTTTAAAGGTATCGATGTCTTTTGTGAAAAATACAGGTTTTGGTGCCTTTGTATCTTTCAGTAAAAAAACGATCCCTTGGTTGTGTAAAACCACTTGTTCCAACTCATCAGGAGTGTAGGTATAGGTTACATTTCCTGAGTGGAATAAAAACTTTCCATTTTCCTCTCGTAAACTTCCCGAACCAATTCGTTTGAAATTCTTAAGCCCATCTTCCATGGAATCAATATCAGAGGATTCGTCACCAAATGTAAGTTTGCCGGAATAATCCAAAAACAAAGTCCCTTCTATTTGGAATCTACTTTCTTTAGGAGCTGGTGGTTCTTGTTCCAAACTTCCATCCCCTGTCGGGAGCAGAACTTCTGATTTTTGGACCACAGAAGGGGTTACTTCTTCCGGTAAAGAATAGGAAATATGTCGGTCATCGGAAATGGCACGTTCCTTTCGGATCCGTTCATCCAATTGGGGAGAAACCGAAGAACCATGTGGCATCCGGTATGGGCTAGATCCTTGTGGCTTTCGCGGTTGGTACGCCGTAGGTTTCGATTTCTGTGGAGAAAGGGCTACGTACAAGAAACATAGGACACCCACAAGAATCATAGCAAATGCAGCAAACAACATACTACCTATATTATCTTGCCAAACGGAGAATCCCTTGATTACATTTTTTCTTTACAAGGGTTTCGGAAACGGAAACGCTTCCTTTATGTTCGAAGAAGAACCCTCTACCCTCAAAGAAAAAATCTATCGTACGATTATTGCCCTCTTTTTATTCATTTTGGTCGGAACCCTTATCATAACCTTTTTACCTGGTGATGCGGAACAAAGCTTTATGGGTGCCATCACAGGCCAAAATTCGACCAAAGCCGGAACCATTGCAGGCAAAAGTATTCCTGTGGATTACTTCAACGCAGCCAAACGCGATTGTTACTACCGGTACCAACAATACGGCAGAGAAACGGCTCAAAATCCCGAACTTCTCAATTCCTGTGCCTATTCTACCGTTCGAGAAATCTATATTGCAAACGACATTGCCACTTCTGTGGGATTTCAGGTTTCTGAAATCAGCATCAAACGAGAGATGTCCAAACAAGCACGCGAAGTGCATAAAGAATCTGTTTCCCAAGCGGGTTACGGAGAAGAAGACTCTCGTTCTCTGACAGAAATTTACCAACAAATCTATCGTTCTGCACCGATGAACTACCGCATTGATTCTGCCACTGGTTATGCTCTTTTTCCCAACTTTTTGGAACAACCACTGGCTCCCACAGAAAACGAAGTCGAGTTGGAAGATGAAGCCAAACGAGCCAAAATTTCTTTTCGAATTGTGGCCATTTCCGAAGTCAATCTCCTAAACGCTGTCGAAGCAAAAATCAATATTTCTGATGCAGAACTCCAGAAAGAATACGAGAAAGAAAAGAAAGATGGAACACTTTCTAAAGATGCTTCTGGAAATTTTGTTAGATTCGAAACAAGAAAACCCCTCTTACTTTCAAAGATGAAATTTGACCGCAAGAGAAAAGAAGTAGAAGTATGGAAAGGCCGTATCGCATCCAAAATTTCAGAACCGAATGCTTTGGAAGCCATTGCCAAGGAAACTTTACAACCCATTGAATCTGTATCCAATGTTTCTCTGTCTGACTTAAAACTTGTGACCTCCAATCTTGGCAATAGCTACCGTTTGGCGAACTCTGCAAAATTTTGGGAAACTCTGGCCAACGATCCATTTAGTAAAAAAACCGTCGTCGGACCCTTCTCTGACAATGACAAACAAGTTTATGTAGAATTTGGTGCTCTTACCTACGGACAATCCACAGCCAAAAAACCTGCAGACCAAGCTACAGATTTTCTGAAACAAAGACAACTTCTTAGCTTTTTTCTTGAAATAAACCAGTCCTTAGCAGCAGAATACAACGTAGAGAAAAAAGGTCTTCTCTCTTTAGAATAAATGCAAATTAAAGCCGACTTCATCAACCCATTCCTGGAAGCAGCCACCATCGTATTTCGCGATGTGTTACAACAGGATCTCATCCGAGGCAAAATCGGAATCAAAGACTCACCCGCACCGAGTCACGAAATTGCAATCGTCATTGGTGTGGTCGGTTCTTTCAGTGGGGAAGTGGTTTATAGTATGAATTACGATGCCGCTTACAAAATGTCTCGAAAACTCGTTCCGGGTCTTTCGGACGAAGATGTAAAAAATGAATACAAAGACATCCTCGGTGAGATTGCCAACATGACTACAGGAAATGCGATGAATATTTTTACATCAGCTGGTCAATCTGTCGAGATCACAACACCAAACATCCAAGAATCACAAAGTACTTCCGTTCGGTTTAACAAAAAGCCAACACTTTCCATCAACTTATATTCTAAGTTTGGACGTATTGAAGTCAATGTGGCGATAGCCTAATTTCAATTTTTAAATCGAATAACCTAAAACCCGCAGCCTCTCGCGGGTTTCTTTTCTAAAATCATAACCAGGCACAGTAGTTTTTCCTTCCATTCCATTCATATAGAGTTGGTAGTATTTTAAGGAACGTTCCAAATCCCTTTCCTCCCAACTACTTTCGTAAATTTTCCCTAAATAATAATGTGCCGGAAGGAACTCCGCAGATTCTTTAAAATTCTTTAAAATACTCACCAATTGGTGTGCCGCCGAACGAAATTCTTTTTTACGAATGAGAAGTATGGCAACCGCATAATGCGATCTAGGTGTGAGTTCCGGGTGTTTTGGAAACTCAGTCACTAGTTTTAGATATTCTTTATAGGCCTTTTCTTCTGCATCTGGATTTCCAATACGATCCAGGGACCTTGCTAGTTCGAACTGGGTTTTGATTTTGAGATCTGGGTCTTCTTGTTTTTCCACAAGACCATTGGATTCTTTATCCTTTCCATCCAGACCAAAGAGGTTTGTGTTTTCCACTCGGGAAAACTTTGCTGCTTCTCCTTCCTTACCATAGGAATCAGCAAACTCAGATTCGGCGGATTTCTTTTGGTCTCTAGTTAAATAGGCTTTTCCCTTTTGGAAAGAAGCTTGTGACGGATCGACCACTTCCTTCTTTTTTTTCTTTTTCTCTACCGGTTTTAATTTTGTTGTAACGGACGTTTGGTTGTTTGAGGCAAGAGAAGAGCCGGGAGTTTCCCCATTTGTTTCTGTAGATGTAGATGGCATAGATTGGGAATTAGAACTGACACTGGAGTTAGAATTTGTGTTTGGTTTAGCACTTACATTCGAATTGGTGGGATTACTGGAAGTGGGTTCGATTCCCGAATTAACTGAATCTTTGTTCCAAGTTTCCGGAAAAGGCAAAAACAATTCACTCGATTGTGCATGGAGTGGAAAAAATCGACCTATACTCAAAAGAGGAAATAAAACGATCACAAGGAAACCGGGCTTAGAGATCAAAACTAGAAACCTAGAAGTAAGAGTCAAAGGGTTACCATTCATCTTAAGTTTTTGGGAATTCGTTCCAAACTTTTAGGTTTTCCTAAACCTTCTGCCGATTCTGGTGGTTTCGGTAATTTCAAAGTTTCTAAATTCTTTTCTTCGTTTTTTGCCTTCACTTTTTTTTCTAAATCAGAAACCCGATCAAGCATCCTTTGCATACGAAGATCCGATTCAGAATCTGATGTTGGTGCTGATTTGGAATCTTCTTTAGGTAACATAGGTGCCACATCAATCGGAGCTGGAATCAAACCATCACCTGACGGAGTGTATATGGGAGGTGCAGTTGTATCCTCGGCTTTACGATTTCTAAAATCATATTCTTTACCCAAAAAATCTTGTTCTTCTGGGATGGTATCATGTGTGTATCCGTTTGATTCCCGTTCGCTGATAAAATCAAATTGCATCTTTCGGTTGGATTCGTATTTTAAATCTTCAGGATCGGACATTCTTACATCTTTACGTTTCCTATTGTAATCCCTTTCAATCTCCGTAAGAAATAGACTTCTTGTATCCTGGGCCAGTTGCATCCCTTGGGGTTTGGCATTTTCCCAACCATTGGTCCAACCGACATAAATGGCCATAATGAGAAAAAATACAAAGAGTGAGATGGCAATTTTTTTCAGTAGGTCTTGGACTTGAGATGGAATTTTATCCACGAGACCGTCGACCGCACCCATCATCTTTTGGGTGTCTACATTGACTTTGGGTATATTTATATTTTTGATATCCAAGTGTTACTCTTCCGAAATTTTAAAGACTACCCTTCGGTTTGTCCCACGACCTTCTTCGGTCAAATTGTCCGCAATTGGCAATTGAGGGCCATGGCCTACGATCGCAATTCGTGATTCTTCTATTTTATGTTTAGACTTCAAATAATTAGCAACCGAATTTGCTCTTTCGAGTGATAACTTTTGGTTGGCAGCTTTTGTTCCTACATTATCCGTATGGCCTTCGATTAGGATCTTTAAATTGGCCGATTTTCGAAGAATTCCTGCCAATCTGTCTAGTTCCGGCTCCGATTCCTTGGTTAGCTCAGAGGATCGAAAAGCAAAGAACAAATTGTTCATCACAATTTGATTCCCCTTTTTTAATTTGGGAAGGACAAGTAGGACAGTTTTTTCTTTGTCTTCTTTTTCTTTTCCCACCAAATTCAGGTTTTGTGAAACGGGAAGATATCCTTCCTTTTCTCCATAAAAACCGTAATTCTCATCATAGGGGAGGATGATACTAAACTCACCAGTCGCTGGATCACTCACTGTCGAACCAATAGATTTTTTTCTGGTTAGAGATTCATACTGAACAAATGCCGAAAGTGGTTTTCCTTCTTCATCCACGACTTTCCCTTTAATCACAACCACAGGGTCTGGTTGGAAGTGGTGAGGGATGGCGGCCATATACAGTTCCCCTTCCCTGGACATATAAGCCCAGTTTCCAACTGCAGGAATGCTAAAAAAATTAACACCTCTTAGGTTGGAAGATAACTCTTGTGGTTCTGACCAAGATGTCCAAGAATCATTTAATCTTCTAGAAATAAAGATGGAGATCCCTTCCTTTCTTCCAGACGAAGAGAAGTATAATGTTTTGTCGTCTGGACCAAGAAAAGGTGCCATCTCCTCTTCAGTTGTATTCAAAGTGTTTCCTAAATTGATTCCTTCTTCAAAAACACCAACATCATTTTGTAAACTTACATATAAATCTAACTTACCAAAGTTTTTCTTTTGTTGGGCAGAATAAATCAGTGTGCGACCACTGGATGCCAAAGCCGACCCACCAAATACCTGTTGGTTGGGATTGTCTGCTTTTCTATACCAATTATAAAAACTAGGGAAATTAATTGGTGAAGGCATTGACCAACCCGATTCTGTTTTATGAGTTTTGTATAAGGGAGCGCGGTTTTGAATTTTTTCTGATCGTTCTTTATATTCAGTTTCTAACTTAGCCAGGACAATATGAAACTCTTTTGGATTCTGAGCTTCCCTGGATGCAATTTGTGATTTATACATCATCTCCCGTTTCAGGTTATCCAACATCTCTTCTTCACCAAAATTACCGAATACAAATAATTCATTCCCACCGGGTAGAGCCGAAATCACAGCAGAAGGAAATCGATTGTTGAGAGGTGTCGGAAGTTGTTCTCCTTGCATCCAAAAACCGTATTGGTCTCGTTTGGCTGCCCAAATTTTTTGAGTGGATCTTCCCCCTTCGCGAACAAGGGCAGTCCAAAATAAATTTTTTCCATCCGGTGTACACTGCGGGTTAAAAGAAAATAGGCCTTGGGTTACGTAACGGGGTATTTTTTTTAAAGTCCAATCTGGAGTTTTACCAGACTCGAAAGGTTCCATCTCGTAACGAATAGGGCTACAGGTCTCTGCTTGCACATCGCATAACATCCGTACCTTTTTCCCTGCCAAATAAGCCAACTCTTCCTGTAAAACACCCCCGCTAATGCGAAAAACCTGTTTGTCTGTGCGGAGGAGATGGCCTGTATTTAGGAGGTCCCCCTCCAAAACCTGGATTCCATTTTTAACACTTTGCGAGCTTGTGAGCCCGTTCCCGAAAAGGAGGAGAATGATGATGAGAATCCGTGCCATACCATACGAAATGTCGGTTGAAACCTCCGATTCCCTTAGAAAATTGACTTATGATCCAAGCTAGCGGCATTACAGTCTCCTTCGGGAAAAAACCTCTTTTCGAAAACGTCTCCATTAAATTCAAACCGGAATGCCGTTACGGTCTGATCGGAGCCAACGGTTCTGGAAAATCGACCTTTATGAAGGTTTTAGCCGGTATTTTACAGCCTTCTGCTGGTTCTGTCGTCCTCGACAAGGACATTAAAGTCGGATATTTGAAGCAGGACCACTATGAATACGAAAATGAAACGGTTCTTGGCACAGTTCTACGGGGAAATCCTGAACTTTGGAGTGTCATGTCGGAACGAGAGGCCATCTACGCCAAAGAAGACATGACCGATGAAGACGGAATGCGAATCTCCGAAATAGAAGAAATATTCGCTGATATGGGTGGGTATGAAGCCGAATCCGTCGCAGGCGAACTTCTGGAAGGTCTAGGGATCCCTACCTCGGCCCATAGCCGACCATTGAATTTTCTTACCGGCGGTTTCAAACTCCGCGTACTTTTAGCCCAAGTTTTATTTTTAAAACCCGATGTCCTCCTTTTGGACGAACCAACGAACCACTTGGATATCAAAACCATCCATTGGCTAGAAGAACTCCTCATCAATTATGAAGGTGTGGTCATCGTGATTTCCCACGACCGTCACTTCATCAACTCCGTTGCCACTCATATTGCCGATTTGGATTACAATACCATCAGAGTATTTCCTGGAAACTATGACGACTTTATGATTGCTGCAGAACAATCCCGTGAGCAGTTAATGAGTGATAGCAAACGGGCAAAAGAAAAAATTGCCGACTTACAAGAGTTTGTTTCTAGATTCTCTGCCAACGCAAGTAAATCAAAACAAGCCACTTCACGCCAAAAGATGATCGAAAAAATAAAAGGAGAAATGGTGGATGTAAAACCATCTTCTCGTGTGGCACCTTACATTCGTTTCAAAGCAAAAAGAACATTAGGAAAGGATGTGTTTGAGGCCATTAACATTTCGAAGGCCTATGATGGAAAACCTGTCATCAAAGAATTCAATACCTCCATCACCAAAGGGGAAAAGGTAGGAATTGTGGGAACCAACGGCGTTGGTAAAACCACCCTTCTTAAAATGTTGCTTAAAAAAATAGATCCAGATTCAGGTCAGGTGAAATGGGGAGATTCCGTAGAAACTTCCTTCTTTCCACAAGACCACCGTGAGGCGATGGAACCGGATGCAGACACTCTTGTGGAATGGTTGTTACGTAACTCACCTGCGGGAACAGAAGTGCAAGAAATCCGTGCCATCCTTGGTCGAATGCTTTTTTCTGGGGACATGGCAAACAAATCCACAACGGTTCTTTCTGGTGGAGAAAAATCACGAATGATCATTGGTAAAATGATCCTTGCCGGAGACAATGTCATCGCACTGGATGAACCAACCAACCACTTGGATTTAGAAACGATTGAAGCCCTAAACTACGCTTTATCTTTGTTTGACGGAACCGTAATTCTTGTTTCTCACGATAGGGAGTTTATCTCATCTCTTTGTACAAGAATTATAGAAGTCACTCCAGAAGGAATCAAAGACTTCAAAGGAAATTACGAAGAATTTTTAGAAAGGGAAGGAAACGACTTCTACAAACGTCTCACTGGTGGTGCGATACTCGCTACTTAAAATTGCATTTGCAGGGAAAGGTTGATCGATTGGATCTCCTTCCCTGCCATAAGTTCTGTTGTAAGACTAAAATTTCCCTGCCCCAATTTAAATCCCAAACTACCATATCCGAACCCTGACTGATGATTGTGCCTTGTGGCGAGTCGGATCCCAATCGCACTGGGGACAGAGCTAAAATCATCTGGATTTTCCATTCTAGAAATTGCTGCAAACCGACTCACCTGTATCGCAGTATAACCATGATTATATACAAAACCGAGACCCGGTATGATAGATAAAAACCCAATGGTATAGTTGTATTTTAAATCTAAGGAACCTGAGGTAATTCTTGATTGGTAAAACAAATCATTTTGGCCAATCCACCGGCGTTTATCTCCATCAATTCTGAATTGAGTGGGCCTTCTGTCATAGGAACTTAAATATATATCTTGGTTGGTTTGAAAAATTCCCATACCGAAAGAAAATCCAGAATCAATAGGAAAATAACGAAGGACAGCCCCAAAATTGTTTACACGACCTTTCACTTCTGTATTTCGAATTTTTACAAAAGGGATATTGGCTTCACCAAATTCATAGGGGAAAAAATGGGTTGTGAGGTTCCATTGTCTGGCAGAAGAACCATTTAACCATTCGCCTAAATTAACCGTAGAACTGAAGGAAGGTGAGGCAGCGACCCCACTTTTTGGCAAAGTCCTTAACTCCGAATTCTCATAATATAAATCCCGTGCCTTGGCCTGACCTTGCGATATAGTATATCCAAGCCCCAACCGGTAACGATGTACATTGGATCCACCTGATTGGTTGGAATTTAAATTTTGCAAAACAGCATTTTCGCCCATAGAACGCAGGAATCCATTTGTATATACTCGATCGAAGACTGGTTCTGCAAAATTCCCAAAAAATTGATACTCTCTGGGAATATTAGAACATTCTCCTCCCAAACAAATTACCTGAGCATGTAAGGTAGATCCTAATGTAGAAATCCAAATAGGAAAAAATAAAATGAGGAGGAAAAATCTCATAGTGTGGTGAGGAGCAGTTAGTCCAGAAAACTAACTTTAGTTATTTGTGATTCTGCAACCAATCCAAAAAAAGTTCCATTGCTTTTTTACGGTGGGATACATTATTTTTTTCAGATTCCGGAATTTGAGAAAACCTTTTTCCCAAGGGAGGATAAATAAAAATGGGATCATAACCAAATCCAAACTTTCCCTCTTCGTCGTAATCTTCGGCTATTTGTCCGTCTACCCTTCCGTCAAAGGATACTTCTTCATTTTTATCCACATAACTCACAACGCAACTATAGTATGCTCTACGATCTTTATTTGTACCCAACTTTTTTAAAAGGAAGGCCGCACGTTCTTTATCACTGAGGCCTGGACCACCGAAGCGAGCGGAAAAAACACCTGGTTCTCCACCAAGTGCTGGAACCGAAATTCCAGAATCATCAGCAAAAGACGGAAGACCTGTTAGTCGAAAAAGCTCTTTTGATTTGATAAAGGAATTTCCAGCGAAGGTAGTCTCTGTCTCTTCCGGTGAGAAAGAAATTCCTAAATCTTTAGGAAGGACAACCTCATAACCATAAGGTGCAAGTAACATCTGCATTTCCTTCCATTTGTGTGTACTCCCGGAAGCAAATGCTAAAGTTTTCTTTGTCAGTGGGAATCTTCCTCGTCTAGTTGGAATCCTTCCATCGCAGCAGATAAATCAGGAAAAATCTCGAACACCTTGTCGAGCATAGTAATTTCAAATAACTGAATCAAATCCTCATCCACGACGATCACTTTAATGTCACCGTTCATTGGCTTTAACTTGCGTTTTGTGGCCACAAAAATTCCAAGCGCAGTGGAACAGATATGATGAACTTTTGTTAGATCCAAAATAATTTTCCGAACAGAACTTTGCGTGAGTTTTGAAAGTTCTTTTTCAATCTCATCGGAATCAACCTTGAGGATGGCCCCAGAAAATTTAATTATCCTTATGTCATCCTTGACTTGAACATCCATTCGATTCAATCACCCCCGCTTAACAGTAATACAACGCATGTCACCTTTCGAACTCCAGCCTGTTTGTACAGCCTAGCAATTTCATTTACAGTGGCACCCGTCGTAAATATATCATCTACAATTAGAACATGAAGTCCTTCCATGATTCTATCACTTTTTGTGAATTGGAATGCCTTTTTTGCATGAAAAAAGCGCCTCTCGTAACCTTGGGAAGATTGTTTGTCCCCCGAAACCTTACGCAAACTAGTATCTTCCCTGATTTTCCAGAGTTTTTTCCATTTCCCGAAAAGAGCGTAAGAAGCATGATACGGCCGTGGTCCTGATTTGGACGAAGAAGGAACAAGGACCGCTAGATCAGGGGGATCAGCCTCTATCTGTTTTGAGAGTGTCCGTAGACCCAAACAAAAATATTTACCAAGTTGTCTCTCGTTCTCAAATTTTAAAGATTGAAAGAGAGTCTTTTCAAAGGAACCCCTTACCTGTAAATAAAAAGCTTGGTCATAAAAAACAAAACGATCAGGTGAAAGTTTAATCTGGTTTGATTCTCGGTTTTGTTTCTGTGGGAGGTAATTCTTTTTGGTGCAAGGTTTACAAAGGGCAACCGTTTCCGAAAAAAAATCATAGGAACCACAATGTTGGCAGAATTTAGGAAAGAATAAGGATAAAAAAGAAACCCCTCTCATATAGAAAGGGGTTCTTATTTAGAACCTTGCGGTTCTATTTTTTTAAATGAAACTACTTAGCAGGTGTTGTTGCTGCTGGAGCCGGTGTTTCTACTTTTGGTGCTTCTGTTGATTTTTGGATCGTAGAAGTTGGAGGAGTCAAATCTACAGTGAGTTTCACTTCCACTACATCAGATTGATTTCCAACGTTGTCCACTGCCATAGCTTTAATGACATGGTCACCTTGTGTTTCAATGGCAATCGCTTCAACATAAGGTTTGTATTCTTCTTCGTCAACTTTCACTAGAACTTTTTTGATTCCTGATTCTTTGTCCGTTGCGTTAACATAAAATACATTTCCTTTTTTTTGAAAGTTTTTACCGTTAATGTCAACTAATGGAAAAGAAGGAACAATTTCGATCGTAGGTTTCACGTCATCTACAGTAATGATGATCGAAGATTCTGGAGAAGAGTTTCCTGATTTATCAGTGGCAGAATACTTCACTACGTTTGCTCCACCGTTTTCCAATTTAATTGGATCTGCATAAACTTTTGTTGCTTCTTGGTTGATGTTGAATTGGATTTTGTCTACACCAGTTTGTAAGTCTTCTGCAACAATTGAGTATGTATTATTTTTGGAAGAGAAAGGCACTCCGTCTAACACAAAAAACTGCTCTTGAGGAACTAAACTTACGCGAGGTGCTGTGTTATCAACATGAAGAACAAGGATCTTAGGAGTTTCTGCGTTACCTGCTTTGTCCACAGAACGATAGTAAACTTCAGTAAGACCTTCTTCAGCAATACGAATTGGTTGTGTAAACTTTCTGTATTCGCCGTTTTTAGGTTTCCACTCAATATAATCAATTGTGGAAGATTCGTCTTTTGCATCTAATGAAAAAGAAGTTTTGCTAGTAATGAAAAGAGCTGCTGCATCGGAAGAAGCTCCGGATTCTTTTTTGTCACCCAAAATGTCTTTTACAGTTGTCTCAACTTTATCAACACCGTCTTTGGTTTGAGTAGAGGTGGATTCCGTTTTTTTGATTGCCTGGTCTTTTGTGGAAGTAGTGGCTTTTGGTGCAGCAACTTGTGCTGTGATTTGGCCTGCGAAAGATATTGTCAGTATGGCCAAAAGGTATTTGTGCGCCTGCATTTGTTAAGTCTCCTCTTTACAGATAAAACATATATATCCCCCCCGTAAGGAATTATTGTCAACATGATTGCACTTAGAAACTTAAGGAAACTTACACTTTTTCTTATTTGGTTAGGAATGGTTCCAATTCAGGCGGAGACAGGAATTTGGCGGGAGATTTTACTCGAAAATTTTGAATTGTCCAACTACAATCGGGAAAACCTGCGTACTAAATTGGAAAAAGGTACAAAACTTCCAGAAATCACCCTTTCTACCAATTTTACTGCGCCCATCCCAGGATCGAAACAAGCACTTGTCTTAAGAATTCCCAAAGATGCTAATTTTCCTTTTTCTTTATATTTCCCCAAACCCATAGAAGTGAATGCCTTTATCAAAGAAATTACCATTCCCATATATTCTTCTCAATCTAATGGGAACCTAACATTGATCATAGAATCGCAGGATGCGGAAGTGAGACAATTGAATCTCACCTCACTAAACTATAGGGGATGGAAATCAATTACGGTTTCGATTTCTAAAAATTTCGATCAAAATGATAGAGTTTTTCTACAAAAAAGTTCCATAAGGATTCTCGGATTCTTTTATTTGCCATTTGAAAATAATGACCCAAACCAAGAGGTGCTCATTGCCATTGATGACATAACTGCCATTGTACGAGATAAATATAGACCGCTTCGTAACAAAGAAGTCCTTTTAGAAGATTGATTTTTCGCCAGTTTGTATCGGTTCTTTGTGCAAAAAAACTCTTTTCTTCACAACCTCATGACCGAACCTGATCCTAAATGGAAATGGAATTATCCCTAGAACAATACGAAACCCTGCTCAAGTTAGTGTATATGGGAGATTGGGTCATTTCCACCTTACAAGCCAAGGACAGATCAGAAGATGAACCTGATACGGATTCTCGGTTCGCTGATGTGGTTCGCCATGTCTTCTCCCAAGCGGAACACGCAGGCCTAGGGAATATTGTCCAAATTGATCAGAACAATGGAGAACCATATTTAACCAGGGAGTTCGAGGAAGAAAGTGGTCTTGTTGATATTTTAGAAGACTACGAAGACGAAGTGTTCTGGCAAGCCCTCATCGAAAGATTGGCCCATAGAGATTTCCTTCGCCACTACGGTGAAACTGCTATTTCCCAAATGGCAATCGAAGAACGAATCGAAAAAGAAACTCCCTTCCATGATAAATGGGCCCAAGAGTTTCATGAAAACGGTCTCGAAAATCTAAAAATTTAACGAATTTACAGTTAGATAAAAAGAAACGAATCTCTACCAATAACAAAAATAAGCTCTTTTGATTTTCAACATCACCTTATAGGCATTTTAGATTTAGGCCAAAGCAATTTATCTTCCCTTTCTTTTTTCTTGTTCATCGTTTCACTGAGTCTTGTACGTAAAATAAATTCGATTTGGTCTTTCTCTCCTGCTGATAATTTATTAGCATCCGATACATTTCCAAGATCTCGCAGCAACAATTGGATGGCCTCGTAAGCCTTTTCATTTAAAAAATCTCCGTTGGTTGGGAGATGTGAAATGGCGTTCCAAGTTTGAATGGCTTCCGTTAGAAGTTTGGAATCCTTTCTGGTCATTCCAGATTCCCAAAGGATCCGACCTTTGTCAAAATAACCATCTTTGATTCGATACCCTTTTGGTGTTTTTTTAATCAAAGTATCAATGATATCGATTCGTTTTTTGGAATAAGCTTCCTCAACATCTTTAATCGTGAATAGTTTTTTATCTCGCAAAAGTTTCCTATACTTTTCATCCACTCGTCGCAAGGTTTCATACCTAAGAGTTTGTCTTTGTTCTGGTGTTGCCAGTTTTAAATATTCTTTTGCCTGGAAATATTGTTCGAGTGCTCTTGCTTGGATTTCATAAATGTTTTCTATTGTAAAAAGAATTTCTGTTCCTGTGTTTGTGCCCAAATTTTCAGAGAGAGCCGCCATCATTTGTCTAAGGAAATCTTCTTTGTTTAGATTTTCCTGAAAATAATCAATGGCAAAATAACTAGGATCCTCACTAAAAGGGTAAGCTAACCGTTGTAAATTTTCGTAATACAAATCGCGGACAAAAAAACTGAGGTCTCCTTTGTCTGGATCATAACCCATAAACCGGGAAATAAATTCATCCAACTGTTTTTCTTTTTTCTGTTTGAGAGTTCGATCTAAGTATTTACTTCGATCTTCTTTCGGCATGGAGAGGGGTGACTTTGGTTCCGCCTCTCCTTCTTTCGAGATCCGCATGGTGATGGGTGGAGATGATTCCTCTCCTTTTCGAAATTCTTCTATGATACGATTTCGTTCTTTATGAACAAATAAATTGTCCTCCGCAGTTTCTATGTCCACGCGGAAAGGATCACGGATTCCTTTTATAGTGGGCAGTACATCTTTTACAATGATATCCTCAAAGTCACGACTTCGTTTGATATAGGAATCAGCAACGCCCGAGTTTTCATTGATTTGATCGTATTCATTTTTAAATTGTTTGCGTAAAGAAGAGGTACCTTCTAAATCTTTTACCAGATCTTCCCATTGGCTTCCCTTATATTTGCCTTTGGAGAATCCCCCGCCGTCACCCTCTTCCCCTTCTTCGCCATCTCCAGGATCATCTGTCGTTTCCGAATTTCCGGACTCACTACCCGACTTCCCAAAACTCATCTGAAATGAAACTTCCTTCTCTTCTTCCGTTGCATAAATCCAAGGTGGTCCACAAAGCGTTTTTTGATAGGGAGAGTCGGAATGATCAAAAGAATATATAATTAATGTTATGTGGAGAACAACGGAAATATAAAATGCAAAATAAAATCTATTCTCAAATAGGAAATTAAGAATTCCTTTTTGCATAAAATAACAACACTAGACCAACAATTCCCATATACAAATAGGAAAGTAGATTTCCATACAACCGATAAAAAGTCATTTCACCAGGGATCACCTGCACTTTCTTTCGAATCACAGCAGTTGTTTCAATCGGAGTAAAGTCATTATCGATATTTCTTCCTAGATGGTCGGTAAACACCGATGTACCCGAGTTAGTGGACCTAACAATCCATTTACGAAACTCGATGGCACGGAGTCGTCCCAAAGTGTGGTGTTGGTAGGATTCAACGGAGTTCCCATACCATTTGTCATTGGTAACATTAACAATAAAGTCAGGATCCCCTTGAAACTTTCTTACAAATTCAGAGATGATGACTTCATAACAAATTAAAGGCAAAAAACTACCCGATTGTTTTTCTTCTACGTTGTCTTTGGAATAAAATTCGCGAACACCCGCTGGCCCCATAATCATGGTATCTTCCCAATGTAAGTCTTTTGGTTGGGAGGATGGATTTTTTCGTGATTCATAATAAGGGATCAGATCGAGACTAGTTCCCGGTGCAAATTGTCCCGTTTGTCCAGACAGAGCATACATCCATTCAAATGGCATGTATTCTCCAAAGATGAGTAAAAAAACTTTTTGATAACTTTTCTTTCGTTCCCCATTTGGGTTCATGAGAACGGACGAATTGTACATTCGAACATCCTTTCTAGAAATGTGGCCAGGCATTGCCGATGAAACCAAATCGGCATCTAACTCATTATAAAAAACATTTGCTCCGTGGCGGAGACTGAGGATGGCCATAAGGGATTCAAACTGGTGCCAATAGATACGACTGTAGCGAGTGACTTCCGTATCATGGGTAGTAAAAAAGGGAACCCCGGACTCAGGCAATACAATCAGATCAACAGGACTTTTTTTGAGTTCCATCTCCGTCATGGTATCTATGCGAGTCATAAGGTTACGAATCTCTTCTGCGGGATTACGACCGTCGCGAAATTCTAGTGGTGCATTAGGTTGTATAACGAGGACATCTCGTTCCGCAATGGGTTTTACAGCAGACCACTTTTGAAATAAATAATAACCGTTCCCAAAAAACAAAACGAGAACCAAAACAATCCCAAGTCCACCAAAAACGAATTTCTTTTGCAGGGTTTTGTGTTTACCGAGAAAACTAAAAATCAATCGGAAAAACAATTCTGGTTTTCTCATATAGAACAAATAATACGAAACAAAAAACAAAAATGCGGACAATCCGTACGCACTCGTATACTCGGCGTTTTGCGCCAAAATTTGATTTTCGGCCACAACATTGCCAAAATACCATGGGAAAACTTGAGGAGTAAAAAATTCAGACAATAAAATGGAAAACGAAGCGATGACTGGGAAAAATCGACCTACATGTTTTGCCAGAAAAGAAAAAACGAGAAGATACACGGGGAATTTAAAATTTAATAGGATAGCCGAACCAATAAAAATCGGCACCGCTAAATACCAATCAAAACCACCAAATACTGTGGTCATATGGTAAACCCAATGGAAAGACACTAAATAAAATAGAATGGAAAATCCGAACCCATGATAGATGAGTTTTTTCCACTCACCCCTGTTTCGTTTTTCGATGATAAAAAGACCAAATGGAGCCACCCAAACAAAAAAGGGCAAACTTAAAGGGGCAAAGGAAAGGAAGGAAAAAACGGCAGTAATCGTATAACAAAAAACGGATATGATACCTTCGCGTGAAATTAAAAAACGTGCCAGCTTCATACCCGTTAGACTACTTAAAATTAATTACGATTTGTTGTAGTTATTGTTACCGTTTTGCACTTTTGTGAAAATCATCTTACCGGCAGCGGTTTGGATGATACTTGTCACTACAACACGTACATCTTTTCCAACTAAGTGACCACCGTTTTCAATGACTACCATAGTCCCATCTTCTAAGTAACCGATACCTTGGTTTTCATCCTTTCCTTCTTTGATGACGGAAATTTGGAATTCTTCCCCAGGAAGCACCACTGGTTTTAAAGCATTGGCAAGGTTATTTAAGTTCAGAACTCGAACCCCTTGTAATTCAGCTACTTTGTTTAAATTGAAGTCGTTTGTTACAACCGCCCCGCCAGTATCACGTGCGAGTTTCACAAGTTTTGCATCGACTTCTCTTGTATCTGAATAATCAGTATAAGTGATTTTGACTTCGATGGATCCTTTTCTTTGGAGTTTGTTCAGCATTTCCAATCCGCGTCTTCCGCGAGCCCGTTTGATCGGGTCAGAAGAATCAGAAATGAGTTGGATTTCCCGTAACACAAAGTTAGGAAGGATGAGTGGACCGTCTAGAAAATGAGTATCAGCGATATCTAAGATACGACCATCAATGACAACGGAAGTGTCTAGAATTTTGTCGCGGATATGGCTGTTTGCATTTTCCAAACCAGGAATCTGAAAACTAGAACCTGGTCCACCAGCACCACCGCCAAAAATGGCAAGACCCGGTTTTCTGGAAAAAGCAATTCCTGTTTTGATTCCAGTAAGGAACAAAAGAACAGCTACAAAGATAGCAATGGATTTATATCCGTAATCGTTGAGGAGACTCACCGGGAATGCCGCAATGGACAAAGCAAGAAGTGCTCCAACGCTTGCACAAAGTACAACATCGGCTTTGATTTCAGGGAATAATTTTCTTTCACCTAACACGAGGAAAAGGGAGTAAAGGAGAATGATTCCAGCAAGAGTCCCCGCCAAAACGAGGTTTTGCGATTCCGAATATAAGAAGAAAAACGATACCGAAGAGACGATAATAGTCCCAAGGGCTGAAAGTAAGTGTTTCATAACTCAATCCTTGTAAAAGAGTTGAGCAAAAACGGAAGTTTATTCTAGATCTAGATCATCATCCAATTCTTTTGGAGGTGGTGCTGGAGCCAATCCCTGAACCGAAGCCGCTAACACGTCCGAGACGATGTTCCCTGCTTCTTCCTGGGGTACACCTTTACTAAGTGCAATTTCCATCTTTACTAAATTATAGGCGCTCTCATAGAGCTTTCTTTCCATAATGGAAAGTTCTTTGCCATAGGCACGTCTGTAAAGATTACGGCAAACATCAGCCACTTCGAAAATGGAACCAGACTTGATCTTGTTCATATTGTTCTGGTAACGGACCTTCCAGTCCTCTTCCGTGTCGACCTCATCCTTTTTTAGGAGAGTGAGAACTTTTTTGATCTCTTTTTTATCAATGATCGACCGGATACCCACGTCCATTGCGCGATCCACCGGGATTGAGACCTTCATTTTGGAACCTTGAATTTCCAAACTGTAACAGTCTTTCTTCTTTCCCAGAATCAGCTTTTTAGCAACTTCTGTGACTTCACCTACTCCATGGATGGGATATACAACATAATCCCCAACCTTGAATTTAGGCTCTTTAGTTTTTTCGTTTAGTTTTTTTGTAGCCAAGTAAGTATAATAACTTCCGTAAATACTCTTGTCCTTACTATACCTGAAAATTGACGAATGTCAAGGAAGTTGATAAAAATAGTTCAGAATCGAATGGTTTTTACCTGAGCTTCAGTAAGAGACGGAAGTTTGGACTTCACAGCCTCCAAAGTCTCTTTCGCATCATCCAACCGATAGAAGTATCCAGCAAAAAGTTTACCTGTAGAGGTACGAAAGATCCTTCCCCGCAAAGAAGGATGGGTATCAATCAGTTGTTTTCCCACGGCAATGGCTTCTTCCGGGGTGAAATCCCCAATTTGAACCATATAATTGATTTGGTCATTTTTAGGAGGAAACTTCAATGTGGCCGGAAAGGGTGATCCAGAAGTTGATTCTGATCCTTCGGCCTGTCTCTCATTTTGGTTTCCGCTTTCTTCGCTGGTTTGGGTCAATTTGGGTGCAGGAATTTTTGTAGAACCCACATTCGAAAAGGAAGTCTCAGAGTTTTCTTTAAATTTAGTCTCTTTTTGTCCTAATTGAATTCCCACTACCATACCTGAAGTAAAAAGCAAAATACCGCCGATAAGAAGGATAAATGCAGATTTAGGTTTCTGCGGGCCGCTAAAATAAGAATGAGGTTGGGGAGAATAGGATGAAACCTCGCCTTCTAAGGGTCGGCCGGATCTAAGCTTTCTTGAATAATCTATATTTTGCATGGGCGTTCCGGGATCTCTATTACTCTAATTGTCGGACACCGATTCGAAAAAATAGAATGGTTTTTTATCAAATCGGAATGATTCTGATTCTTATAGATCGTAGTTGATATCACTAATCAAATCTCTAAAATCATATTATAAAATCGTGAACTGTCCTCTTTGTGAATCTGACTTTACCCCTTTCCATAAAAATCGCTTTCGCTCCTATTCTAGGTGTTCCAATTGCCTTTCGATATTTATGGATCCAGAGTTTTTGCCAAACGAGGAAACAGAAAAAAAACGATATACCGAACACAACAATGATGTGTATGATCTTCGTTACCAAAATTTTCTAAAACCAATTGTAGATAAGGTCATAGTAAATCAAAAGCCGACTGACAAAGGTTTGGATTATGGCGCAGGTCCGGGGCCCGTGGTTCAATATCTAATGGAACAAGTTGATTTCAAAATTAAATTGTATGATCCCTTTTTTCACAATTACCCAGAAAACCTAAAACAAACTTACGACTATATCATTCTCACAGAAGTTATTGAACATTTTCATTCGCCCAAAGAGGAGTTTCAAAAATTAACCCACTTACTAAAAGAAGGCGGAAGTTTGTATATACTCACTTACCCCTACGATGATTCTATCGATTTCGAAAGTTGGTATTACAAAAACGACAAAACTCATACCTTTTTTTATACGGTAAAGGCATTTGAGTGGATTAAAGATTACTATGGTTTCCAAAACCTACACATAGAAGGAAGGATCATTCGGTTCCAAAAATAATATACAAAAACCACCCTTTGCCCAGATCAAATTACATTACGGAAAGTAACTCTTGGAACTTGGGGTGTTCCGGGGACATCTTTTTGATCAATCCAATCAAATAGGCGGCTCGGTCCTTATCTCCGTTTAGGCGACAAACATCCGCTAAGTGAATTAAGTTACGAATATTAGAGGGTTGTCGCAAACGTACTCTTTCTCCCAGTTCTTGCGATTCAGAAAGGAACGATTGAGATTTGTATAAAGAATACATTCTTTTGTATAACACAGAAGTATGAAACATCCATACGGTATCCGATGGGTAATTTTCTAAGGCAAGGCTTGCATATTCCATCGCCTTTACCAAATCCCCTTTTTTTTCATACAACTTTGCAATATACTTCAACTCAGATATAGAAGTTTCTAGTGCGGACTCGTAAGACAATAACAAATCCAAAGCTTTCTCGTAACGTTTCTCACGAATATTTTCACGCGCTTCCACAAAAAACTTTCCCGGTTTTGGGTAGGCATCCAAATTGTATTGTAAAGATATCAAACTTAGATCATCTGAATACTTTCCTTTCTTTCTAAGGCAATCCAAAACAGATTGCATATCCCCTTCTGCTTCTTCAATATTTTCTAATATTAAGTTTTGGTCCTCGTTGATATCACGGTACCTACCTTTCTCAGATAGAACCAAATCATCTTTTCCATCGGATCCACAAAAGATTTTATCTCCTTTTTTCATTTGAAAAACGGAGATAAAGGTATCAGAAAGACCTTCCATGACACCTAACTTATAATAATGGATCTCATCTTCAATAAATGATGCTTTGCCATCACGGTATAATATCACCCAAGGATGTTCTAAATTGATAAAATACAAGGTTCCTGTGGATTCTTCTAATAGTCCAACTACTGCAGAAACCAACATAGCTCCATCGAAGGTTTCAAATACTTTCTGCAAGTCTAAATAACAGTCGTGTAACCAACGTTCGGGAGACCGGTTGGAAGAAACGGGATCCATCTTCGAACGGATGATAATGGAGTTATACACTGCTCCGAGTACAATCGCTCCCCCTGCTCCTTGGATGGATTTCCCCATTGCATCCCCATTAATAAATGCTTTGTATCGCTTTCCTTGCAAAATTAAATTAAATACGGATATGTAATCCCCACCTAACTGATATTCCTTGTTCCGGAAATAGAATTTTTTGTATTGATTGATCACAGTTTCAATCGCAACAGCACTCCCATCCACTTCATGACCAAGCAAAGGTTCTAGTAGCAGTGATGTTAAAAAATAATCACCATCTTGTTGAGACTTTAATATCTGGATTTCTTCTACAGTTTTGGTGACTTCTTCATTCTTCTTGATAATTCGTTTGTGGTTTAAAAAGGAATGGAACCTGTATCCTTCAATAATAAACCCACTAAAAATTCCAAGAATATAACTGAGGACCAAGTTTTGCATGGAATATGCAGCGGCAGCAGTAGTTAAATTTGGTTTATAAACAAGGACAGAAAGAACAAAGATGACAATAGAAATGGGATAATAGATGAACATGGTTTTTCTTGGCAGTGGTAAAAAAGGGAGGATCATTACCAACATCTGAAATCCTGAAACATAAGGGGCATCGTCTGCGATTCGTCCCGTATAATAGGCCGCAGTAAACAACAGATACCCATAGACCAAATACGCCCAAGTCAAACCTTCCCAGGTAGAATGTATCTTTTTTGAGTGGTTATAGAGAATAAAGGCTATATAAAAGAGGCATAGTAGGCTAAATCCAATTCGAAAGTAAAATAGTTCAGGAAATTCAGGGTGAAGTTTGGCATCTGTATCAAAGGCGAAACCTAACATAGCAAAGACGCCAATGATACTACCAGGGATTTGGATGATTCGAGTGTGTCTGTCTAACTCCGCAAGATAATCCTGGTTATGAATTTCCCTTTCGGGAACCAGATCTAGGAATTTTGAGAGAATCGTTTTGAAATAATAATACACGATTCCTCATTAGACGAAAAAGCCCGCACGAGGGCGGGCTTGTTTAAAATCGTTTTGGCAATTTTTTTCTAGAAGAAAGGTTTTGCTGGGAACTCTGGCGACGGAGCAATACGAGAAATGATGTCGCCGAAAGAGAAAGCAAAAAGGAGGGCAAGGAAGGCGAATGCTGATAAGAAAATAACACGGTTCAGCATATTATCATACTTTAAATGCATGAAATAAGCCAATACGAAGAACGCCTTACATGTTGCGACCGCCATGGCTACAATCATGTTCCACTTTCCTAAGTCGTATTGTGCTACCCAAACAGTAATAAAAGTTCCAAAGAAAAGAGCCAATAGAACATATACGTATGTTTTAATGGAAATCACATGGTGGTCATGTTCTTCTTCCTCTTCACCATCTTCTACCCACATGGATGCAGAAGCATGATCTTCTTTGTGATCTTCATCACCTAAAACAAATTTTAACAATTTGCTATCTTTGTTTTCGTCTGTAAATTTTGCAAACCGGTCAGTTTGAAAGAACTGACCGAACCAGTTTACGATAAATCCTAAAATGGTAGCCGTTGCAATCCCTGGAGCAAAAATTCCAAATCCAAGAATTGGAGTGAAAACTGCAACAAGAGCAATGAAGTAAAGTCCGTAATTGATTACGTATTCCATTCTATAATACCTTTTATCCTACCAAATAAAGAAGTGGGAAGAGGTAAATCCATACCAAGTCCACTACGTGCCAGAAAAGACCCACACCTTCTACTGGAGTGTAGTATTCAGGTCCAACCTTTCTTCTTAGAGTTTTCATAAAAACCCAGAAAATTAGGAAAGCACCAGCTACCACGTGAACTCCGTGAAGACCAGTCATAACAAAGTAAAAACCATAGAACATTTCCCATTTTGGTTGAGAAATTACCGCTTTTAGGCGAGTGACTTCTTCTGCACTTACGTGGTTCTTTTCAAGTTCTGCTGGGTTTTTTAGAAGGGCGGAAATTTTAGATTCGCACTCTGCTCTTTTACCACCTGCAGCGCAAGTTGGATCCACAAGAGAAAACTTTCCTGGAACTGTTCCTACATGAAACTTGTGACTGTATTCAAAGTATTTGATTACCATGAAGGCACCCGCACAAGCGATGGTAAGAGCAAGCATAATCGCCGCTACTTTATGCAAACCACGTTGCACATAGTTAATTGCCGCAGCCATTGTGAAGGAACTGATGAGAAGGACAACTGTGTTTACCGCGCCCATTTTCCAGTCAAGAGTTTCCGAACCGTTTTTAAAAACAGTTGGGTAAAGAGAATGATAGATAAGGTAACCTACGAATAGGCCACCGAACATCAGGATTTCTGTGCAAAGGAATATCCATATCCCTTGTTTGGAAGAGGCATACTGGTGATCTGCACTCTTAAAATGGTGTTGGTGTTGAAATTCACTTGAAGAACTAACGGAAGTCATATGGCCCTGCAGTTACTGTTGGAGTATTGATAAAGTTTTCGTGTGGTGGAGGAGAAGACGTTTGCCATTCGAGTGTTTTTGCACCCCAAGGGTTGTCAGGAGCTTTTTCCCCTTTCAGAATTCCATGAATCATGGTGATAAGCGCAACCACAAATCCAAGTCCAATGAGCCAAGAACCCACGGTAGAGATTTGGTTTAGGTTTGTGTATTCTGGAAGGTAGTCAAAGTAACGTCTTGGCATTCCCATAGCACCGAGTATGAACTGAGGAAAGAAGGTTACGTTGAATCCAGTAAAGATAAGAACCCAAGAGATTCTTCCACCTAGGTCGGAAGTCATCTTTCCAAACATTTTTGGGAACCAGTAAAAAATACCGCCCATAAGCGCCATAAGAGTTCCCCCCACCATTACGTAGTGGAAGTGTGCTACCACAAAGTAAGTGTCATGGAAGTGAACATCCATACCAGTCGATGCAAGGAAAACCCCTGTCAAACCACCGATTGTAAAGAGGAACATAAAACCAAGAGCGAAGAGCATCGGCGCTTCGAAGGTAACAGTTCCGCGATACATAGTAGAGATCCAGTTGAAGAGTTTGATCGCAGTTGGAACCCCAACAAACATAGTGATGATGGAGAAAATGATACCAGCAAGTGTAGACTGACCAGAAACAAACATATGGTGTCCCCAAACAAGAAAGGATACTGCCGCAATCGCAACCGAAGAGTAGGCAATCGCACGGTAACCGAAAATTGTTTTTTTGGAGAACGCAGTGATGAGTTCAGAGATCACACCCATCGCAGGAAGGATCATAATATAAACTGCTGGGTGAGAGTAGAACCAGAAGAAATGTTGGAAAAGAACTGGATCTCCACCTAAGTCTGGATCAAAGATTCCCACACCTAAAGTTTTCTCAGCACCAATGAGAAGAAGTGTGATGGCAAGAATTGGTGTTGCAAGGATCTGGATGATGGAAGTGGAATAGAGAGCCCAAATCATCAGTGGGATTCTGTCCATAGTCATTCCAGGAGCCCTTAGTTTATGAGTGGTTACAATGAAGTTTAGTCCCGTAAGGATGGAAGAAAAACCCATAGTAAAGGCACCCAAAACAAGCAAAATCACACCATTGGAAGTCTTTGCTGTAGAGTATGGAGTATAAAATGTCCAACCTGTATCTACTTGGTTAAAGATCATGGAAGAAGCAGCAATGGCAGCTCCCGCAATGAAAACGTAGTAAGAACCAAGGTTCAGTCTTGGGAAAGCAACGTCTTTCGCACCCAACTGGATAGGGAGGACAAAGTTTCCAAGAAAAGCCGGAATTCCCGGAATGATTACCATAAATACCATAATGGCACCATGGAAGGTCATAAACTTATTGTAAGTGTCCGGCTCTAAAAGCGGTGTTGCACCAAATTTAGCTAAGTGCAATCGAATCCCTAAGGCAAAGAAACCACCGATTAGAAAAAGGGTAGAAACTGTTGCGAAGTACATAAGACCAATGCGTTTGTGGTCCAGAGTGGTCATCCAAGACCAGATTCCAGATCCGTGGTTCAGATAATTATGGTCAGTGGAGTGACCATGTTCGGTTTTTGTATGTGCTGAACTCATCTCTCTTCCTTATTTAATGGATTTGATATATTCAATTAGGTTGGCAACGTCTTCATCAGACAATTGGCCTTGGAATACCGGCATTGCTGGCGGATATCCTTCTACTATCTTTGCGGAAGAAACAAGAATGGACTCACGTAAGTAGTTTTCATCTGCTTTGGTTTGGCTTCCGTCAGCAAACTTTCTACCAGAACCAAAAAGTCCTTTCATCGTAGGTCCAACAATTCTTGATCCATCGATCGAGTGGCAAGATGCACAAGCTTTTTGAGCAAATAGAGTCTTTCCAAGATCGGCAGGGCTATCTTCCCCTTTTTTCTCAGCATGATACCAAGCTGCATATTCCTCAGAAGGAACCGCTTTGATTTTAATCATCATGCCGGAGTGTTTGGTTCCGCAATATTCCGTACAGAAAACAATGTATTCACCCGGTTGTTTTGGTTCGAACCAAAGTTGGGTGAGTTTTCCGGGAACCGCATCTTGTTTGGTTCGGAAAGCCGGAACAAAGAAACTATGAATGACATCTTTCGAAGTGAGGATGAGTTTCGTTGCTTTTCCTGCAGGAACAATCATAGGATCGTTTGCAGAGCTATAGAATTCTTTTCCATTCGCATAACGGTAAGTCCACGCCCACTGCTCTGCAGTTACGTGAATTTCGGCCGCAATGTCTTCTGGAGGAGTTCGAAGTTTTTCGAAAATGACCATCCCCCAGTAGAAAATCCCCATCATAATGATGAGAGGAATGAACGACCAGAGAAACTCTGCAAAATTATTGTGAGTAATGTATGCGGATTTCTGGTCTAAACTTGTACGTTTGAACTTGATGAGGAACCATGTCATTCCACCAATCAAGATGACAAACGAAACAAGGCTTGCTATGATCAGAAACGCATAGAGAAGATCGACTTCTTTTGCGATTTCAGTTGCCTGGATAGGCATGAACGAGGTCGCTGGAATGAGACTGCTCCAAGACATCTATGTGACTCCTTGACGGTTGTTATTTTTTATTTTTCGCCAGTTTATGTATAAAAACGCACCGAGAAGGAGTAAGGTGACCGCCCCCCCGAATTGCATCATCCTGTATGCGTATATCGTATATTTATTTTTTCTCGGATCAAATTGAAAGCAAAATAAAGCAAACTTGTCCACAAAACTCCCAATCTTACCAGAAGATGCCTCAAGAAAGGCAAATTTTAAATCTCTGGGTTCAATTTGAATCCCTTGAAAGATTCTAGATACTTTTCCATCTGGAGTCAGAACATAAACACCACTGGCGTGAATGTATTGTTTTGCTTCCGCATCCCAAGCGTACCGAAAGTCCAATTGTTTCGTCAGGGCATCAATGGATTCCTGTGAACCTGTCAGGAGGTGGAGTCCCGATTCTGCTCCTTCTCTACCATATTCCTTTAAATAAGCCCCTTTTTTTGGAAACGAAATAGATTCGTTTTCTTTCGGGTCTATGGATACGGCAATGTATTGGTATTCTTTGCCGAGAGTCCAATCGAGTGCCTTTAAACCTTGAAACACACCATTGAGGTGAAAATTGCAAAGCGTGGGGCATTTAAAGTAAACAGGAGAAAGAAGGATTGGTTTTCCTTTAGAGAGAAAATCAGAGAAACGAACGGTTTTTCCAGATTCATCGCGGAAGGGAATGTCCAGGTTGAGAGACTTCCCTGTGACATCAGAAAATCCAATGTTTTCTAGTTCTTTCGGGAGTTTATTTTCCCGAGTGAGATTGGAATGTGGATCATAGGCATACGCGAACCCAGACCAAAAGAACAAACAAAACAAAAGGAAAAATCTAATGTTCACGAAGGTTTGGTGGGTTACCCTATTTAGACTGAACGTTTTTCGATTCCATTCCAGGGTTTTCCGGAGTGCCCGGATGAACAAAGGAAATATAAGCGAAAAAAAGAATGTTAAGTACGAGTGTGACGAGGAAAGTCCAGTAGCCACTCTTATTATAAAGGTCTGTGTTTTGCATAATTTTACCTGATATAGTCTATACGAAAAACTGCTCTTTTTATCCAACAATTTTTAAAAGATGCAAGATTAATTTTATTTTCCCCAAACTCAGATCACAAAACCTGGAGGAAACAGATAGACGTATGACACTCAAACGTTTTTACACCATCCTTTCCGCAATGATCCTTATCAATCTTCTCTACGGACCACTCGTACGAGCGACAGATTCTGGATTGGCATGTCCCGATTGGCCATTGTGTCATGGGAAGTTCGTGCCTGAATTTACATTCCAAATCTTTATGGAAGTTGGGCATAGATACTATTCTGGTATCTTGGGTATTCTTGTTGGAATCGGCTTTATATGGATCGTTAGGGACCAAGAAACCCGTGGACGATTGGGAATTGCCGCAACCTTATCACTCATTTTTCTTATTTCGCAAGTAATCCTTGGAGGATTGACAGTCACAAAGCTTCTACACCCAACAACTGTTAATCTACATTTACTCAATGCAGTATTATTACTTTCTTCTTGTCTGACTGTCCGATTACTTATCTCCGAAGATAACTCTTCAGTATTTCAATGGGATAGACCCGGCAAATATTTTTTTGTTTTTACGCTCGTTGTAGTTTTATACCAACTTTTCCTTGGGGGAAAGGTGAGTTCTCATTATGCAGGACTTGTTTGTCCCGACTTCCCTACTTGTTATGGAGAATGGTTTCCAAAAATGGAAGGGACCATTCGTTTCCAAATGGAACATAGGTTTTTTGGTTACTTAGTAGCTCTTTCTGTTCTTTCACTCTCTGCTTACGGAATCCTCTACCTAAAAAATGAAAAAGTCAAAAAATCCCTTAAAATTGCTGCTTATTTGATTTCTTTCCAAATTCTATTAGGTGCGATGAACGTATTGTATCAACTTCCGAAACTGATTACCGGCTTACATACGCTAAATGGTGTGCTCGTATTTATGTTTAGTTTTATTGCAGCTTTTTATCATTTTCGGTCTCAGGGAAAAGAGGTTTAATAATGTTCCGATTATGGAACCAACTTACAAAACCAAGGGTCACCGTACTTGTCCTTGCTACTGTTCTTCCAGGGATGTATCTAGGAACTACAGGGTATCCGTCCCTCTGGGAAATTTTTATCACTTTATTTGGCACTTACCTAATGAGTTCAGCCTCTTTTATTCTCAACCAGTACATTGAAAGAGAAAGAGATGCTGTGATGTACAGGACAAAACAAAGACCAATTCCTGCTGGTGAAATTTCTCCGGCCTTTGCACTGTTTTTAGGAGTGGTGGTTGCCATTCTTGCTTTCTGGATTTTAACTTACTTTATCAACCTACTAACGGCCGTTTGTGCCCTCTCAGCCTTACTATTGTATGTTTTTTTATATACGATTTGGTTAAAACCAAGAACAGAACAAAATATTGTTATTGGTGGGATTTCTGGATGTATTGGACCACTGATTGGATATTCGGCCATGGCCAATGCACTTCCTATTCCGGCTTGGGTTTTATTTTTGATGATTTTTCTTTGGACACCGGCGCACTTCTGGGCTCTAGCCATTTTCTTAAAAGATGATTATGCATTTGCAGGAATTCCTATGATGCCTGTGGTTTCAGGAATTCAAAAAACAGTGAATCAAATTTTTATTTATGCCATTGCCTATTCTGCATCCGTCATTGGATTTTACTTTGCCGATAGTCGAATGGGATTACTCTTTCTTATTTCTGCAATCTTTCTTACGATCGTGATTTTAGTTTTTGCCTATCGATTAAAACTTTCACAGGACAAAATACTCGCAAAACGATTTTTCTTTTTCAGTATCTTTCACTTATTTTTGGTAAGTTTGGTTATCGTCATCGATTCTAAAATCTAGGTTTTTTGATTGATTTGGGTGGGATTCCTGGTTTTCTTCTGCCCATGAGCATACTTGCACGTTATTTCTCTAAATCCGATTTGGATGAAATCAAAAAAGCAGTCGGAGAGGCTGAGTCCAAAACCTCTGCAGAGATCGTTCCCTTTTTTGCAGAATCCTCTCATCATTATAAGGAATGGGCCTGGCTCGGTGCTTTTCTTATGGGTGGAGTGAGTGGGGTTACATTTTATACAGTCCAAAACCTCTATGGTCTTGTTTGGGGTGGTGAGTCCTTTTTTGCTGTTTTGTCAGTTTGGGTAGGTGCACTTTTGGGATTAGCCATCACCATAGTCTTTCCCAAAATTAGAATTAACTTAGTATCGAGAAACGCCAAACAATACTTTGTCGACCTAAGAGCCAAAGAGGCCTTTTTAGATGAAGAAGTTTTTCGGACAAAAAATAGAACAGGAATTTTAATCTACATTTCTTTGTTTGAACACTTTGTCCGTATTTTACCAGACAAAGAAATTGCAAAGGTAGTACCAAAATCAGAATGGAACGAAGCAGTTCGATTGATTGTAGAAGGGATGAAGTCGGATAAGAAAAAAGAAGGAATTGTTTCTAGTATTCTTTTTTGTGGAGACCTTCTCAAAAAATACAATATCCAAATTGAGAAAGATGACAAAAACGAAATCTCTAACGAAATCCGTGACGGTGGGAAATTGATGTAATGAATATCAATTTTAATTCTATCAATACAAAATTCAATTCTACTTTGAAGCAAACGAAAGGTTGGTTTCTTGTTTTGGTTCTTTTACAAACCTTAACAGAACTCTCGTCCTATCCCGTGCCTAAACTCGAAAGACGGGTGATGGACCATGCGGGAATTTTATCCGAAGCTACAATAAACCAACTCGAATCCAATCTCAAACAATTTGAGACGGAAACCTCCAATCAAATTGCAGTATACACTACTCCAAGCCTTCATGATGAAACCATAGAAGATGTCTCGATTGAAATATTTGATGAATGGAAGTTGGGACAAAAAAATAAAAACAATGGAGTTCTTTTACTCATAGCACCAAACGAAAGGAAAATGCGAATTGCCGTGGGACGGGGATTAGAAGGGGCTCTCACAGATATACAAGCAAAACAAATCATTCGTAATGAACTTAGACCTAGTTTTAAATCGGGTGATATGGATGGAGGAGTTACTGCTGGGGTGAATGCCATTATGGCTTCGATTCGCGGAGAGTATGCCCCTTCAGAAGATGATGTCGCTACCACTGGGAACAATCGATTTTCCGATGTGGCACCTTCTGGACTTGTTGGTGGAATTTTTACATTCATTTCTATGTTTATTCCTGCCTTCGGTGGACTCGTATTTACAATTGTGGGACTCCTTGTCCTTTATCCTCTGTTAGTTTTTATCTTTGGAGGAACAGCTGCCCTATTTGTTGCGATTTTTCTTTTTATTTTGGTAATGATCTTAAAAAGAATTTTTGGTTTAGGACAAGGTGGAAGCGGGTCTGGAGGTGGTTTTTACAGTGGTGGCGGTTGGTCAGGCGGAGGAGATTCTTGGTCCTCCGGTGGTTCTGATAGTTGGTCAGGTGGTGGTGGAGATTCTGCCGGTGGTGGGTCCTCCGGCGATTGGTAGACTGTTAGGTGATTTCGACAAAAATCAGAGTGGAATCATCCTTCCACTGTGATTTGTTCATCCTCTGAAATAACATGGTTTGGATAGAAGGAACTACCTCCGCAAATGGTAACGTTACGGTATTTTGAATTACCTCTAACAAATCAGTCCAAGCCTGCGCTCCATCAGATTCGTTTAACTCCTCAAACAAACCATCTGTAAACAAAAAGATTCGATCTCCCGACTCTACTTTCGATTCCAAAATTCCATACCGGTAATGTTCCAAAATGCCAATGATGGGGCCTGTATTTTCCAACATTGTAGTCGTACCATTTTTCTTAATATGGATTTGGTTCTGAACCCCTCCCCCCGCATAACGAAGGATTTTTTGATGGAAATCAAAATCCATTACAAGTGCAGGAAAATAAATCTGAAGGTCTGCATTTTTATCATAAAAATGTTGGTTCATGTAAAACAACAGATCATTCGGTCGCATAGCAACAGCAGAAACACGTTCAAATTCCGATTGAATCATCATGGAATAAAGTGCTGCTTGTAAACCGTGACCCGTAGCATCACCTAAAAAAAATCGATAGTAGAAGTCTTGAATCCGTTTCACAAAAAAAATATCACCGCCGACTTCCGCGATTGGTTTATATAATATATCTACCTTTAGATAAGGCTCTATATCGGGAAGTTTGGTAACACTTTGAATGATAGACTTTGCAAGCCTCATATCTTTTCCAATTTGATCCAGTTTTCCTTGAAGTTCCTCAGTTTTATCCTTTACTCGTGTTTCCAATCGTTCGTTTAATTCTGTTAGTTGGTTTTGAACACGTTGTAACGTTTGGTTTTTGTCTGAAAGTTCTATTGCTAAGTTTTCAGCCTCAACAAATCCTTTCGAGAAATTCCTAGCTATGTATATGGACTGTACAAAAAACATAGTAAAAATTCCAAAGTGAATGGTAAGTGGGCCATGAATGATTAGGTTATTTACCAAAATGTCATTGATAAAACTGGCAATAAAGATCGCAAAACTAACCAAAAAGATGACAGACCCAGGCAAGGAGTCTCGAATGGCCCTGGTCAAAACAAAAAATGCATACAGTGCTCCCGCCAAAGTAAAAATTTGGAAGGGAACCATCAAATACGTGTAAAACGATGATCTAGTCACTAAAACAATAAAACAGAATGCAAAACCAAAATACTTGAGTAATTCATAAACTCGTCTTGAAAAATATGGTTTGAATAGTAAATATACATACTTAGTAAATATTGGAGTGATTAAAAAGAAACTAAGGTAACTTAATTTGAGATGAATTTCCCAGGGTAAACCTGGATACACCTGAACCAAATGTTTATTACCTGTAATAAACACTCGTAAGGCGATTAGAATACAAGTCAGTGCAAACCAATACGTAAATGGGTCTTTTTTCCTATTCCAAAATAGAAACAAATGGTAAATTCCCATAAACAAAATGCTTCCGACGAGTAACATATCTCGTAAAATAGCGAATTCATATTGGTTATGGATGTCGGAGGTTCTCCCGAGTGTGATTACCTGTGCTGGTCCACCTTTTCTATGGTGATAGTTAGAAATTTGTAATATGATAGAAGATTGATTTTCTATTGGAAAAAAATCTACGATACGAGGTCGGTATCCAGGTTTTCCAGATTGATAAGAAGTGGCAACCACACCATTCGATGCCATCTTAACTCCATCAATAAACAGGTTATAGGCGGTTTCCATTTCGGGGACTTTCAAAGACAGTGGAATGCCTTTTAGTCCATGATTTATTTTAAGACTAAAAGTAGCATACCCATCACCCGAAAGAAATCCCCGATTTAAAAAAGATTCTGACCAAACTCCTGGAACCGTAAAAAAATGCGGATCTCGACTTGTGTCCAAGGCTGCCATTTCCGAAGGAGAAATCAAAAGACCAGGATAGTATTCCCAGTCTCCTGCAAGTTCTATCGTTTTCGCCTGATCCTGTAAATACGACTCCGCCGATAGAATTCCTTTTTCTACCTTGGGTGGCACTTCTTTCGGTATACACGAAATCAGTGCCAAAAAGCAAATCATTCCGAACCATCGGAAATTCATTGTAAATGGTAGTTTAACAAACCTATAGGCGGTTTTGAACAGGGATGTATTTTCTTTGGTTTTCGCCCACATATATTTGTTTTGGACGAACTTTTGAGAAGTCTCCCTTCATCCGTTGTTCTCTCCAATGGGCAAGCCAACCGGGGAGTCTCCCGATCACTTGCATTACAGAAAACATATTCTTAGGGATTCCCAATGTGTGAAATACGAGTCCTGAGTAGTATTCTAGATTCGGATAGAGAAGATTCTCCATAAAATAGGAATCGTTCCAAACAACTTCGTCAATTTGAAGTGCAACATCTTCGACTGCGCTCAACTTTCTACCTTTGTAGAATTCGCGAATGATCTCACGTGCCACTTTGGCACGAGGGCTTACCACGTCGTAAGCCTTTTGTCCAAATCCATTGGTTTGAATGTTTAGACCACCACGTTTGAATCTTTCGAAATAGTCTTTAACAGGTGTTTTCGTTTTGATGATGTCTTCGATAAGACCAATTGCCGCTGTAGGACGTCCACCTTCACGAGCTCCCCATTGCGCCATAATCCCTGCAGAAATCGATGCAAATAAATTGGCTTGTGTGGATCCAACCACTTGCACAGCGGTGTTAGATACATTTTGTTCGTGATCCGCATGTAAAATCCACATTTGATTTAAGATACGATCAAACTCTTCAGGAACAGTATAGTTGTCTGCTGGAAGTTTGTGCATCATGTAGAGAAAGTTGGTGCAGTATGGATTTTTATCTAATGGATAAACAAACGGATGTCCTACGGCATGTTTGTATGTGAATGCTGCAATTGTGCGAATTTTCGCAAGTAATCGTGCAATAAGGTCCACACCCATATCCAGTTTCTCTTCGTATTCTTCTAAATAATAACTAGAAAGAGAGGTTACCATCACCGATAAAACTGCAAGAGGATTGGCAACACCAGGGAAACCATCAAAGAGATTCAACATATCTTCGTGGATCATTGAGTGTTTGGAGAGTCGACTTGAAAAATCGTTTAACTCTTGCTTGGTAGGGAGATTTCCATAAATTAATAAAAACGAAGTTTCCACAAAAGTGGATTGGTAGGCAAGTTCTTTCAGGTCATAACCACGATAGGTCAATTCACCTTTTTCTGGATCACGTCTAGATACTTTCGACAAACCTAGGGCTGTGTTAAACAAACCGGGATCGACGGTGACTAGGCCGGTTTTTCGATAAAAATCGGTTAGGTCGATTCCTTCTTTTCCATCGGTACCAACAATGACCGGTAATTTGTATGTTTTGCCCTTGACGTGGAATTCCACTTCACTCATGAAAAGACCTCTCTCCCTCCTATCTTGCGGAAGGGAAGTTAGGAATCTAGAATAATTTAGACTTGGGTGAGTGCAGAATTAAGAGAATCGTGAATGAGGACAAAGTCAGTCAGACCGACGATGTCCATCACTTTGCGGAAGTGGGTATTGAGCCCGGCAAATTCGATTTTTCCCTGGTTTTCAGATGATTTGGTAATCAGACTGATAAGGGTAGCAATACCTGCAGAATTGATGTAAGAAGTTTCCGAAAAGTTTAATATGACACGGGTACGTTTGTCTTGTGGGATGGATTCATAAGATTCAACAATCTCTTCTTCCGCTTCGGATGTAATTTCGCCAGAAATATGAATCACGGGGAGGTTTCCCCCATTTTCAAATCCCAACCGAATCTTAAACTCTTCCATCATTAGCTTCCAGGGAAATCCACTTAGAAGGCGGGTCAACAAAAATTAGGATTTCGATTTTCTTTCTTCTTTCGACATTCTACCGAAGGGTTGTTTGCACTTTCGGCATACAAAATAGATATCCGTTGGTGTAGCTGATATCCCGACAAGACCCATGGCAATCATTCCCCATGCAGAATACTTCACAACTTTTCTGGCATTTTCATCGTCACGGGTGGTCCCACAATCACAGGTGGGTCGATCGGCTTTTTTAATGATTTGGTTCATAAAGACAAGTGTTCGGTTCCAACCCGTAGGCGGAACCGAAAAAGACAATGATTAATTTTTAGAAAGGTGTTCTACGTATTTAGCAAGGATGCGAATGTTATCATCACCCAAATGTCCGTAAGCAACCATTGGAGATCCTTTGATTCCTTCTTTTAATGTTTTAGTCACAGCCGCAGCAGTGTTTCCGTTTTTCCATTCAGAAGCTGGAGATTTGTAGTTTCTTGGTTTTGGATTGAGAGCAGCAGCGGCAGCACCGTCACCAGCACCTTTCTCACCATGGCAAGAGGAGCAGTTTTGAAGATAGAGTTCTTCCCCTTTAACAAGATCAGGATCCGCACTAGCGCTAGATTCAACAGCAGCAGGTGCTTCTTCTTTTGGTTTGGAATCGCCACAAGCTACCATCACGAATGCGAAGGAGAGTGCGAATAGAGAGACTAAGACTTTTTTTGAGTTCATTTCTTACTCCGAGATAAGGATGGCTCCAGTCTCTCACCCTTCTTGTCTTTTGAAAAGAAGAAATCACGGTTTTTCTAAAAGATTTGAGAGTGCCTTTTCTAAATTTTGAAACTGAAACTCATAACCTGTCGAAAGAAGCCGTTCGGGAAGCACATACTGTCCCTTAGTCACAACAACTGAGCCTTCTCCATAGAGCGCTTGTATGGCGAAAGATGGGACTTTAAAAAGATTGGGCCGATGCAGTGTTTTAGCCAAAACTCGGGAGAACTCTTCATTACTGACTGGAACTGGAGAAACTAAATTATAAGCACCGGATGCAGACTCTAACTGCATTAAGTGTAACATCGCAGAAATAAAATCCAATATATGAATCCAACTCATCCCTTGTTTTCCAGAAGCGATCGATCCACCCACTCCCAATAAAAAAGGAGGGACCATTTTTTCCAAAGCTCCTCCTTTTGGAGATAGAACGATTCCAGTTCGCAATACCAGAGAGCGAATGCCTGCTGATTTCAATAAAAGAGTTTGGTTTTCCCAATCCACACAAAGTTTGGCAAGGAAGTCCTCACCTGGTATGGAATCTTCAGTAAATGGTTCGTGAATTCCTTCGGTCATTCCATAATAACCAACAGCACTTGAGTTGATAAAAACTTTTGGTGGAGATTTTAAATCCAAAACACGAGCAACAAGTCCTCGCGTAAAATCAACACGAGAAATTCTAATGAGTCGTTTACGTTCTTCTGTCCACCGAACACCCGCTATAGGCTCACCTACTAAATTAACGATTGCATCCAAACCTTCTAAGTCTGCGGTTTGTGGGAGAATACAAGAAACAAATTCCAATTCAGGAAAGGAAGAAAGTTCGGGAGGTAAGGAAGTTTTTCTTGAAAACACTCGGAAACGATGTCCTTTACGAACTGCCGTTTCAATGAGGGATGTACCGATCAGGCCAGTACCACCGAGAATCCCAATTTTCATCTGATCTCCTTTCGGATAGAATCGTAAAAAAAGAAGTAGCACGTTTTATTAGTAAACATAAGTTTTTCTTTCATATGAGACCCGTAATTGTCCTTCCCATTTTCTTCGCCATTTCTCTTGTCCTTTTCGGGAATTATTATCTATTTTCCGGAACAAAAAAAAGTATCAATCGCTACAAAGAAAATCCACCGTTCCGCATTGAAGATACAACGGGATCGGGTGGTATTCACTTTCTATTAGACAAAGATACAAATACCGTTTGGCGAAAGAAACAACAAGCAAAAGAAGATTTCGATTTTTTCTTAGAAATGAAATTATCACATTTTTGGGACGGAACCCAATTTTTACCCCGTCAGTTTCAAAACCTGATTATTTTTGCATGTCCAGGTGAAAATTTACCTGCTTTCCAAATACGTTTTTTATTACGCGAAAGTATCAATGTTGATAAAGAGTTAAGAATGCCGAAAGACCAACTAGCATTTGTTTATCGATTTGCAGAAAAGAATCAATCCAAAATCTCCATTTCATTATCCAGACTTCCAAAATTTAAAAAAGAAACGAATTACCCTGCGAATATTCATATCCTCACACCTGAATTCAAACTCGATTCTGGCGAAGGTTGTATTTCTGAAGTAGAACTCGAGGAAGTCCTATGACAAATTCTCCGAATAAAATTTCCGAATCACCAACATTACCAAAAACCAAAGGGAATGCGCGGAAATTTGATATCAGTTCTCTATTGGAAGAGGGCCCTCTTCCAATAGCCGGGGAAAAAAAACAAACGATTGGACTCGATGAAAAATTACGAAAAGTCTATTTTTGGATTACTAATTTTGCGATCATTAATCCGTTCTATGATATTGAATACAATGATACTCCTCCATTAAAATTCACAATCGGAGATTCTAAATCAACTGTCACCTTACCCACTGCGCAGAGTTATTCAAGTTTTGTTTTACTTCCCTTACTCACCCTCATTGCCAGAGGGAAATGTTTGTTAGTCGGTGGTCCCGGACGAGGAAAAACTGCATCCGCCATTCTTATGGGAGTGATTGCAGGGTACCCAATCCGAGAGATCAAACGAGCCATCCAACATGGCCAACCCCAAATGACAATCACCGATCTCCTCGGAAACCCACTTCCCAGTGATATGATGCAAGCCAAGTCTATGGACGAAATTAAAATTGCATGGAGGAAGTGGCTTGGAATGCAAGTGAAAATCATTGATGAATACAATCGCATTCCCACAAGAACCCAATCTGCCCTTCTCACCATCATGGGAGATAATTATGCAGAAATTTTTGACCAAATTTACGAATGCCCTGAAGCCGCATGGTATCTCACTGCCAACGATGATGCTGGCGGGGGAACCTACCAAGTCATTGAAGCCCTTAGGGATCGGATTGATATTGTAGTAAAGGCCCCGCACTTTAACACACGTTTTATTAAAGATTTAATCCAACGTGTGGAAGAAGGATACAAACCAGAAACACTCGTTCCCAAAGAAATTGTTTTTTCCGAAGAAGAAATCAAAACGATAAATATAGAAATTCGAAATGTTGTATTTCCACCGAAACTCCGCCGTCGAATGGAGTTTTTTACCTCGCAATTTGAGTTTATGGAATATGCGGGGGAACAATTAGAATATAAAACGAAAGATACCGCCAAACTGAGCGCAGTTGATTTTTCTGTGTTAAGTTCTGCAGAAACCGGTAAGGACAAAACAAAGGATTTAGGTTCCCAAACTAAAAATGGTCTAAGTGTTCGGGCTATTTTTACTTGTATCAATTATGCAAAAGCACTGGCATATTTTCGCGGACTAAACGAAGTGAGTTTGGATGACCTAAGCCATGTATTGCCTTTTGTTCTACATGACAAATTAGTACAAAATTCAGATTCTCCCTTCTTTGAAGACGCAGATAACAAAGTGTACCGTAGCGACCGAGTGAGTTGGATACGAAAACTCTTTAGTTTGTCGCTTAGTGAATATGATAGACTGGGCCTCGATAAAAATGATACGATTAACAATTTATCTGAGAAATTTGAAGAAGGATTAGAGGGATTATCTGCCAAGGACACCAAACAAAGATTAGTAGAAATTGAAAAAGAAATTGAGGCGATGGCAAAACAAAGAAAGTTGTATGGGCATATGTTTGATGATTTATTAAAACTCAAATATCTGCACCAAAGGTATACCAACTACCTCAAGTGGGCGGAATCAAATGTATGAATCAAAAGACTTGGAAGGAGATCCTTTTAAAGAATCGAGATGTTTGTAACAACCTTGTATTCAGTGAAAAAAAAACAAACTCCCACTTTTCAGAAGAAACCCTTGCAGAAACTTTGGGTCCCTTTTATGACTCACTACCAGATGGAATCGACAAAACTGAATCGGAAGTCATCGTACTTTCTCAATTCCAAACTTTGCTCACACTGATTTCCAAAAACTTTTTCAAACAGAACCCTCCCATTCCCTCTCTTTTTTTTGATACCTTACTGTTGTTTGGCCCCCTCTTCCGAGAAAAACTTACAGAATCAATATCATACTTAGCCAATGTCCTTGTCAAAGTCGAAGAAACCAAAAAAGAACTCTTCTTAAAAAGAATCCATTCCCTTGCCCCATCCACAACCACGTTCGAAGAATGGAAAATCCTATTGGCAGTCTTCGCTTGGTCCAGTGGAAAACCAGAATACCGACTCGAGGCAAAAACACAATTTAACTCTCTATCCTTAGCTCTAAAAAAAGAAATCCAAATTCTAGCGGGGATCACGGAAGAACTTTTATCCCACCAATTTCCTAGAAGAAAAAACTCCCCGAACGAAACAGATCCCATCCATTTCCGTGTAATTCCCGGTTACACTCTGTTTGGTGGTCTTTTCCAAAGTATTCCTTATCTTGATTCAGAATCGAACTCAGGTTCGGATCCAGTGGCAGTCATTTCTGGTACCCATTTATTTTCCCTATATTTGGACCAATTTGGAACTAACTTAATCTCAGATGGACAAATCCCTACCGCTCGAGACTTCCCAATCAATCCATCTATCCGATCTTCGTTTTGGAAACTTGTTGTCGGCAAAAAGATAGATCTAAAACAAATCGTTTCGATTCTTGAATCAGAAGAGTCAATCCTACTCACATTAGAAAATTCGTATAACATCTATTTATTTTATCTAGGTACTACTTAGATGGACTTTGTAAAAAACTGGGAAATCCTTTGGAATGAAGCACTCAAACTTTGGAGTGATTATGTTAAATTAACTCCCGCTAAATTTTTATTTTCAGCATCCGAAGAAAAAACGGAAGGGTTAACCGGGTCATTTGCAGCCATACGTTTGTTAGACCACAGAGTTTTACTCTCTGTAGAACAAATCAAAAAATACAATTTAGAGGATTACCCTCTAGAAATTATGGGGCACGAAATTGGACACCATGTCTATTGCCCAGGAGATTTGGCCGACCAAGCCAAACTAATTTACCTTGCCGGATTGGCACTACCAAGGCTTGAGCACCTAACATCGACTATTGTCAATGTCTACGAAGATCTTTACATCAATGACCATCTAAAACGTTACAACCTGTTAAAAATGGAAGAAGTATACAAAAAAATTGGTAAAAACAAGGACCGGTTTTGGAATTTTTATATGAGAACCTATGAATTGTTATGGGCTTTACCTTCAGAAACTTTAACAGAAGGAAAGGTAGATGATCAAATCCAATCGGATGCGAGCCTAGTTTGCCGTATGATTCGTAACTTCCCCAACGATTGGTCGAAGGGTATGTTTGACTTTGCAAGCATTTGTTTTCCTTATTTCTTTGATACAAAAGAAGGAAATACTTCGAGTTTAGGAAAAATTTCAGTCATCTTAGATACGTTAGATGTTGGAAAAGGAATGGCTCCTCCTTCTGGAATTACTGACATTGAAGTAGAGTCAGAGTTATTCCCTACAGAAATTGGGTCCATGACAAAAAGGTCTCTAAATCCATCAGATTTTTCATCCATTTGTAAGGCGATGGGAATTGATGCAGAAATTTCGGATATAGTGTATAGATATTACAAGGACAAAGCTTTGCCTTATCTGATTCCCTTTCCTGAGCTAAGAACACCAGGTGCCAAAGAAGAAATTTTGGAAGGAAATGAACTTTGGGATCCAGGTTCCCCTATAGAACAAATCAATTGGATTGAATCCACAATCCGTAGCCCCATAGTCATTCCAGGATATACAACCGTAGAGGATCGTTATGGAGAAACGGAATCCTCTGAAATAAAGAAGAATCCCATCGACTTAGACTTGTTTGTTGACTGTTCAGGGTCCATGCCAAATCCGCAAACCAGTTTGTCTTATCTGACACTCGCTGGTGCCATCATTTCTTTATCGGCACTACGAACGGGAAGTCATGTCCGTGTAACTTTATGGTCTGGTGAAAAAGAATATGAAACAACGAACGGGTTTGTGAGAGATGAAAAAGAGGTTCTAAAAGTGCTTACTGGATACTTTGGAGGTGGAACCTGTTTTCCTTTGAATTTATTGGAAGAAGGTTACAAAGAAAAACCAAAATCGAAAAGGCATATCCTGATCATCTCGGACGATGGGATCGATACTATGTTTACTCAAAAGTATCCAAGAGACCCGAGGGCCATTGCCAAAAATGCCCTAGAAAAAGGTGAAGGGGGCGGTTCCATGGTGCTACAACTTTACAATGCAAATGGAAACTCAATTATCAATGAAATGGGGAAATCGGGATGGGAGTTATATCCGATTCAAAGTTGGGAAGACCTCATTCAATTCAGTAAAGATTTTGTGTATAGAAATTATGTTAGAAATCAGATACTACATTAAACAAATTCTCAATTTCCCAATTCTATCTGTGGATTTTAAAACCGTATCCTTAGATGCTTTATGGTTTGATGCCCTAATGACAAAAAGAAAAGGGCTGCTTTCTCCACTGTTTGACAAGTCCCAGAACAAAATCACAAACCTTGATACCAAAGCCACTCACGTCCTTCTCGCTTATATACTCTTTGATCCAGATTCTGAAATCCCGGAATTTGATTTCCAAAAACTAACAAAATATTTGTTTGAAACCGTTCCTGAATTGTGTAAACTCGTCCATCCTTATACTGAATGGACCAAGGATGCAGAGAGGGCAGAAGAACTGATCAGAAGTTTGTTCCAAACTTTGGATTTATTACCAGCTAACGAAACGAAGGTTTATTTTGAAGATAGATACCGTTCAATCGACTCTAGAGAAAGACTAAGAATTTTAGACCAAACCAAAAAAGCACAAGAACGAGCCAAAGAAATTCTAAGGCAAATGAAAAAAAAAGAAGAGGAAGAAGCGGCCTCTAAATACAATCGTGAGTGATCCAAATAAAAATCGAAATTCCCCTCTTATGTCAGAAGATTGGGCGGTGGAACTTGAGAAATTGATTCACTCACCATATGCACCCGTTTGGAATGCAAATATTGGAGACAGAATCGAAAAAAAAGATTTTGATTTTGTTCAAGATTTTAAAACCTCACTCTACCATTCCAAAGAAAACCAAATTTATTTGGACCAGAAAGGGGCCATTCAATTTATCCGAAAGAACCAATTCCAATCTTCTTTTTTTAGAACCCAGTTGCTTTCCTTGGCAGGCCAATCCATAGATGAAAATTTTGAATCCATTCCCTTTACGACAAGAGAGGACTTACAAACAAAGATTGCCGAAATCATTCCCAGTGATATGGACCTAAACCGAATGGTCGTCAATCCCACATCTGGGACAACGGGCCTACCGATCCTTGCACCAAACCATCCGAGAGCCGTAGGTTGTTATGTTCCTTTAATTGAGTGGACTGTGGAGAGGTATGGTGTAGTTCCCAAACATAGTCCTAAATCTACTTTTGCTGTCCAACTTTGTTATCAAGAAAACACCATTGTATATGCAACAAGTCATAGTTTGGCGGAAGGTGCAAAGTTTGCAAAAATTAATCTGCATCCACTTGCTTGGAAAAATCCTTCGGATATAGAAAATTTTATCAAGGAATGTTCTCCGCAAATTCTAACAGGAGATCCTTATGCTTTGGAAATGGCAATGAAAATGGGTTTGGATTATAAACCAGAGGCAATCCATTCCACAGCTTTGGAGTTAACAACGAGTTTACGAGAAAAATTAAAGGAACATTTTCAATGCCCTATCATCAACTTCTATTCCTTAAACGAAACTGGACCCATCGCCTATGTTTGTCCGACAAATCCAAATTGGATGCATATCCTTCCTCATGACATTTATATAGAGATTGTCTCGAACGAAACAGGAGAAGTGAAATCCACTGGGAACGTGGGGGATATCGTAGTCACTGGTGGAAGAAATCCCTACCTACCTTTACTTCGGTACAAAACAGGAGACAGAGGCGAACTTCATTATGGCCTTTGCAGTTGTGGCGACCACTTTCCTCGTCTGCGACTGTTATCTGGCAGAAAACCAGTTTATTTTACAAAACCAAATGGCGAAACAGTCAATCCCATTGATGTTGCGAGAATTCTCAGGCGAAATCCACATATCTACCAGTTCCAAATGGAACAAATTACCAAAAAGAATTTTATTTGTCGGGTCTCCGCCTCCAGTGAATTTTTAGAACTAACAGAGGTAAATGGGGAATCGGGAACTACCACCCACGGCAATGCACTCCAAATTCAATTACAGTTAGAATTACAATCCCTACTCGGTTTTGACTCCGAAGTTAAAATTGACACCAACTTCCCGTTAGATGGAAAAAAACAAATCGCCTTTATCAATTCTTATTTAGAAACACCGGACAAAACACAATGACCCACGGCTTAGTTCTTGGAAAATTCTATCCCCCGCACAAAGGACATATCCATCTCATCACTGAAGCAAAAAAAAACTGCGACGAACTCACCGTTCTTGTCTGCTCCTTACAAGCGGAACTAATTCCTGGGGATTTGCGATTCGAATGGATGCAAACTCTACTCCCAGATCCCAAGATCCATGTAGTTTGGGTTCAAGACGAAAACCCACAATACCCAGAGGAACATCCTAATTTTTGGAATCTCTGGCGAGAAACAATTGAAAGCCATACCAAAAGGAAAGTGAATTTCCTTTTTACCTCTGAGGCATATGGAGATCCACTTTCAAAAGTACTAGGATGTGAACACAAACTCATTGACTTGGAACGAAAAACCTTTCCGATCTCTGCGACTCAGATTCGAGAAACACCACTCACCCATTGGGAATGGATTCCCGAACTGATCAGACCTTACTTTCTCAAACGAATTGTCCTTACTGGTAGTGAGTCGGTAGGCAAAACCAGTTTGGCGATGGCTTTAGCAAAACATTTCCAAACCAATTGGATTCCGGAATTTGCACGAGAGTATTTGGAATCCAAAGAAAGTCCTATGGACGAATCTGATTTTTTACCCATTGCCCAAGGGCATTTAATCTCGGAAGTGGAGGCAGCAAAAACGGCCAATGGAATTTTATTTTTAGATACAGATCTACTCACAACCAAAGTGTATTTGGAGCGGTATTATGAATCCGAGATTCCTTGGCTCACAGAACGAGCGCTAGGTTTACAATACGACGACTCTCTTTTTTTGGACATTGATATTCCATGGATGGAAGACAAACTGAGAGATTTAGGTGATGAACGTGAATCCATGCGAGAACGATTTTTACAAGCCATGAAAGAATCTAATCGTCATTTCCAATGGATACGGGGAAATTATAAAGAAAGAGAGGACCGGGCCATAGAGATTGTAAACCAAATCAAAAACCTTCCGATGAACCCGGAATCGTTTACCAAAAAGCAGAGGACATTACGTAACTTTGAATGATGTCCCGAGAAAGGATCTCCCCTGTTTTTAGATGTTTCATATCAAAAAGAGTGGTTCCCGTCGAATGATTGTCCATATTTTTAGGGCCCCTGTGGTTTCGAATCGCTTCACCCAAAACAAAACGAATCTCTAAACTAAACCGTGAAAACCCTTGGTGGTTTTCTTCCGTTCCATGTAAGTGGTGAGAAGAAAATAGAAAGTAATCCCCAAAATTTCCAGAAACAGAAAATCGGTTGGGATCTTTCGGGAAAGTATCTGGTTTGGGGAAAACTTTTTCCGCCAAACGGGGATGAGTTGATGTTTGGAATCCACCTGTCTCTATCCAATGCGAATAATCAAACAGGCGGGAGTTGTTTGCGATTGCGTTTGTAAAATAAGACGGATAAATGGCAAACCCCGCTCCCGGTTTGACATAAGTAATCGGAATCCAAAGGTTGATTTGGTTTTCTGGATTGGCATACCAAGGATCTCTGTGGATGTATAGAACCGCCTCAGAGCCGGACATAGTATGAAATCCGTTCGGAACACAACGCAATCGAAATAGATCCACATACACATCGTCCGGATCCATTCCAAAAGATTCAAACAGGGGACTAAGATAAAATCTCAAATCATGATTTTCATAAATCCGCGTTCGGATTTGTTTCATCCGTTCCACAAGCTCGAAGTAGGGAATTTGGGAACTAATCACGACAGGATTCCCTTCAGAGAATTCTTCGTTTATATATTGTTTGATGGTATCTAAAAAAAGGAAGGAAGGATTCGGGAATCTACCGGAGAAGGTTTCACCGGCAAACAATGATTCAAGTAACATTGTCCTTAGTTTGTTTTTCTATTTCTGCTTTTAGTTCGACGATACTCATATACAAATTAGCAAATGTTGTGAGTTGGTTCATGGCATCTTGCAGACCTGCCTTAAACAAAAGTCCGTTGTCCATATGTTCTCGAAAGATGGTAAGCGGATTTTCCGCCTCCATACTCTCTACCGTTTTTTGGTAAGATTCCATTAGCTCCCTTTTGTCTAAAAGAGACTCTGGAACCTTCCAACCATTGGACAACCGACTCATAAATACTATCTACCGTCGACTTCTAGAAGTTTGGTGGCCTTTACAATGACACGAGTAACAACATAGAAAACGAGACCAAATCCTAAAAACCAAGTATGGAAAGGTTTCCAGATTCCCGTGATGTCCACGGAACGGAGTGATGGTTCTTGGTAGTAAACTTGGATCAAATCAAAAACCGTAAACACTACGATGATTCCAAATAAACTTGGGTATTCGCGTTTCCAAATATTTCGGAAGGAAAAATCCAAATTAGGTTTCACATATCCAGAAAGTCTAGGAATGAAGGCTGGAGTTTTGTCCGCCCATTCTAAATATCCTTTTGCGAATTTTCCACGAAGGAAGTATTCTTCTGCGAATATAATCCTTTCGTAATATAGATAAAAGAACATGATGTATACGAGTGCAAAAGCAAAATCCCGTAGGATAAACACAGGCCCAAGATACATCAGAAAATTCCCTACATAAAGAGGATGTCTAACTAATGAATAAATTCCTGATTGGTTTACTACATCAGCAACTTGTTGTTTTGTGTTCCTACCGGAAGTATTTTTGGGAGTGTATCCAATCGTAAAACATCTAACAAAAAGTCCCGCAAAACTTACAAGAAATGCACCACAAAGCCAATATAAATTGGAGTTATAGTTACCTTGGAAATAAGGGACATACGGTAGATACAGTAAGGAAAGGAACAAAATGACTCCTGGAATGTAGGAGCGCCATCGGAAGAGAAAATTGCCTTGTTGGTTGAGTTCTTCTATAAGTGCCATGTGAATTCGTACTTGCTTCCTTTGATTAATCTGTCAGCTTTCGTCCTATGTCAATCAAATCCTTTATCCCTGCAAAGTTCAATCTTCCTGCTCTATGGTTTACGGATCTGACTCTTCCCGTTCTCAATAAAATGGTCCACAATTTAGAATCTATCGAGATCTCAAGTTCCGACCAAAAGACATTAAAATCCTTCCAAAAAGAAAGACTCCTCTATATCTCCAATCACCCCACAACCAAAGAACCAGGGATTGCCTACTACTCGGCAAACATTATGGGTTCAAGGTTTCATTATATGGCTGCAAGAGAGGTATTCGAATGGGCCTATGGATTTGTTGGTGACTTCATTCAATCCATCGGAGCCTACTCAGTGTTAGCTGGAGCACCCGATCGCGAATCCCTAAAGGCCTCAAGAGATATTCTCGCCTCCCCTGGCGGAAAACTTGCACTTTTTCCAGAAGGAGAACCAACTAGTGGGATGAACGATACCCTCCTTCCCTTCCAACCGGGAGTGGCCCAGTTAGGTTTTTGGGGTTTGGATGATGCACTTAAAAAAGATCCCCAGGCAAAGATCTGGATTTTACCTACCTTCGTTAAGTACAGAATGACCGGTTCTATCGATTCCATGCAAAAAGACATCGACCAAACCATATCGAAAATGGAACAGAAGTTAGGGATCGAAAAAACAGGCAAAGATATTGTACACAGATTTTTATCTGTGGGAAAACGGATGATTGAAAGAGAAGAAAAAGAATATGGAGTTCCTGTCGAAGAAGGAAGAGCGGATGACTTTGACTACCGATTGGGACGGATGCGTCACGCCATGCTCGACAACATCGCAAGAAAAGCAAACATCCCCAAATGGGATGCGGATGCCAATGCCATAGAAAAACTCAGAAGAATCTTAAGTGTACTCGAAATGGTCTCTGTCGGAATGCCTGATCCAAACGGCGAACTTCCAAGCCTTGAGATGGCAACTTGGGCAAGAAAAGCGGCCACCAAAGCCTACGACTTTATTACCATTCAAACCGCTTATATCAAGGAACTACCTAGTGCCGAACGATTGTATGAGTTTTTATATCGTTACGAAAACGAACTTTTTGGCGAATTCCGAGCCCGCCCCCACAAAGCGGTTGTTAGATTCGGAACACCATTCACGATCAATGAGTATCTAAGTTCTTATAAAGAAGACAAAAAGAAAACGCTAGATACCATTACTGAACGTCTAAGAAAAGAGTTACAAACAATGCTTGTGGAAGAAAAATCCAAATCTAACCCTCTGTTTCCGAGCCAATATATTTTTTAATGGAACCGTTTAGTCCAGAACAAGTTAAAGATTGGGTTGATAAGTCCCAACCGATAGAAATGACCACCTATGGGGCTTCCAAAATATTGGATGAAAACTTGGTAATCATACTGGATGCACTGACGAAAAAATACGGGATCTCAGAATTATCTGCCATTCTTTTCACTATCGTGAAAGACTTAATCCTCAACGGCTTTAAAGCAAACTTCAAAAGATTATTTTTCCAGGAAAATCAATTGGACATCCACTCTCCCGCCGACTATGAGTTAGGCGTAAGAATGTATAAAAGCCTCATCCTTTCTGGTCGGGGAAATACTTTTGAACCATTAGCACGGGAAAAAAATCTCTATGTTCATGTCAAAATCGAACATAACGAAGACCATATTAAATTTGATGTGAGAAACAACACAACCCTCGTTCGCGGAGAGATGCAAAAGATACGAAACTCTCTTTTACATGCGCAGAACTATAACGACATTATGGAATACTATATCGAGAGGGGAGACAATTCCGAAGGAGAAGGAATTGGAATTGCCCTTTGTGTCATCCTACTGAAAGGAGAAGGTCTACCTACAGATCAATTTCGGATCTACCATGAGGATGGGGAAACCATTGCCCAACTCACAATCCCACTGAAGAAAGACTAGCCGAGAGAAACCCATCTCACATTTTGGATTTATGGGTTCTGTTGCTGTCCTTTCGAATGATTCCATTCCTAGAGTTCTCTCTGACATCGTTGCCAACGAAACGAACCATGCTCTTTGGTTGAATACACTTTCTCTTCTAGAACATTTGGGTTCGAGAAAAATCCTTCTCACTCAATCCAGTGAAGAAACTTCGGAGATGATTTTAAAACATGCCACCGAAGAAGCAAGGCATGCCCTCTTTTTTAAAAAAGCAGCACGCACCATCAAACCCAGTTTCCATTCGGGATACCAAAACTCCGCACTGGTTCGGGGAACCGCGGCAAGAATTTATTTCGCAAAACTAGATACCCTCGTCCGCCGCAGTTTACGCAAAGTTTTTACGGATGAAAAACAATTTACCTACCTTGCCTATTTGTACACCACTACAGTCATCGAAAAACGGGCCATGGTAGTCTATGCAGCGTACGACGAGATTTTGGACAAAACCAGTTCCCCCATCCGCCTAACCAACCTGATTTTAGAAGAGGAAGGCCACCTTTCCGAAATGAGTGCGGAAATGTTCCGCCTCGACCCGGGGGCCAAGGAACGATTGGCAAATTTAGAGGTAGAAGAAGCGAAGATTTTTACCCGATTTTGGCTCCAAATCCGTGAATTCTCACTGAATTAAAAAAGGCTTGCGGAAAAAATCCGAGCCTGGTTTTCTTCAACCATCTTCATGCGACATAATACTATTATTGGATCTTTGAGAAAATGGGATTAGAAGTCTTTTTATTGCCTTTTTTGGCCAGTGTTGCCGTGACGATCGGACTGCGCCGTTTGGACAAGTCCAATACCAAACTGTCCCAACTCAAACGGTATGCGTCCAAATTGACAGATGAAATCCAAGGTATTGCTCTCCAAAAGATCCAATTGGTGAAAGATGCCGGCATCGACCTAGACATCACTGTCAAACAATCCCGTAAAGTAGCCGAAGACATCCAACAATTAAGTTCCGAATCCCGTGACCTATTCGAAAAAATCCGTGCGAGTAAAGACTACCTCTCTTCCCTATCGGGTGAGATGGAACAAATCCAAGATTTGAGTAACCAAGTCCGCCGTGAAAAACAATACATGGAAGAAGGACTCTCTCAGATCAATAGCCACAAACGAGAGTTACGTGAAGTTTCCGAAGATATGGAATCCCTTCACAATGAATCTATTTCCCTGTTGGATACCTTTCAAAACAAACTAAATCTACGAAGTGATGAGATCCTTCAATCCGTGGCTCACAAAATGGTAGAGTTGGAAAGTTTACTCGAAACCAAATCAGATTTTTTAGATAACTCTTTATCCAAAATTGCAGAAACAGCTCGCGAAAAACTTTTATCCCATGCCGATGTGATGGTAGGTGAAACTGCTGGCCGCCTAGACCATGCTCGGAAAGAAATGGATTTATTACTTGAGTCCATGAAATATGCACAAGGCGATTTGGATCTCCGCCTTACCAAATTTGAAGACACATCTTCTCTTCTTTCTGACAAAGTGGATAAGTTTGATGAAAGGTTGGAAGAAAAATACCAACGGGCTTCTGGGAAATTAGAAGAGAAAGTAAACCTACTCGATAAAAAAATCCAAGAACGTTTTGATTCTATCTTTGACCAAGTCACTCATACCAAGGATTCTTTTATGAAGGGCCTCGGTCAGGAAACAGATGCCATCAAACGCGAAATTGAAGATCTCTCTTTGGAAACACTTTCCAAACGAGATGACATCATCAATGAAACAAGAAGGCAAGCGGATGGAATCAACCAAACCATCATTCAATTCCAAGAAAAATATTTGGAAGCGGAAAACAAACTCCTTCGCCAAGCCGACATCCGCAAACAAGAACTCATCCGTGAAATCGAAGCCTTCTCTGAAGAATTCCATCGCATTTCGGAAGATCTAAAAGAAGAAGCAAGTTCATTGAAAAAAAGTGCCCTCCAGGAACTGAAAGACTTTGATCGCGAGTTGGATTCCGTTCGTTCCCACCAAGAAACAGTCATCAAAACCTCTCTTTTTGAACTCCGAAAAGAACTCGAAGAAAGAATGAATTCTGATTTCCAACTCCAAAAGTCTGAGATGGAATCGGATTTGGAAACAGTCCAGTCGCAAGTGAAAGACTTAAGCGAATCCATCACTGCACAAACCAAAGATGTAGATGATTACGTAGAAGAGTTGAAATCAGCACTTCGCGAGTCGGCTCATGAAATTTTAGAAACAGCAGAAGAAAAGGCCAAAGAATCGGAAGAAATTGTAACCGAAAAGATTCGAATCGCCAATGCCAATTTAGAGCAGTTTGTTGGCAAATGGGAAGACGAACTCGCAAAGATGCGAGGTGACCAGAACTACAGCATTGAAAGACTCCAAGACCGCTTAAAAGAAATCCATTTGGAAGGAGCTGACCTACTCGGTGAATTCCAAAACCAATTTCAAAAAGCAAAATCCAATTTGGAAATGGTTGCTGAATCCAAAACAAAAGAAAGTATTTCGCGTTTGGAAGACGAAGCAAAACTCGCAAGAAACGAAGTAGATCGAATCCTCAAACATTTAGAGGAATCGGGAGAGTCTTTCTTTAACTTACAAGAAGAGAAAATGGACAGACTCAATGAAACCATTGATTCTAAAATCTCTCACCAATTGACAAAACTTCTGGACAAAGGAAATATTCAACTTGGTCAACTCGAAGAAAAAATCACAAATCACCTAGGTACAGTTCGTCGCAACTTAGAAGAAAGTATCAAACGATCTAAAGACGAATCTAAAAAACAAATTGAAACTTACCAAAGAGATTACGAAAAGTCTTTCAAAGAAATCGCAAAAGAAAGCCAAGATTTTTTGAAAGAAAGTTTGGAACGTTTCCAAGATTTAAAACAAGAAATAGGCGATGGTTTAGAGGAACTAAACGATACCAAAGAAGAAACTCTTTCTAGTTTTCAATCAGAAATGGAAACACTAAAAGAGGAGATCTTAACTCTTTCCAGTGAACTAGAAACTGTAAAAGAACATTCTGACTTATTCGCGTCCGCCAAACAAATTGCAGACGAATCAAACCGTGCTGTGGAAGAAATCTCTGAAGCACTTAGGACACTCGAAAAAAGTCGACCAGACCTCGACCTCTACCAATCTGCGATTTCTGAATTTGTGGAACTTAGAAAAGAAATTGCGAGTGAACTAGAAACCTTAAAAGAAGCGCAGTTCCAAACAGAAGACATAGACAAACAGGTTCAAATTCTTGCATCGAATCTTGTCCATGTTTCGGAAACGATGGAAGGTTTCGAAGAGAGTCTAACAGAAATTAGTTCTATTGAAACTCGTGTGACCAAACTTACTAGCGAACAGTCGAAAATCGAATCTTTCCTTTCTTCTTTACAAGAATCACAAGACTCGGTTTTCCATTTGGTCGAAAACTTGGAAACTCAGAAACACAATGCGCGGGAACTCCAAGCCCGCCTCGACATCCTCGACCGCGAAATCGAAGTGGTGGAAGCTCGGGAAAAAGAACTCACAGAAACGATCCGAAGTGCAGAAAACCGCACATCTTTCCTTGTAGAACGAGAAGCGCAAATTGATTCTGTAGAACGTAAATTTGACAAAATCGAAGAGTTGCTAGGTGATCTTTCTGACCGTCACCGCCAAATCCTCACCCTACAAAAACGTTTGGAAGACTTAAAAGAATCCTCACGGGAAACCAAGGACGATTTGGAATCCCTCCTGGGAGAAGCCGACGAAACCTTCGAAAAACTTTCCGAATTTCTAGATATCGTTCAGGGAGCCATGCAAAGCCCAGCACCGGCAGGAAAAGTCGAGCGAAAAACTTCGGGAAATCCCTTGGTAGATCGAAAAAGAGCCACCATCCAGAGCCTCCACGACAACTACCAGTGGTCTTCTGAGGCAATTAGTGAAAAATTAAATATTGAAAAATCCCTCGTAGATAGCATCCTCGGAGTTAGAAAGAAATAAAACCGAGGTATCCATGTCCGAAGAACAAACAGAAACAACGTCGAAGGAATCCCTAATCGTCACTTCTAAAGTGAAAGCATACATCAAAAGTAAGGGATTTATGACTTCCGGCGATGCGATTGATGGAATCAACGAAGAAATCTACCGACTCATCGACAAAGCTTTGGAAAGAACCTCTGCCAACAAAAGAACAACGGTTCGGTCCACAGATTTCTAATCCGTGATTTACATTAAAAACAAATCAGAAATTGAAAAGATGAGGAAGGCGGGAAAATTTGCCGCCGAACTCCTCGTTTATTTAGAACCCTTTGTCAAAGCAGGTGTCACCACGTTAGAACTGAACGATCTAGCGGAAGCTTTTACCAAAAAGAACGGCCATAGGTCGGCTCCCCTTGGTTATAAAGGGTTTCCCAAGTCCATCTGCTCTTCCATCAACCATGTGGTTTGCCATGGAATTCCGAAAAAAGAAGATGTCCTCGCGAGTGGTGACATTGTGAATTTGGATGTATCCCCCATAGTGGACGGATACATTGGAGACACCTCCAAAACCTTTATCGTGGGCGGAAAATCTTCTCCCGAAGCCGAAAAACTGGTGGCAGATACAGAAAAAGCCATGTGGATCGGAATCGAACAGATAAAACCGGGGAATCGGATTGATGATATCGGAAACGCCATCGATGATTTTCTAACTCCAATGGGTTATGGGATTGTCCGCGATCTGATGGGACACGGTGTAGGACGCAATTTCCACGAAGAACCGCAAGTTCCTCACTTTCGCTCACCCCGAAAACTAGCAAAAATCGAAGCTGGAATGATCTTCACTGTCGAACCCATGGTCAATTTGGGAACTTGGGAAGTGAATTTTGACAAATCCGATAAGTGGACCGTCCGCACCAAGGATGGAAAACTTTCCGCCCAATTTGAGCATACCGTACTTGTCACAGACAAAGGGTACGAAATTCTAACAAAAGTTTGAAGAAATCGTTCTTGCTTTCATGTCTAATTAGTCGTCTAATTCCAAGAGAGGTTTTTTATGAAACTAGCAATAACCCTATTTAGTTTATTCGTTGTTACGTCTGCATCATTTGCGATTTGCCCAGGAAAGGAAAAACGTTCCTGCCCAGGTCATGACAAACTCATCGAGTGTCCAAACGACGGAAAGTAATCTCCCCATGAATAAAGCCATCCTCTTCGTCGATGACGAACAAATCATTCTGATGAGTTTGAAGTCTCAGCTCAAAAAACATTTTGGGAACGAGTATCGTTATGAAACTGCCCAAAATACAGAAGAGGCATGGTCTATCATCGAAGAATTGGCTGAAGAAGAAATCGACATCCTAATCATCATTTCCGATTGGCTTATGCCAAACCAAAGAGGAGATGAGTTCCTTAGAGATGTTCACAAAACCTATCCGGGGATTAAAAAAATAATTATTTCCGGTCACATAGATGAGCTCTCACTCAATCAATTGAGAGGGGAAGTGGATCTCCATAGTTTTTTAAACAAACCTTGGTCTGAGTCGGATTTAATCAAAAAAGTAGAAGACGCCCTGACGAAGATTGCCTAGGTTTTCCTAGGAAACCTCCGTATGTCTCAATCAATCATTCAAAACACTATCGACGACTTAGAATCTCTGCGTTCCAAGTCCCCACTTGTTCACAACATCACAAACTATGTAGTAATGAATAACACTGCCAATGCTCTTCTTGCCATTGGTGCCTCTCCGATTATGGCTCATGCCATTGAAGAAGTCGAAGAGATGGTTACGATCTGTTCGGCAACTGTGATCAACATTGGAACCCTTTCCGAACCTTGGATCCAAAGTATGGAAAAAGCTGCGGCAAAAGCAGTCTCCATTGGGAAACCTTTGATTTTAGATCCCGTTGGTGCAGGAGCGAGTAACTTGCGTAATATGGCGATTCGTCGTATACTAGGAGCTGGTAGTCCAACAATAGTACGAGGCAATGCCTCAGAAATTCTATCGACACTCAATTCTTCTGGAAAAACCAAAGGAGTTGACTCTACTGATTCTTCTGAATCGGCAGTGGATTCGGGAAAGTCTCTTTCCAAAGTCACAGGGGGAGTGGTGGTGATTTCAGGTGCCACTGATTATATCCTGAGTGGAACAGACAAAGCACAGGTAAGAAATGGGGACCCTCTGATGACAAAGGTAACCGGTCTTGGTTGCACTGCATCTGCGATTTGTGGTGCCTTTGCTGCCGTACAAGCAAATCAGTTTCGTGCGGCAACATCTGCGATGGCAGTGATGGGAATTGCTGGTGAATTGGCAAAAACCAAAACCTCCTCTCCTGGAAGTTTCCAGGTTGCATTTTTAGATGCACTGTATGAAATCAGTGCCGATACCATTAAACAAAGGTTAAATGGGGAATAAAATCCACGGGGTCTATTTGGTAACAGATAGACCCCTTTGCCTCTTCCATAGTTTGGATGAGGTAGTGCGACTTTCCGCACTCGGGGGAGTGAACCTCGTCCAACTCCGAGAAAAAGAATCGGACAGTCGTCAATTTTTAGAACTCGCCAAACGCTTAAAAGAAATTTTAAAACCTTATTCGATTCCCCTTCTCATCAATGACCGCTTAGATATTTGTTTGGCGGCAAAAGCCGATGGAGTCCATCTCGGACAATCGGACCTTCCCTGGAGGGAAGCTCGTCGGATTTTAGGTAAAGATGCGATCATCGGTCTTTCTTTGGAAACAAAAGATGACTACCATTCTCTGATAGAAACAGATCCAAAACCCAGCTTAGATTATCTTGCCGTGTCACCGATATTTGACACCGACACCAAAACCGATACAAAACAAGCTTGGGGACTCGAAGGCCTAAGATGGTTACGAAGCAAAACCGCAATTCCCATTGTTGCGATTGGAGGGATTAAAGAATCCAATGCCAAAGCAGTTAAGGAAGCCGGGGCCGATTCGATTGCAGTCGTAAGTGCCATTTGTTCTGCTAAGGATCCGAAACTAGCGACAGAAATGTTATCGGCAACGTTTACTTAGGATTTTGCTGACGCTTCTCTTATGACAATTTCCGAGTTCTACGAAATTCCAAATATCTTCACATTGGATAGTGACTTCCGTTTCTATAAAACTAAAAAAGGGAAATCTCTAAAAATCATTAACGAGAGTATGCTTAAAGATTAAACAACCAGCTTCTCTATTTTTTTAAATTTCGATTCCAAATTTTTACACCAATCCTTTCAATGGGAGAGTCTTTGAAAAGATCGCCAAATTCTTGTTCTGTGAGAGATTCTTTGGATGTAAATTGGGGATCGGTCCAAAAAGATCTTGGTAAAAATTCAAGGGCCGTCGTTTCGACTTGGTTACGTTTGGCCACATTGGCATTCCAGGGACAGACTTCTTGGCAAAGATCACATCCATACACCCAACCCTTGCGGTCCCATTCCAAAAAAGAATCCGTCGCATCGGTTTTTTCTCGGTCTTCAATGGTTAGGTAAGAAATACATTTTCTCGCATCAATTTTATATTCTTCCAGTGCTCCTGTGGGACAAACATCCAAACATTTACGGCAACTTCCGCAGTGGTCTGTGACAATTTCTTCAGGATCTGGGCCACCTAACTCTAAGTCGGTTAAGATAGTTGAGAGAAAAAAATATGATCCCAGAGTTGGGTGGATGAGATTGGTATTTTTTCCCTGCCAAACAATCCCGGACTCTCTTGTTAAAATTTTTTCAGCTATGGGCAAACTATCAATGGATTGGCGGAATTTATGACCTGGGAACTCACTACGTAGAGTTTTTAAAATCCGATAACCTTTTTCTTTTAAAACAATATGGTAATCAGAACCTAACGCATAACGTGAAACTTTGGATTCCATTTGAGAAACCACTTCCTCTCCCTGACTTGATCGGTATACAAATCCAAGACAAACCACAGATCTCGGAACAAGGCCCAAATTTTCAAAACGATTCCGAATCCCCACTGCATGATCTTTGGCAAACCAAGCCATATTCCCAAACCGGTTCTCCTGAATCCACTGGTCCAAATTTTCTAGATCGGAATTTGGGATCTTTGCGTCCGCAAATCCCACCAAAGAAAAACCTTCGGCAGTACAAATGGTTTTAATCTGAGAACGAATCTGATAGATTGGATTTGTCATGGGTGAAAATAAGAATGAAGTGTATCTTACTGAAATCCAATCGAAGTTGCCAAGCCATTTGTACGTCCATGTCCCAAAACTGGTGTCACTGTTTCCACAAATTGAGGCACTAGTCAGCCTTCCCCAAGGAATTCCAGATTTATTGCGTAAGGGAATTTACTTTGCCCTACTCCAATCTGTGATTCGTCTTCTCGAACGAAATACAGACCCACTCCTTCCAGAAATCCTTCCTGAATATGGGGAACTCATTCGTTCGGTATCAGAAACCTATTCCCTTCTAAACCCAGACAGAGAATCCAATTGGTTGGAAGAATGCATCCAATACGGAGACAAATCTGCTTACCATTGGGAATGGAAACATTTTGATTCGAGAGAGTTGTTCTAAATTACAAAGATTCCTTTTCTAAAGATTTTAAAAAATCGAGTGGGATGGGTTGTTTGGATTTGGCACGGTAATCAAAGTAAACTTGTACAGTCTTTGCCGACACATAAAGAGTATTTGTTTTTTTATCTCGGATTTCATACGAAAATTCCCAAGAAGTAGTGCCGATGGAGGAAACCCATGTCTCTACAAAAATGGAAGCTCCTGGCAGAACCGATGCTTTTAAATCCATTTCCACACGGGCCAAAACAAAAGGAATGTCATCTAATTCTGAAACGGATAGATAACGATTGCAAAAATCCAATCTTGCTAATTCTAAGTAGGCCGAGTAACTTGCGTTATTGACTCTACGCATAGGGTCCATGTCATTAAATCGAATTTGGATATCGGTTCGAATCATAGCGTATTATTCAAAAGACCAAATCTAATCCAATATGTCACTCTATGTTTCTATTGCGTATTGGATGGTGACGGATCGTAACCTCTTTCGTAATTCTGGACTTCCGCCATAATTTGGGTCTAAAAAAAATTTTCGAATCTTATCTTTGGAAATTCCAAGAGACACCAAATAACTTTCGACTATGCGAACTCTCTCTTTCACTAAACGTCGGTTTTTTGCTAAATGACCCGATGCATCCGCAGAACCAATTAAGCTAACATATCCTATATGGGATAAAAATTCTGGATCAAAATGGTCTCTTAACAATTCCAGAGATTGTTTTTCTAATTTTGCGGAACCTGCGGAAAACAGAACGGAAAATTCCCAAATTTGGGATTCCATAACAATTGTATTTTTTTCAAAAGCGGGATTTCTTCTCTTGCGTACAAACGATACAGACCTTTTATTTCTTGGACTGTGTGTCCAAATCCAAAGGAGGAGAAATCCCGTTCCGACTAACATTAGGGAAATCCAAACCATCACCCTTTAGACTCACTCCTGATTCTGAGAAATTAATTTCAAACGAGTAGACAAAATAAATAAAAAAAGTAAACTATCAAGTTATGAATTTATTAAGTAAAACTTTTATAATTTATTCATTGTCAGCGGGGATTTTTTTCGGCTGCAAACCGGCAGATCTTTCCAATACCTGCGATGCGAAATCAGATGCTTTTTTATATGCAACGATCATACGTTATGTTACCGGGGATCGTTCCCCCTCTTGCCTACCCTCTTTTGATTTCCAAGATCTTTGGGGAGTGTTTATGCCAACACCACCGTCAATCGTAACAAGTATCAATGCGATGACTAGTTATAACGACCAAATCATCATTGGGGGAAGTTTCCAATTCGTAGGCCCTTCTACTGGGAATGTTGTTTATTTAGAAACAGCCACAGGGAAGATACTACCCAATCGTAATTGCCCTTATCTAAAAGTAGTGGGTACTACCGGTATCGCCATTTCTGATGGGAATGGTGGCTTTTATATTGGCGGTGAATTCTTTGCAGTCCAAGGCGAAGAAAGATTTAGTGTTGCCCATATCCTTCCTGGTTGCCAATTAGATCGTAACTTCAACGTTCTCAATGATAATAATAAAAATATTTATACCTTATTACTAGCAGGAGATTTCCTCTATTTAGGCGGATATTATTCAGACGATAATAGTGGGTATCTGGTTCGTGTGAATCGATATACCGGGGCCTTGGACACTTCGTTCACTCCAAATCCGAATACCCTAGTGTCCGATTTAGAAACTGATGGAGACTCTATTTATGTTTGTGGAGATTTTACGAATATCGGTGGTTATGCGAAAACTGGTTTAGCTAAGTTTTCTCTCTCCACTGGTCTCATCATATCTTCTTTCACGACAACCATAAACGGAGGTAGTTGCTTAGACTTGCACTACGGAACCGATGCCAATGGGAGTCCCAATATCTATGCCGTTGGTGATTTGACAACCCCAACATTTAGTAGAGCCATATCTTTTTATCCCGATGGGACTTTAACCACTTGGAATCCAAATCCCAATGCTAAGGTCAACTCCATCCAACAGTATAACAATATACTTTATCTAGCGGGAGAATTCACTACCATCAATGGCGGAACTGTATCTGCCAATTTAGTTTCTGTTAATAATAGCACAGGGACTGCCATAACTACAAATTATGGTGTCAATGGCGTTGTAGCTACGATTCAAATCATTGAAAATACATTATACTTAACCGGAAGTTTTACCTCTGTGAAATCTGTTCCGAGAAACTATGCTGCGGCACTTTCTTTACCCGATGAATCGGTCACTGCCTTTGATCCGAAGTATGATGGTAGTTTCAGCAATCCTGGTTCTGGAATTGTTTCCGCGGGAAATGGAGTGGTCCTTCTCACATCCAGTCGTTCCACGGTGAATGTAGTTCCCAGAAATAATTTTGCAGTCCTTGATGAAGTGACAGGGGGCCCAATCGAAGGAACACCTGACTTTGATTTCACCATTAAGTCTCTCCATCGAGTGGGGAATCGCCTGTTTGCGGGAGGGTCGTTCACGAACATTGGAGGCCAACCGCGAAATGCATTTGCCATTTTAGATTTGCCATCCTATCAGGTAAGTCCGATCAATATCACCTTATCTGGCTCTCCAGATATAAGAACCATAACGAGTGACGAATCCCAACTTTATGTAGGAGGGAATAGTTTGGCCAACGTGAATGCCTTACCGAGAAACGGTGCCTTTGCTCTCAACTTAAGTGATCTTTCTGTCAGCGGGTGGAATCCCAATCTCAATGGAAGTGGAGAGAGTTTTCTTGCTGTCGCAGATCTGGTATTCTTAGGAGGTCTATATACTGGAATCAATGGAGATGGAGTCACTACGAGCTACCAAGCAGTGGATAAAATCACTGGCCTTAAAAAAGGAATTCCTTCTGCGACCAGTTTTCCAAGTAGCGGAGTCTACGCCCAGGCATTAGCAGGTACAAAAATATTTCTAGGCGGACAATTCACAACGATTGGTGTTACTGGATTCAATAATATTGCTGTATACAATCTTGCAACACAATCTTACGAACAACCTAACCCGGTGTATGCCGACAATATTGTAAACCATATTGCAGCCTATCCAGATGGGAATGTATTGATTGGCGGATCCTTCACTGCATTGAATGGTGTCGCTAATAACTATTCCCTAGGGGTATTTAATAGTAACACAAATACTCTTTCTCCTTGGAAGGCTTCCATCAATGATGTGGTTTATACATCCATGTATAAAAATGGAAAATACTATCTTGGTGGCGCATTTAGCGTAGCACACAAAAGAAGTAATGGTGGGCTCGTTCGATCTAGTTTGAACGAATGATTACATAGCAGGCGTTATTCGGTCTTTACAAAATTCTTAGATTCAGATTCTCAAATAAGATACATTTTTTGATTGGGAATCTTAAGTAGAAATGCTAAGATTTAAGAATTTCAAAAAACTAGACATGAAACTATAGATATTAACTCTGTATTTATGCTCCGAATTCTTACTTTTTTATGGATTTTTACTGTTTCATTTATTTCTCTTACTCACTGCAAACCAACAGAACTCCAGAATACTTGTGATGCTCGGTCAGAATCCTATTTACTTGCCAGCCTAATTCGATTTGCGACAGGGGATCGTTCTGCCTCCTGTTTGCCTGCCTTTACCTTTCTTGACCAGTGGGGAGTATATGGTTCTACTATTGCCAAAGTTTATAGCATCACTAGTTATAATGACCAAATCATTGTGGGTGGTGATTTTACTATGACGGGTATCGCCACGGGAAGTGCTTCTTTGGTAGATCCCATAACCGGGGCAGTTGTCCCCAATCGATTTTGTCCTCATTTAAAAGTAAAAGGACTCAGTAATGTTGCCATCTCAGATGGTTCTGGTGGATTTTATATTGCCGGTGATTTCACCCATGTCCAAGGAATCAAACTGAGTCAAGTGGCTCATATTTTACCCGGATGCCAAGTGGATCCAAACTTCAATCCAGCAGAGGATCAGACAAGGAACCTTACAGCTTTACAACTATTAGGTGACAATTTATATGTAGGAGGAATGTTTACAGGTTGGGATTCTGGCTTTCAATCAAACATAGCCTCTCTCAACCGTTTTACTGGAAAACTCAACACAGAGTTTATCACCGGAACATTTGATAATTCCGTTTTTGACATTGTCTCTGATGGATCGGCATTGTATGTCGGTGGGCATTTTCAAAACATTGGGGCAACACCTAGATATGGACTAGTGAAATTATCTCCCAACACGGGAGCCATCGATTCGACCTTTACAGGCCAAGCACCTATAGGCGGTCAGGTGAATGATTTGTATTTGGGAACCGATCATACGGGAACCCCAGTTCTTTATATGGTTGGGCCTTTTACAGGCAGAGCCATTTCCTTCTATTTAAATGGAACCCAAACATCTTGGGCACCTAACCCGAACTTAGAAGTTTTCAAAATACATCAACATGAAAACACAATTTACTTGGGAGGAGAATTCACAACCATCGGAGTCACTCCAGCGAATTATCTAGTGGGTGTGGACAACCAATTAGGTGCAGTCAAAGAAAATTCTTTTGCGATAAACAATTACATTAGGACTTTAACTGTCATTGGAAACAAACTCTATGTCCTAGGTGAATTTACCGAGGCCCAAGGACAAAAAAGAAACTACGCTGCTAGTTATGATTTACCAAGTGGTAGTTTAAATATTTGGGATCCAAATTTAAATTCCTCGATTTACTTTCCAGCAGGAGACATTGTATCTTCTGGATCTTCACTGCTTATTGCAAGCAATCACACGGCAATCAATACAAAATTCCGTAAACACTTTGTTGTATTTGAAGAATCCACGGGTTCTCCCATCGAAGGAACTCCCAATTTTGATTTTCCAATCAAAACCTTACATCGAAAAGGCAACCATCTTTTTGTAGGTGGGAGTTTTGAAAACGTTAACGAAACACCAAGAATCGCCTTTGCTATTTTAGATTTGCCTTCTTATAGTTTAAATCCAACAAACCTAGGAGTTTCTGGCAGTTCTCTTGAAATTAGAACGATCACAAGTAACGAATCTCAAATTTTTTTTGGTGGAATCGGAATGACAACAGTGAGTGGCCAAACACGAAATGCCCTTGCTTCTATCAATGCAGAGAACTTTTCGCTTACCGGTTGGAACCCCAACTTAGGGCCTAATAGTGCCACTTCTCTTCTCATCCAAGATGATGCAGTTTTTGTTGGGGGTTTATACAATTCTCTAAACGGAAACAATACCATAAGCAATTACCGAGCCGTTGATACTAACACAGGTTTAGCCTTAAACTACCCATCAAACTCAAACTATCCCAATAGCGACGTATCAGCCCAAGCTTATTTTGAAGGTAAAATTTATTTAGGTGGAATATTTACGACTATAGGTGCAGGATCATTCAGCAATTTTGCTATTTATGATAGCATCAATCAATCCTACATATCGCCTAATCCAATTTATGCGAATGGATTTGTAAACTCTATCGCAATTTCCCCTGAGGGGAAGGTAGTTGTTGCTGGTTCGTTTACAGGACTCAATGGTTCTACTACTACAAATTATTTAAGTGCCTTTGACAGCAGAACGAATTCAATACTACCATGGGTTCCCAATTTGGAGAGCACTGGATATGCCAGTTACTATCGAAATGGAACGTGGTATATTGGTGGTGAATTTAAAAATGCATTTAACAAAGCTTATGGCGGCTTATTCATAAGTGATCTTAACGAAAGGTAGGATTCGAGTCAGATCTTCAGATCTATTTCTGTTTTTTTGGTTTTCTTTTAAGGATTTTTAACATCGCTTCTTCTCCTTTTTTTGCACCAAGGAGAACGGTTTTATATAATTTTGTACGAATGGTTGTGGTGAGTTTGACTGGTAGTGGTCCATCAGGAGCTACAGTGATGATCTTTACTCCACGTGGTGGTTTCACTGCAATCTCTCTTGCTGCATTGAAATGAAAGTGGTGGAGTTTTCGCATAAGTCTTCGGATGGATCTATGTTTAGGAAAAGCAAGTAAACTTGTGAGTCGAGTTAGGGGACCTGAAATATGACGGATCGGCGAATTCATAATCACAACAATCTCTTTGTAACCAGCTTCTATAATATCTTGAATCGGTAGTGGATTTAAAATGGCCGCGTCAGAATACAATTTACCATTTAACCAATGTTTACCGCGAGTGGCAATGGGGAGAGAAGTCGCGGCTTTCAATAAATCAAAAATATTCGCCGAAGTGGCTTTGATGTACTCAATGGAATGGGTGTGTAAGTTACTCACAGCTATTGCAAAATGAGGAACATTCTTCCTGTCCAAAGTTTCCGATTCCAATCGAACTTTCTTTCGAATAATAAAATCAATTAAGTATTCTTGGTTGAGTAGAGTTTTGCCCTGAAAGGGATGGAAAAAGGAGATGAGTTTTCTTCCTGACAAATCTCTATACCAAACCGCCAGTGCTTTTTCACTTTTCACTGGCTCTTCTTTTGGCATTGATACATAATAAGCGGCTGCACAAGCACCAGAAGACACACCCACCACCAAATCAAAGTAATTTGGTCTTAGGAAACGATTCCAAGCATACAAAACACCGCCAGAAAATGCACCTTTCATTCCTCCCCCTTCCACAAGGAGTGCCCTTTTAGAGCCTTTGGCCTTTGGAAGTTTGGGATGGTTAGGAGATTCACTAGAAGATGGAGACTGCACCATATTGTCAGAGTCTTCCAACCTAGTTTCGGTTGCAAAAAACTATTCAATCTTATGGTTGGAATTCTCTCCTTAGGGGAATCTACAAAGAAAGTTCCTCACTTAGCAGGTATTTTTAACTTTTGTAAAAAATTTCATGATCATACAATAAATTTCACTACGTACGCAATTGAATATTAGTATGTTAGGAATCAAAATATTGGAGGTAGATGTCAATGGGATCCTTGTCAAAGGTTCCTTACAATTGAATGCAAAAGGTGCTTATCAATTGGATTTACTTTCCCCCTATTCCGGTCCAATGTTTACCTTTTCTTTTCCTAAGATTTATCACGCACTTTGGGAGGGACATAGATCCGAAATCGAAGGATATGCGACAAGCCACCTCCGGACTCTTTTCCATAAATGTGAAAACATAAAAAGGGAAGTCCCTAAGTTTGAAAGAGAACTAAAAGAGTTTTGGTTGGAAATGGAGACAATCCCCGTACTATCCCCATTAGAATGGAATGAAAAATGTATGTTTCTAAAAAAGGCCTTACAAGAAGGTTATATGGATTCAGACACATACGAAAAAACTGTAAACGATCTAACTATCGTAATGGAAAAAAGATATTTCGAAAGAGAGAAACGTTGTGAAGCGTTTTTACTTCAGTACCTTCCCGAGTATTCACACTTACAGAATCATTTTTCATGGATTCGTTTTTGTTATGAATTAACTGAAAAAAAACACCTACTCTTACTTTAAATTTTCGTTTTTCTTGCCAAAGAGACGGTATTAGCTTTACTTTCCATTAGAAACGGAAATTTATTTCCGTCTCATAAAATGGAACTCGGAAATTAGCTATGCGACCAATGGATCAAATCACAGGAAAAGAACAGAAACATCATGTGATACTACACTATCTTATGAATCAAGAAATGAAGGCGAATTGGAATGGACAAATCCAAACCATGACCGTCACACAGGAATTACCTGGTGGAGAAGAAATCGTTGTCGATTGGTCCGAAGTTTGGCCGATTGGACCTGGTTCTACTTTCATTCTTTCCAAACTTTTGGCTCGGTATTTAGAACTTCATTGTTCCTTTATAAAACAAATTTCGCCTACAAAAATCCAACTCCATGTTGATAAAGTTCTCATTGCTAAAAAAGAAAGATTAAATCCTCGTTTTTCCATTACGGAAGAAGGTCTTGTCAACGTTACAAACATTGTAAGCTCCAAAACTATCATTGAAGCCAATATGTTTAATATCCCTACCCTCGTCCGAGTCAACTTCGAAGACTACCGCAAACGAATGATGGCAAGGTCTGGTGAAGCAGGCACGATGGATATTTTTAAATCAGGAATGGAACGCAAGTTTGACGTGGTTAAGTCTTCTCAAAAAATTCTTTTTATCAAAGATGCAACCAATGCAGATAGTTATCGTTTGGACGAAGAAGGGTTTATCAACTATGAAGATGAAATCGAAGATCAAGTTGATAAAATTGCATTAGCTGCCAAAGACAAAAAAATAAAATCAGAACTCATTCTTCCCATCCTTTATACAAACGAACTAGAAGAAATCATACCAATTGGATATTACTGGTTACAAACCAAAGACAATGTGATTACCAAAGAAGATTTGGATTTTTATCATAAACAAATTTCTGAAATGATCGAAAGAATTAAAGATGCTAACTTGATGACAACGGTAGAAAAATTTCCTGTTCTGGATTTGTCTGCCACTGGACTCAAACTTAGAGTGGGTAATAGCAGTTTGGTGGAAACACTTCCCAAACAAAAAGGAATTTTATTAGAACTAGTTTTTAAACTACAAACTCCTTTCCGCTTTTTTGGCAAAATTGCTTGGGCAAAAAAGGAAGAATCTGGTGATTTACTTGTAGGAGTTGAGTTTTCTGGTAAACGAACCTATGCCGAAAAGGTTCGTTTTGAAGAAAATATTGAGATCATCAAAAATAACGGAAAATCCGCAGCCTAATGGCTAGCGGGTTTCCAGTTTGATTGTCTTTGTAATTTTCGGAATTTCATAAGCACAGATATAATATAACATCTTTAAGTCAATGTAGTCATAGGCCCGAGCCAAATCCTTTTGCCAAAAACTATCAATTTTATCCCAAGGTAAGTTTGGGTATTTTTGTTTTTCTGACTGCGGAATCTTTAATGATTCTGTCTGAATATAACGAAGCATTTCCTCCGCAAAAAAACTATCGTGATCCCCTTCTTTGAATTCTTGGATTTGGTTTCTAAAAAGGAAGGACTCAAGTTCCCGACAGTAGAAAATAAACTCATGAAACATTTGGTTACTCTAAAATAGGATTCGGTTTGGAACAGTTTTTTTCATTGGCAAAGAAATCCAAATCCCAGATGCTTTCACTACAGTATGAAGATCCTTACCCAAGCCGTCTTATTTTTCCTTTTTGTTTTGGTATTCCCCATCCAATCAGCAGAAAAGGACTTCCAAATCATCGATCTCGTTGTGGGAAAAGGGGAAGAAGCTTTTTCCGGTTCCTACGTAACTGTACACTATGTAGGCAAACTTCCCAATGGTACTAAGTTCGATAGTTCACGCGACCGCAACCGCCCTTTCGAATTTAATTTGGGCGCTGGAGAAGTAGTGAAGGGTTGGGACAAAGGCATCAAAGGGATGCGTGTAGGTGGAAAACGCAAACTCATCATCCCACCGGAACTTGGATACGGCAGTAAAAAAGTAGGAAACATACCTCCAGACTCCACTCTCATTTTTGAAGTAGAACTTTTAAAAATTTATTAAAAACGGTTAGGGCTTCTCCGCAAAATAGGGGGGTTTAGGGTTCTCCCTTGTCTTGAATTCATTGACATAGGCGAGAATGATTCTAAGTTGCTAGGACTATGGAATTATTAAAATTTCGAACGGCTGTCCTACTCCTTGTTTTTGGTATTTCACTTACCCAATGCAAAACCAAATCAGATTCTGATGAAGAAACCTTACTTTTGTTAGCGGCCGCTGCTTCCCGCGTTTGTGCCAATACCTCCTTTACCGGAACCACGGTTGTTAACTCCACTGCCACATTGGATACCAATACAGATTGTATTACTGGAATGACTTCTTCTATGTCTGCCGACTTACCGGCTTGGATTCGAAACAACTTTAAATGTGCCGTGGGTTCTGTTTCCGGTTCCAACTACGTATTCCGATCACAAAATGTACCCAATAACAAAAGTTTTTATTTCGGAACCTCTTCTCCGATGTATGAGGCATTAGCAAGTGGACAAAAATCTGCAGGAAACAACCAAATTTCATCGCAGTGTTTGGTTTACACCATTCCTAGTGCTCCTACAGAAAAGACCGGAACCAAAGTGGGAACCCAAAGTGGGTATGCTTCTGTAGGGATCACCGTAAATGGACTCGCTATCTTTAACAACGCGGCTGCTCCTGGGGACACACTCGCAACGGAAGTTCTCACCTTTGATAAGTTCAACGGTCACCCACAAAATTCCGGTGTCTACCACCACCACTCCCAACCATTGAATGTAACGAATGACAACTCCAATTTGATTGGTGTATTGTTAGATGGATTTCCTGTGTATGGCTTGAAATGCGATAATGGCACAACTGATCCTGGAAATGATACTACCCCTACCTTAGATTCCAACCATGGCCATACAGCCGCTACAGTTCTTTTCCCAAGTGGAATCTATCACTACCATTATGCATACGATTCTACAGCGACAACAAACACACTTATTGGCTCCTCTTTCCATGGAACTCCGGGGACAGTCTCCAATTAAATTCAAACTGCAAGTGAGAGAGGTAATCCTCTCTCTTTTTTTCTCAATCACTCTTGTCTCCTGCTCTCCCCTTCGGGTGGAAGCCGGAGACCCTGGTCTTTCCGAAGATCCCAACCATTTCCTTCTCTACCAAGGAAAACCATTGAGCGGAATTTTTGTTCAAACCAATCCCACCCTTCTAGAAATCTATGAAACAGAATACTACAAGGGAGTTCCTCACGGTCGTTATACGGCAAAAAAAGAAAACGGAACCCTTCTTGATGAACGAAATATTCGTTATGGGCAAAAACACGGAAAACAAATCAGTTACTTTGAAAATGGAAAGATAAAACAAAAATCAGAATTTGATAATGGCAAACCCATTGGGGAATTTATTGATTACTTTGACAATGGACAAATGGCCACCTATCAAACATTTTATGACACAGGAAATCCCAAGATTTCTAAAAAATGGAACCGCCGAGGACAAATTTATTTAAACCATGTATTTACTCCTTCTGGCGAAAGTTTTGGCCGTCCAGGTAGCAAACTTTGTGAACCCATCCCCGAGAAGAGTACAAATTCCAAATGAATGGATTGGTTTTGTTCCGAAATTTAAACAAAAAGACCGATTTCAAAAGAATCCAATTTCTATTGCCAGATAGTCTGCGTTTTTTTTCCATCCTTCTCATTCTCGTATGTTTCTGTTTGGTGGGAATTCAATGCCAACCTTCAGCTACAGAACCAAATCCCTTAGAGCTACCCTATTTTTCAGGAAAGGATTTTGATCCGGTTTGGACAAACACCCCCCAGGCCAACGGGAATCTCAAACATGTACCAGACTCTCTAAACCTAACCCAACATTCAGGAAAACAAGTATTACCCAAGGACTGGGCACCAAAAGAAAGTTTGGTGGTATTCTTTTATGCAACTTGTCGCGGGATTTGTCCACTCATCACAAGAAATATTTTACAAATCCAACCACAACTGGGAGAGTTTCCTGACTTACGGATTCATTCCCTTTCCATCAATGCAAAAGAAGATACCGTCCCAGTTTTGCAGTCTTATATGAAAACCTACAAAATCCAAAACCCGAATTGGAATTTTTATACCGGACAACAATCCCAAATAGAAACATTTGCCAAAGAAACTTGTGGAGCCGAGATGGAAGGGTATTCCATCGAACGTGGAAAGTATGAATTTGTTCATACAGAAAATATTTTTTTATTTGATAAAGATCGTTATTTGCGAGGAATCTACCGTGCCAAAGGCACGGGCGATATACAAAGGTTAGTGGAAGATTTACGAAAGTTAAGAAATTGAAATATTTAGGTCATAAATATTTCCACCGCAGAAATTGTTTTAGATTTTAGCTCAAAACTTTAGTTTTTGATTTTATAACCTGTTCGAAAGATAAGCCAAGTCACAGTCAAACAAGCGGTCAAAAACACAAGGATCATCGAAATACTCACAGATAATGCCACATCGGACCTTTCAAAAAAACTATAACGAAACCCGCTGACCAAATACAAAACTGGGTTAAACATACTCAATTTTTGCCAGAAGGGAGGTAACATTTGAATGGAATAAAAACTTCCTCCCAAAAATACAAGAGGAGTAATCACAAGCATAGGAATCATTTGGAGTTTTTCAAAACTATCCGCCCAAATTCCAATCACAAACCCAAACAAACTAAAACTAATGCAGGTTAATACTAAGAAAAAAACCATGAGGATGGGATGATCGATTCGAATCGGAACAAAAAAAGATGCCGTGATGAGCATCAGCACTCCGAGCATGAGAGACTTAGTCGCAGCAGCTCCCACATACCCAATCACCACTTCCCACATCGTCACAGGAGCCGAAAGGATTTCGTAAATGGTTCCGCTAAACTTTGGGAAGTAGATTCCAAAAGAAGCATTGGAGATACTCTCAGTCAAAAGTGACAACATCACAAGACCGGGAACAATGAAACTTCCATAATGAATTCCATCGATTTCCTGAATCCGAGAACCAATGGCAGATCCAAATACAATAAAATACAAGGAAGTAGAAAGAACAGGAGAGGCAATACTTTGTAAAAGGGTTCGAAAGGTTCTAGCCATTTCAAATTGATAGATGGACTTAATTGCGTAAAAATTCATACAGCCTCCTGTAACAACTGAACAAAGATTTCTTCTAAAGAACTTTGTTTTGTACTCAAATCGCTAAATTGGATTTTGAGTTTTTTCAAATCATCCAGAAGTTTGGTAATCAAACTACTGTCATCCGAACGGTCGTAGGTAAATACAAGGGCCGAATTCTGATCCACAAGCTCTAATTCGTACTTTGCGAGTGACTTTGGAATTAGTTTTAGTGGTTTTTTAAGTTCAATGCGGAGCTGTTTGGTTCCGAGTTGTTTCATTAACCGGTCTTTGTTTTCGGTTAGGAAAATTTCTCCTTTTCGAATGACTGAAATCCGATCGGCAATGGATTCTGCTTCTTCGATGTAGTGAGTGGTAAGAATAATGGTAACGCCGTTTTTTCTAAGAGATTCGACAATCTTCCACATATCCTTACGTAATTCCACATCCACACCAGCACTCGGTTCATCTAAAAAGAGTATACTTGGTTCGTGTGACAAGGCTTTGGCGATGAGTACTCGACGTTTCATTCCCCCTGACAAAGTCATAATCTTTTGGTCTTTTTTGTCCCAAAGGGAAAGGGATTTCAATACTTCTTCAATGTATTTTGGATTGGTTGGTTTTCCATAAAGCCCTCTTGTAAATGAAACACTGGCCCAAACGGTTTCAAAGGCATGGACACTGAGTTCCTGAGGCACAAGGCCAATGAAGGATCTAGTTTTTTTGAAATCTTTAATGATATCAAACCCACCAACATTCACCTCACCAGCGCTTGGTGATACAATCCCGCAGATCAAATTGATGAGGGTGGTTTTTCCTGCTCCATTGGGACCGAGGAGAGCGTGAATTTCGCCTTCCTTTACTTCCCAATTTATATCCTTTAGGGCTTGGAATCCATTGTCATACGACTTGGAAACTTGTTTTACGGTGAGGATCGATTTCAAACGGTTTCATCCTTCCAGCCAATGTCTGTGAGGAAGTCGTCATAACCCCCGTCATAGACAAAAACTCGGTCATCATCGAATACTATCAGTTTTGTGGCTACAGCGCGCAAGTGCATTTCGTTGTGTGTGACCATAATGACAGAACCATCAAAGTTATCGATGGCCTCAATGAGCGAGTCACAAGACTGCATGTCCAAGTGGTTTGTGGGCTCATCCAGATACAACAAGTGGCATGGAGCGACCAATATTTTACCAAGTAAAACTCGGCTCTTTTCTCCCCCAGAGAGAACCTTGATTTTTTTTAAGGCAAGGTCTTCGGAAAACATAAGCCCACCGGCAATGTTACGAGCTTTCCCTTCCGAACAGTTCGGATCGGCAGTCATAATTTCCTGAACAACCGTATTACTTTCGTTCATGTTCAGTTTATTGGTTTGGCCAAAATATCCTTCCTTCAAAATCTGATGTTTTTTAACCTCACCAGTGACTGGACTTAGCTCTCCAGCGATTAACTTAAGCAAGGTGGACTTTCCTTTTCCGTTTTTCCCGATGATACAAATTCGATCTTCGGGACCAACGCTGATAGAAAAGTTTTCAAATAAATAAGGAGAGGTTCCATTATAGGAAAAAGAAACTTCGTCCACACTTAACATCTGGCTTGCAGAGAAGGGAGCACTGTTGAAATAAAGTTCCATATCCTCAATATTCTCGAGTGCTTTCATTTCCCCTTGTTTCTCTAATCTTTTGACGCGGGACTGAGCACGGCTTGCAAAACTTGCTTTGGCTTTAAACTTCGCAATAAAGATCTCTTCTTGTTTGCGTTTTTTGGCTTCGTTTAGTCTCGTTTTTTCGTAGATCTCTTCTGCTTGGTTGATCTGTGTGTATAACTTTTCAGTATCCCCTTGCACCTTGATGGCTTTGGTTCTATGAATGGCAACTGTATGAGTCACAACACTGTCCATAAAACTTCTATCGTGAGTGATAAGGATAATTTCACCTTCCCATTCTCGTAAAAATTCCTCTAACCAACGTATGGTGACAATATCCAAATAGTTGTTTGGTTCATCTAAAATAAGCATATCGGGAGCTGATACCAGGAGTTTGGCTAAGTTCATCCGAATTTGGTATCCACCGGAAAATTCCTCAGGACTTCGTTCCATGTCTTTTTCTGAAAATCCAAGACCGAATAAAATTCGTTCTACCTTCCAAGTTTCATATTCGTCTCCTTCGGGAAGGCCGAGGGCACATTCTTCTAAAACTGTGGGTTTGGTAAAAACCAAATGTTGTTCCAAATGTCCAATGCGATATCCTTTGGGGACGGTGATGTTTCCTGAGTCCGGTTCCGTTTTTCCTAAAATGATTTGGACGAGAGTTGATTTTCCATGTCCATTGCGACCGACAAGACCCACTCGTTCGCCACGGTTTACGCTGAATTGTAAGTCATCGAATAAAACATTGCCGTTGAATTGTTTGTTTAAACCAGAGATTTTGATCATATAATTTCCGAAGGTTTCCCTTTTTCGTATAAAACCAGGATCGAAAAAGAAGCGGATACGACGAGTAGAATCGAAAAGAAATTGGCTCAGTTTTCTCACAGAAAGGTAAGATCCGGCGGACATAATGAGAGGGAAAACCACGAGTGAGATTATGGACTCTTTTTCATACCTCCAGATTCCGAAACTGTACTGTGCGAACTTTTCTTTTTCGACTCACTAGTTTCCTATGCCTCAGTTTTGGCAGTGGAAGTTATGCCAATGGCAACTTACAAGTGGCCTTTGGTGCGGAGGAAAATTATCTTTTGGTGCGTTCGCTTGATTCCAGTGTCATCCACCTAGGAAGTCCGGAAGAAAAGGCCGAGTATAAAGAAATCATTGATGAGTATTTGCGTTTTAAAAGTCTCCACATCCAAGGCAAATACAGTGATGCCTATTTGGCAGTACGTTCCACTCAATACAAACTCATCCAACTCTATGACAAAATCCTAACTAAAAATTTGGACTTGGTACGTTCCGAATTAATTTTACTCGGAGGAAAATCACGCGACAAAGAAAAAACACAAACCAGGGCTTTTTTACGTCTAGCACTTCGAGATATCAGTGAAGCCGAACAAAAGTTAGTGATGGCAAGGAATACTCGCCCTCTTCTTTACCTACTAAAACTTCGAGAGATGTTATTTGCCTTAAAGATTTTAAAACATGCAGGGAAATTTGTGATTTTTTTAAACCTTCTGCATGATGGCGGATTTATGGAGTCCATTGAGGATTCAAATTTTGATTCCATAGAGTCGGAACTCATTCGCGGGTTTGGAAAAGGGACCAACAAACTACTCGCACTTCATTATGATAATTCCTTTCTTCCCTTTGGAGAAGAAAGTATCTACGAATCCATGATGACCAATTTTAAGTCCCCAGAAATCAAAAAAGACTAATTTTTCAGTTGGATACAATCCCTGGCACGATTGGCTTTTTCTTTCGCTTCTTCGATCGTTTTTCCTGTTGCTAAACTAACACCCATTCGTCGTTTTCCATCAATTTCTGGTTTTCCAAAAATACGAATATCCACTCCTTTGACTTTTAGCGCATCGCCAAGTCCGGTGTAAACAGGTGCCTTAGTTTTTCCTTCCAAAAGGATAGCGGAGCTGGCTGCGGGAGTGTGGAAAATAAGCTCAGGAATCGGTAGACCAAGAAGGGCTCTGGCATGAAGGGAAAATTCAGAAATATTTTGAGAGATGAGAGTCACAAGTCCTGTGTCATGCGGTCTTGGGGATACTTCACTGAAATACACTTCGTCACCCTTCACAAAAAGTTCGACCCCAAAAATTCCCATCCCTCCAAGACCAGTGGTGACGGCTTCTGCAATTTTTTCTGCAGCTAGGAGGGCTTTTTCCGACATGGGTTGAGGCATCCAAGACTCCACATAATCCCCGTTCACCTGTCTATGCCCAATGGGTGGTAAAAAGGTAGTCCCACCTATATGTCGTATGGTGAGAAGAGTGATCTCAAAATCGAAGGATATAAATTCTTCGATGATCATTTTTCCTTTGCCTGTCCTTCCTCCCGTTTGGCCATACTCCCAGGCTTTCAAAATATCGGCCTCAGTTCGCACAAGACTTTGTCCTTTACCAGAAGAACTCATAATGGGTTTGACCACACAAGGAAATCCAATCTCTTGCACTGCTTTTTGAAAGTCCTCTTCGGTATCAGCAAAAAGATACTTGGAAGTTTTTAATCCAAGTTCTTTGGAAGCAAAGTTACGAATCCCTTCGCGGTTCATAGTTAAGTTTACGGCTTTTGCAGAAGGGATGATTCGAAAACCTTCGGCTTCCAAACGGACTAAAGTTTCTGTATGGATGGCTTCAATTTCAGGAACTACAAAATCAGGTTTTAACTCTCGTATGGTGGCTTCCAATTCTATTGGATCGAGCATATTGATGACCCGAGATTCCTGTGCCACAAACATGGCCGGTGCGTTTGGATAACGGTCTACAGCAATGACATGAACACCAAGGCGGTTTGCTTCGATGGTTACTTCTTTGCCAAGTTCTCCTGATCCGAGGAGTAAAAGTTTTGTAGCTGTAAGGGTAAAGGGTGTTCCGATCATAATCACAAAGATTGGGAACTGGGCCATTCAGACAAACAGATTATGGCCACCCTCCTAAGAAATCAGATATGGGAGTTACATTAGATACCGTTTACCCAGTTTGTCTCTTTGGTAGATATTGGCACCCATTCGTATGAGAAGATCAGAAATTTCACCAAGACCGTCAAAACTATTGGCAATATGAAGGGCAGTGACCCCACTTGGGTCGGCAACATTGGGATCGGCCGCAGAGTTAAGTAATACTTCAACGGCTTCCCCATTCCCTGTCTCTGTTGCTTTGTGTATGGGATACAAACCCATGTTATCTGGTTGGTTGGGATTCAATCCAAGGGACAATAATTTTTTTAAATAATAAATATCGGAAACTTCAGTGACTGCAAGTCCAAGAAGTAAGGGAGATTCTGATACCAAAACTTCTTTTAGATCTGGATCGGATAATAACAAATCAAACGATTCTTTGTCTTCTCTCGTGATAGCGGAACACAATGTGCGTAACCTGAGATTGAACTTTGTTTTACCAACGAAATCAATTATGTTTTGTATCATGTTTTTATCCTATCAGTATCTGACGAATCACGATTGTAAAAATGGGACATTTTTTCATATTCTCGGAACCATTCGTTGGGAATAGATCCGGAAATTCGTTTGAAATCGTGATTGAAATGGGATTGGTCAGAATAATTGAATTCCTGAGCCAAATCGGTAAACCTTAGGTCTGGATTATTTTGTCGGTAATGTTCTGGATTTCGGACCATTTCCAATAACCTGTGCACTGTTCTGTATTCAGAAGGAGCCATTCCCACAATCTCTTTGAACTTACGATCCAATTGTTTTCTAGAAATTCCCAATTTTTTGCAAAGACTTTCAATGGAAGTGGCAGCTCGTGTGAGCTCCAAAAGTGCAAACCGAATGTAGGTGGGTATTTCTCCAGGTTCTCCGGGATATTGTTTTAGAAAGATGGTTAGAAATTTTGAAATCCCATCTTCAGATAAAAAATTAGAACTTGAATTTCCTGTTACCATAAATTTGTTTTTGATTTCAGAAGATTCACCTAGCATACATTTATTGTCTATTTCAGGAAACTGATTTTGTAATTCATCCCCTCGATTGGAAAATAAAGAAAACATTCCCCCTACATAAAACCTGATCGCAAATAAAGAAATTTCGGATTCAGATAAAATCCTCCACCTTCTTGTCTGTGGCCCGACAATGTGAAACTTTGGCAATCGGATCAGTTCCCTATTTTCGGTTTCTACTAGAGGTGGGTTTTCCAAATGGAATACCATCTCACACTCGTAAGATGGTAAGATCCATGGCAGTTCACGAACGTTCACTCCCTTCCAAATCCAGAATTCTTTTACCGAAGATTCTAAATGGGAGGGAGGTTTTAAAAAAGATATGTCCAAAGATTTACCATCTCTTATACTTTGATTTTATTTCCAGCGGCTCATACGAAGGGCATTAAAAACAACCGACAGAGAACTGAATGCCATAGCAGCTCCACTTACCCAAGGAGCAAGTAAACCCGATGCAGCAATCGGAATTCCGAGTAAATTGTATCCGAGAGCCCAACCAAAGTTTTGCCGAATATTGATGACAGTGTCTTTACCAATATGAATGAGATCCACAATTCTTTGGATGTCTCCATTGACAAGGACCACATCGGCGGTGTTAATCGCAACATCAGAACCCGTTCCCATGGCAATCCCCACATCAGCTGATGCGAGGGCCGGTGCATCATTGATTCCATCTCCTACCATAGCGGAATGCACTTTGTTCGTTTTCAGAGTGGTAATGATTTTTGCTTTCTCTTCAGGCAGAAGTCCTGAAAACACAGCAGAAATCCCAACTAACCGAGCAATTTTTTCCGCCGAAGTTTGGTTATCGCCTGTTAGGAGGACAGGTTCCACTCCAATGGATTTTAATTCTAAAATGGCGGCCTTTGCCTCTTTACGCAGCCTGTCTTCAATCTGAAAAACCACCATGCCTTCCCTTATTCCTCGAATCCCAACAAAAACCAAGCTGGATCCATCCTCGGTCCAAGGCTTAATTGATTCTTTTATGGCATCAGAAATTAAAAATCCATTCTCTTCCACAAACGCCTGTTTGCCTGCAACGAGAACCAACCCATTTTGTTCCGATTGGATTCCACCTCCCGGAAAAGTTTTTGTCGAAACCATTTCAGAACTTGTTTGGTATAGGTTATTTTCTTTTCCATAACCAACGATGGCTTTGGCTAGTGGGTGGTCGGATGTTTCTTCCATCCTCACAATCGATCTTAAAACAAGGTCCAAACTGGTAGAATCTAATCCAAAATCTTTGATCTCTGTTACTTTTGGTTTTCCTTCCGTGAGTGTTCCCGTTTTATCAAAAGCAATCCAATTGATTTTAGAAACAGATTCCAATGCTTCGGCACTGCGAAAAAGCACTCCCCTTTTGGCCGCACGCCCTGTCCCCACAAGTAAAGAGATGGGTGTGGCAAGGCCGAGAGCACAGGGACAAGCAATCACGAGAATAGCAATACTTGTTTCGATGGCTGAGGTAATCACACCCGGAGTGATCACAAAGTACCAAACCAAAAAATCAATGATACTGATACCTACGACAACGGGGACAAAATACGCGGAGATCTGGTCGGCAATCCTTTGGATGGGAGCTTTTGTGCCAAGTGATTCTTCCACAGAACGAATGATATGTGAAAGAGTGGTATCATTTCCAACTTTCATTGCTTTTACTACCAAAGACCCACTTCCATTCACTGTTCCACCGAGAATTTTATCGCCCACATTCTTTTCTACAGGCATACTTTCACCAGTTAACATGGATTCATCGGCAAAACTTTCTCCTTCCGATACAATTCCATCCATAGGAAACCGTTCGCCTGCCTTTACTAAAACCAGGTCTCCTAATTTCAAATATTCATTAGGGACTTCGGTCCAAACTCCATTGGATTGAACTGTTGCCGTTTCTGGACGAAGTTTAAGAAGAGCATTGATTCCATCACTGCTTTTCCCCTTGGCATAATGTTCGATCCATTTACCTCCAAGGATAAAAGTGATGAGAACAGCAGAGGTTTCAAAATAGAGATCCTTTCCGAACACACTGTACCCATAGGCTGCACTTGTTCCAATGACAACAAGAACATCCATATTGGCTGATCCATTTCGTAATGCACGATAAGCGGACTGGTAAAAAGGAAATCCAATGATAAACTGCACTGGAAAGGCAATGGCCATTTGCACAAACCTGTCCATTAAGAAGTGCGGCATTGGCATAAAACTAAGGAAACTAAAATGAGTAACCATAGCATAAAACAATGGTAAGGAGAAGACTGCCGACAATAGAAAACGGATTTTTAAATTCCGAATTTGGTCCTTTTGTTTTTTTTCCGTTTCCGATTGTTTGTTAACATCATGGACAATTGCTGAATAACCAAGGGACTCCACCTTTTCTAAGAGGGAAGCTAGCGTTACAGAATCAACACTACGTAAAAAAACAGATTCACGAGCAAAATTGACTCGAACATCTGATACTCCTTCCATTTTGGAAAGGCCCTTCTCAATTCGAAGGGCACAATTGGCACAGGTCATACCGAAAAGATCTAATGTTCGTTCGGTGGTATTATTTGACGTTTCCAAGGGAATATCCATCCTCACTCAACCGTGACCGAAGACTATTTAGCTCCGCATCCGTTAGAGATTCTTTCACAGTTACTATATTTTCTTCTATATTAGCAGTTGCTTCTTTACCGATTTCAGCAAAAACTTTTTCTACCGTTTTTTTACAATGCCCGCAAGTCATTCCTTCTACTTCATAATTAACCATGATGATGCTCCTTTTTTTGTTCTTTCGATTCTGTTAACGGAAGTTTGTATTTTACATCCGCACCTTTTTGGAAATTCCATTCAGGAGAAAGGATCAACTCTCCTTCCTTCGCCGAACTTCCCTGAGGAATTTCACAATAAAAATGATCTGGGTGACCCGAACATTTCAAAGGGAATTCTTTCCCTTTCGATACTACCTTACCATACAACTTTGAATTTTTGGAAGTCGGATTTTCAAAATTAATATCGAGTAGATACACCTTAAATCCTAAATTTTGATACGGTAAGACTTCAGTATGGAAAGCTCCCGGCATGGCGATTACACCGCCGTGAGGGCCCGGTTTGTGTTCCCCGTGCGCGGCCATCTGCTGCGAACTCAAAAACATTGCAAAAATTGCAAGTTTTAGTAAATTTTTGATTGGTTTCATGGTAACTCCTTTGTTAACATAAATCCAGTCTAAACCTTCCAATCGTTGGAAGGTCAATAGCCGATTTGATTTTTTTATCGTTTTTTTTAATTTTTTTTTGGAGGATTCAAATGAATATTGGAGAACTTTCTAAAGAATCAGGAGTCAGCACCAAACTCATTCGCCATTATGAAGGGATTGGTTTGATTCCTGAGGCCGGCAGAACCGAAAACGGATACAGATCTTATAGTTCCGATGACATTCATTATTTACGGTTTATCAAAAGATCCAGAGAACTTGGGTTCCCACTCGAAGATATTAAAAGTTTACTAGGACTTTGGAAAAATAAATCTCGAAGTAGCAAACAAGTAAAACTACTTGCGGAAAAACATTTAAATGAATTGGATTTAAAACTTAAACAATTAAAAGACATGTCGGATACTTTAAAAAAACTCGTTAAACATTGTCATGGTGATCATAGACCCGATTGTCCGATTCTAAAAAATTTAGAACATTCATCTCCTCGAAATGATTCATAGATTTTTTTTTAGAACGTCTGCAATCAGGCGATGAGCTTTTTCATTTAAATGAATATCACCTGTCTGTAATAAATCAGATCGATATCGCATTTGGTTTCTCAAATCAATAAGAGGAATATGATTTTCTTTTGATAGTTGTATTAAATCTTTTATAAATTCGGAATCGGATTCCAACCATTCTGGATTCATATCATATCCAATACCTTGGTAGACCTGGTAACGAGTTCTATCAAACTCAACTTCTAAAGGTATATAAACTAAGTTCAATTGTTTGCCCTGTTTCACAATTTTATCGTTTAATAGAAACAATATCTTTTTCCAACGATCAAAATTTATTTTTGCAAATGTTTTTGTATTAAGGGAGCTAGATAAGTAGTTTGGACTAATTTGAAACAAGGTTTTGAGTGGAAGAAAATCGACAACTTCATTCTTTTTTTCTTTAAGATCAGGAATTCGATAAGTTTGTTCGGCAACTCGCTTCAACTCAGCTTCCATTCGTTTTTGTATTGATTCAAAATAAGATTTTTTTAAATACAAACGACTGTGCTCTGGAAAGAGAAAAGAAAAAATATGAAAATACTTTTTATGATTCACAAAATGCAAAAAATCCGGGGTATCACCCGTTTCATATATATCGTTACCGTATATAAATAAATATACAGATCTAAATTCAAACCGAGAACTTACTTTTTCGTATGTTGAATATTCGTTTTCCAGAGTAAATCCGGGAATACTTACATTGATCCAATTACAACCTGTTTCTCGGTTTAATATTTCAGGAAAACTATCCTTCCAAAAAATACCAGATCCAAAAGTCTGCGAATCACCTAACAGTAAATATCCGCAACTGGCATTGTTTTTTAAATTACCTTTCCGAAAACCAAATTCTCCAATCTCACCGATTTCCCTTTCCCCTTGTCTAAAAAAGGGGATTTCCCTGTTTGTTGGAAAATGATAATGACCATAAGGAAAACTCACATAAAAATCAATGGAATCAATGACTCGAAGGCAGAAGATTACTCCGCAAAAGAAAAGGAATGAATAAAAAAGATATTTCATAGGTTTATTTAAGAAAGTAGTTGGATCATTATCTTTTTTCATTGCAGATCGTAAGAACTAATAAAGAGTGTACCTGTTTTCGATTCCATATGATACAATCAAAAAAAGCAATTGGATTCTTTGTTATCTTAGGATTTTTAATCTTCGGGTATTTGACATTTACAACTAAAGATATCAAACCATTTTCAGACTTTGCCCTTTTGGAATGGCAAATCAAGTTAGCGCTCCAAGGAACGTTTCACCTGGAATATCCTTATCTTTTAGCGGATCCAAACTTGCAATTTTTCCCATTACCAGATATCTTTTTCCATGTATATAATGGTCTTCCTTATTCCACTTTCCCTAATTTTTATCCCATCCTGTTTTCCCCGTTTTATGCGGGCTTTGGCATAATAGGAATCAAATTTACACAATTCATTTTATTCTTCTTTTCAATTTATGTTTTTTATCTAATCAAAAAAGACACAATCGCCACAATACTTTTGTTATTTGGATCAACGATATCCATATATATATTTTTAATCCACGAAACCATTCTCTTCTTCTTTTTGGAAATAGTAATCCTATATTTGTATCACAAAAAATGGGCTACATTCTCTGGATTTATTTCGATGTGTTTGGTTTGGATGCGGCCAGAAATGATATTTTCGATTTGTTTTCTTCCCTTTTGTTTTCCAAAAGAAAAAAATTGGAAAGGATTTTTTTTGGCTTTTTTGATTACAGGAATTGTCTTCTCTATGGTAAACCAAATTACCTTAGGGACTTATATTCCACTCCGCATGGTAAAAAATTCCGAATTTCAGTTCCGGCCAGAAATCAGTTTTTACCTGTTCAAAATTTGGATAGAACAGGTTCCCATTTTTTTTATCTTTATTCTTTATTTGGTATTCTCTTTTACAAAAAAGGAATGGTCCTATCGAAATCTATTTTTACTAGTCGTCACCTGTTTCATCCTACTCATTTCACCAAATACAGGCGGTCACAACACTCCTAGATATTTATTTGGATTGGTTCCACTTTATGTATTGTCTTTGCGAAAGAAACAAGAATCCGAGTCACATATCACAAAGACTTGGTTCTTTATTTGTTTATTTCTTGCGATTTATTGTTTTACAGTCCTCTTCCAACAAACAAAGGAGTTAAAAAAAATATCTCAATACCAAACGAACACATTACAAGAAATTTCGAAAATCAAGGACAAGATTTTGATTTTTAATAATTCGGATTTTTCCTTTGTTGTATTACCTGGCTTTGTGGCCCTACCATTTTCTAGCTCAGAAAAAGAACTACTATTACTAAGACCTAATTATGAAAACAAAACGTTAATTCAAATTTTAACTATCAAAAAAAACGAATCCTTTACATTTTTAGAACTCCCCCCCTCTTCGATTCCGCTCCGTCCGAATGAAACAGTAGTATTTTCTAATTTTTATATAACATATTATGAAGGTTATCGTTATCAATTGCCAGATGCTTTACTCCCCATCCATGCGACTGAATGCCTAATGCATATTTATTATAATCCCTAACCAAGAAAGATATTTCCTAATTTGTTTTCTCCTTGGATTTTTAGCGGGATTACTTTAAATTCGACATATGAACTCAAAACAATGTCCAAGCTGTGGTAGCACAAATTTATACCAAGAATCGGCAACTATCTATCGCTGTGGAGATTGTTTTGATAAAGTGCCTACTGGAGGTATGGTAGATCTACCGCCCCCAAAAGTCTATGGAACATCCAAAGATAAGTCAGAAACTAGTTCTTTTGGAAATTGGAAGAATCTCATTTCAGCGATTGTAGTCGCCTGGATCGTGTTAGGGTCTTCGGCGTTCACCTATTACCAAAAATTACAATCAAACTTAAACCTTTCCCAAGAAGAAGAAGTAGAATCCATTTCAATGGAACCGAACTCTGAAACAATAGAAATCGTTCCGGCTGGTGAATTTCAATACACCTCAGCAATACCGGACATCATCGGCAATGTTTATATAGTAGGAAAATTTACTAATCAAAGTGGTCACCAATTACTTATGCCTAAATTTACGGTGGATCTGCTAAACGAAGAAGGGGCAAGTGTGGGATCTAATTTCGGATACGCAGAAAAAAATGTGGTCTCCGATGGAGAGGCCGTGATTTTCCAAGTATTAGTCGAAAAAGCTCCCAGTTATAGCAAGTTTGACATCAACGTATCGGCAGCTACCATTCCAAACACGACTAGTCAACCAACACTTTCATTAAAACAAATTGATTTCAAACGAAACCAATATAAGGAAATTATACTCACAGGAAAAATTCAAAATAAAGGCAACTCAACCACTAACTTTACTAGGATTACTTGCCTTCTTATTAACAAAGAAGAAAAAACATTCGATTATGGCACTATCAGTTTAGAAAAGGAAGATTTTTTACCAAAGGAATCTCAGTATTTTGAAATTATTTTTCCGAGAGCCAAGCAGGTTCCCAGCTCTTACTATTGTGAAACAGATGCAATCCTAAAAGAGAACACAAGCAATTAACTCTTTAAAAAACAGTATTTGGTAAGGCCAAGAAATCAAAATGGAAAAATCCTTTCAAAATATCCACTCATATAAAAATAGTTTTAAACCTTGGCAATTATAATCGAAATCAAGAACAATGATCTTTCTTTTGACGGTCTCAGTGGATTCCGAGAAAGAATTATGTCTACTGTTAGAAATACCAAGGAAGATATTGTTTTAGACTTCACGGATATTTCCCTATCTTTGGACAGTGCCACGATTGGCGAACTCATGAAGTTTCATTCTGCGTTGGAATCACAACACTTGCAATTGCAGATCCGAGGAGTAAACAAACTCATACGTACCGTTTTTCGTTTGAACAAACTAGACACAATCCTTCATTTAATTGACTAATAATTACGTATCTGTACGAACATCTGCAGATCTTCTACCTCTTCAAGTTTATTTCTCCTGTTGTCATTCGTCTTATTGTAGATGAAATCAGTGATACTTACTTTTGTTTTATTCTTTCTAACTACTTGCTCTCATAGAAAAACAGACTCCCTACTTTGGCTCTATCCTTTGCTTAATGGAGGCACCAATACATCGGCCCCTATTCCCGACGAACCAACGAATCCTCCGAATACGATACTTCCCACTTCAGTCCAACTAACGATCCTCACACCAGATAAAACAGAAACTGTTTGTCCTCTCTACGGAGGTCTATTCATTCAATACACAGAAGGAGAAAAAAGAACCTGCGGTCATTCAGAATGGGATTCAAGTTGTATCAGCCTCAAAACATCTGAGGATGGATCCCCGATCTTACTCGATCCTAGATCTTATACAGGGATAGAATTTCCAACAAATCTGGAAGTAGGTACAAATCAATTTCCGAATGATAAAAAGTCCAACTTGTTTTGTTTTTTTCGACCCATTCCTACTGACACCAATCATATTGAAATGTATAGTTTTCAAAATCAGTCAAATGATATTACCTCAAACAATTGTTATATTGATTTAATAGGGAATCGTTGTATTGATTCTTTAGTTCTTTTGGGAAGTGCTGAATTTACGATGCCAAGAGAATTCCCAATAGAAGTTGCTGATGGAAATGGACATGCAGGTTCGCATACATTAGAACTAAAATACATATCTGAAGAAAACCTTTATACAACATGTATTTACAAAGGAAACGAACACAAAAGTTTGGAAGGATTTATAGCTAATGCTTACATTTCAGGGAACCCTGATTCAAAAGATAAAAATGGCTATTGTATTCAATGTGAATCAAACTATTGTAATTCCGTAGATCCTATCACCGGCATTGTTATCCCCACTGTTGAAGTAAATCGATTTCGCATTCCTTCTGGAGAAACTATTTCAGCAAAAGGAGAAATTTCTTTATCAGTAATCAAAGGCCAAGGTCCGTTTAAACATACAGTCCGATGGACTATAGAAAACTTCCGGCAGCTTGTGAGTTTTGGACAAATATTCATACTACCAGCAAATAGCATTTTTCTTTTCTGGTTTTTTATTCCTTCATTGGTTATGCTATTTTATTTTTATCATAAAAAATGGAAACATTGGCTTCGGAAGTAGAACTTATTATCCTGGGAATAGAAATATAAACAGTACACTTTGCCCTGGTCGAACATCTACTTTTCCTTTTAATTGTTGGACCAACAAATTCATAAGTTTGATACCAAATCCTGCGTCTAAATCATTTAAGGAATAGGTATCTGGAAGTGGCTCACCATTATCACTGTAGGTAAATTGAATCTGATGATCGATCTTTTCAATTTGAACTTTAATATTCCCCACATCCTTTGACAAAAAGGAATGTTTTACAGAATTACAAATTAATTCATTCAGGATAATTCCCAAATTATTAGCAATATCCGGTTTCACAATCATTGATGCATTGAGAACAAAATCAAAACTAATACTTTTGGGATAAGTTGACAATATTTGCCCCACTAAGTTTGGAATATAATCTTTTAGATCGATTTCGTTGGGGTTCTGCGATCTATACAATCGATCATACAAAGCCATCATACTGCGTAAACGTCCAGCGGCCTCGTCAAACTGCTCTTTTAAATGTACATCCTGCGAAAAACTAGCCTGCATTTTTAAAAGACTGAAAACGGAAAAAAGATTATTCTTAATTCGATGATGGACTTCTTGTAACAATAACTCTTTTTCTTGTAACAACTGAGTTACTTTTTCTTCCGATTCGATTGTCCGAGTGATTAATGTATGCAAAGCAACAAAACGATTGATATTACCATCAAAGGAAAGTAAAGGCACAATCGTTGCATTGACCCAATATATAGAACCATCCTTTGTTCTATTTCTAATTTCCCCTTTCCATACATGCCCATTTTGTATCATCTGATACATACGTTCAAAAAAATCAGGTGAATGAAAACCTGAATTCAATAATCGATGGTTATTTCCAATCAGCTCATCTCTTGAATACATAGAAATTTCGCAAAACCGATCGTTTGCATACGTAATGTTCCCATCTCTATCTGTGATGGTAATGATAGCATGTTCGTCAAAAGCAAATTTCAACTGTGAAAATTCAAACTGAGACATCTTTAATTCAAAAAAACTTTGGTAATGGATTTCGACAGGTTTTGGAAGTAAATCTAAAGCTGTTTCCAATTTCCCGATTGGCTTCGGATGTAATTTAAATTCTATCCCGAGTTCATCAGTGATATCTCTAGCTATAACAATGATTCTTTTGTTACCATTTGAGTCAGGTTGAAGTTTCCCTCTGCATTCAAAGGTTAAAAAATGACCTTTTTTATGTGCAATTCTCCATATTCCTTTGGTCTCTGATCCTGCTGTTTGTAAATGAGACATCTTGACTCGTAACTCATTTCTATCTTCAGGATGAAAAAAATCTACAACCGAACGACCCAAAATTTCATGCGGCTCATAACCTAATCTGTGTTTATGGTATGAATTCGCATATCTAATTGTTTCAGAAGCATCTAACTCGCATACCAAATCAGGAATGTTTGAAAGTAGGTCAGTGTAATTTATTTGGATCATACTCTCATATTTTTTCTACTGGTAACGAAAATTGGAAGGCAACTTTAGTAACAGGTTTATCACTCCATTCGGAATGATCTACAACGTTATGAACAGATAGTTTCCCATCATGTTTTTTAAAACATGAATCTACATAACTAAGCCCTAATCCGAAATCCAAGGTACCGTAAATATCAAAAACATTTTTTGATAATCGATAGAATGGCTCAAAGATTAAATTTTCATATTGTAAGGGTACACCGTAGGTTCCATCTGCATTTTGAGTTGGTTGGTTATAAACTACGCATTTAAACCAATTATTTTCAACATTCGTTACAATGGTAATATTGGAATTGGATTCCGAAAATTTGCAAGCGTTGGTTATGATTTCCTTAAATGAACTTTGCAGAGAGGAAAAATTATAAGAAACTTTATACTTGGAATAATTTGGTTTTAAGTCACTAAACAAAATCTGCTGATTCTTCAATTCTAAAATTGGTTTTAAATCCTGAACCCAATCACAAAGTTTTTGATATAAGTCAGTGCAGGAAAATTCTTCAAACTGCATGGGACTAGAAATCATAAGATCTATGTCGGAAAACATTTTTAGAGCTTTTTCGGCCATCCCAGTATTAATTTGGATTAATTCCATTAGGTCAGGTTCTATTTTATAATGGTTCCCTTCCTTTACAGTAGTATCAGTAACTAATTTCAATAAAGTGACCAAGGCACCAAAACCGGCCCCTTGGCAAAAACTATTCTTCAAACTCTCAAATAGATTTTGGTTTAATCGATTGAACTCACCTGCCCCCGCCATTTTTTCTTTCCATTGAATCCATTCTAAATGGCTTTCCAATCGAAGCTGGCGTTCCCGTTTGGTGATTGTTTCAATACGTTTCATTTCATAAAACTCGAATGCACGTTTTACTTTGATTGAAATTTCATGTTCTTCTAACGGTTTTACAAGGTAATCATAAATACCCAATTTCATTACGTTGACAATCAACTTTGGATTGATATGAGAAGTTAACATAAAAATAACTGGTTCGATTTCTTCAGACTTTAATTCTTGAATTAACTCAGCACCATTTAGACCAGGCATCTCATAATCGGTAATGACAACAGGAAAAGGATTTTCTAAATAAAAGTCTAAAGCTTGTTTTCCATCACTCGCAAGTGTCACCCGATAGCCCAAGGCGGACAAACTGTCCTTTAAATATGTGGCTGACACTAACTCATCTTCAGCCAAAAGAACTCTTTTTTCCTTCACCTAAACATCCTAAGCTTTTTTGAAACCATCTTACAATGCATGTTTACATTAGTTGTTCTATGGTCAACAGATACGATTTGGATGTACAAACGAATAAGAATAAAATTTCAATAAATTATTATTTGTCAAAAGATAGAATGATTCTAAGTTTTAGCCAAACGTTTCCTTCGAAAATACTTCAACACCTCAGCGTATATCACCATAACAACTGTTCCATGGAATGCAAAAGCGTAAACATGTAAAGGGACGGGAGCAAAATAATAAACCTTACTTAAGTCCGTATAAAAGAAAATTGCGCAGAGAAATAAGGAAAAAGCAATTCCTAACCAAATAATTCGGTTGGAGAACAAATCCATTTGAAAAATGGAGTCAATCCTTGATCGTTTACTGAGAACATTGGCAATTTGTACCGTAATTGTTGGGAAAAAGAAAGCTGTAAGAGACTGGAGGTATTCAGGACTTGCCTCTGCCATATTCAATCCCTTAGGAGAGAGAGGCAACACACCATTACATTCGGTATAAACGAAATAAAAATACGTCGCCAAACAAGAGAAAAAAAGAATCATTCCCTCAACCAAATAAGACCTAAGTATAAATCGAATAGAAATCAACTTTTCATTTCGATTCCTTGGAGGGCGAAACATTATCCCTTTTTCAGGTGGCTCTGCACCAAGACCCATCGCCGGTATTAAATCTGTTCCAACGTCAACGGCAAGAACACCCATAACGGTCATAAGCAGCGGGAACCCAGGTATCAATGCCCAAAGCAAAAAGGGAATGAGTTCTTGTGGATTTGAGTTCAAAACGTACGCCGAGAACTTACGAATATTATCAAAAACACCTCTTCCTTCCTCGATGGCATCAACGATGGTTGCAAAATCGTCGTCAACTATGATCATTCTTGCAGCCTCTTTAGCTACTTCCGTTCCCCTTTTTCCCATTGCAATGCCGATATCAGCCTTTTTAAGGGCCGGACCATCATTGACTCCATCTCCAGTAACTGCCACAATTTCACCTAACTGTTGCAACATTGTAACGATCCTTAGTTTTTGAGATGGAGATACTCTTGCAAAGATGGGCTCTCCTTTCCGTATCCACTCTTTGAGAGAGGTATCGTTCATTTTATCCAGCTCAACACCCGTTATAACCACTGGTGTTTCCCCACCAATTCCAATAGACTTTCCAACTGATTCAGCAGTCAATGGATGGTCGCCTGTGATCATTAAAATTCGAATTCCCGCAGTATGGCATTTGGAAATTGCATCGGGGACTTTTGGACGGATGGGATCTGCCAGGCAACAATGACCCAAGTAGACCATGTCTGACTCTAATGTATCGAACTGTGATGGTGCCGCCGCATCATCTAATAATTTATAGGCAAAGGAAAGAACTCGATAACCCTGACTTGCAGAATGGTCCGAAGCTTTTTTTAGATTCAATCGTTTTGTTTCATCTAACAAAACTACGGAACCATTTTCATAAACATGTTTACAAATAGAAAGAATTTCGACAGGGCCACCTTTCGCATAAACTGTAGTAAAATTTTCAGTTTTCACTACCACACTCATTCGTTTTCTTACTGATTCAAATGCATTGGTGTGAATCCTTTTCCCATTTACGTCCTTTAATTTACCTTGGGATAAATACAATAGAGCAAGCTCCGTTGGATCACCCATCGGATTTGGATCCAAACTGGCGTTATTACAATGGTAACCACAACTTAAAAAAATCTGATTCCCTTCTTTTGTTTCTAATTCTTGCGGTGTGAGTGATGTGGAATCAAAATACACTTCGATCACACGCATTTGATTTTGTGTCAACGTTCCCGTTTTATCGGAGCAAATCACGGTTGTGCATCCAAGCGTTTCCACGCTAGATAAGTCTTTAAGGATTGCATTTCTTTTTGCCATCCTCGACACACCTAAGGCCAAAGAAAGTGTAACTGTTGGCAATAACCCTTCAGGAACGTTTGCAACAAAAATTCCAATAAAGAAAATGAATGCTTGGACAAAACTTAGTCCAGCAACCAAGTATCCTAACAAAAGGAATACAACTCCAATCACAAAAGCAAATAAGGAAATAGATATAACAGTTTGTTTTAATTGTTTTTGTAATGGACTTTCTTCTCGTTTGATTTTCGAAGTAATTCCCGCAATTTGACCAATCTCCGTTGATTGTCCTGTTCCAAAAACAATTGCCTTGGCTTTCCCTTTGATGAGGGAACTACCGGCAAAAAGTATGTTCGGCATTTCTAACCAGAGAAATTTTCCCTCTAATACAATTTCACTATCTGACTTATAACGCCTTGTAGATGTAGACTCACCTGTAAGAGAAGAGTTATCAACTTCAACATCTTCCGATTCAATGATCCTACAATCTGCAGGAACAATATCCCCTTCCGAAAGTACGATTAGATCGCCTGGAACGATATCGTCTGCAGGCACTGTAGTAATTACACCATCTCGAATCGCTGGACATTCTTGTGCCAATAACTTACGTAAGGCTTCCACTGCATGATCAGACTTTGATTCTTGAAAAAATGAAAAGATTCCATTAATTACAACTACAATGAAAATGGCAATTCCCAATTCAGGCATATCCACACCTGGTACAAAACACAAAACAGTTGCTACCCATAACAGGATCGCGAATAAACTAAAAAAACTTTTTAAAAATTTCCAAATGACCGGTGTTGACTTTTCATTTTCTATTGCATTCTTTCCGAATGTTTTCAAACGGATATTTGCTTCTACCTGACTTAACCCACCTTGCAAATTAGTCTGTAATTCAAATTCGATCTGGGATTGATTTAGATTTTTGTAACTAGGTTTCATATCGGACTCACCAAGTTGCACCACTGACAAGATCTTAGATTCAGAATCACATTTCAATAATTCATCAAGAATTTGTGGTAGTAAAGATGAAAGGCCATGTAACAAACGCAGATGGAGGGACGGTTGGGTTTCGGGAATTATCTGAAAAAGAATCAAATGAATCAGGCGATCACCCAAATAAAAGCCTTTTGGGATTAGAAAGAGAAAAACTTCAGGTGTTTTGATATGTCCCGAACGAAAATGTGGAATTAAAATATGTGGACCAAGATCTCCGAACAGACTGTTCGGAAAATCTTCCATCCGGTTCTGTAAATCTTCCTTAACTGGGTCTTCTTCGACTTTTCGTAATAACTCTCGGCTTATATCCTCCCAATTTTTAGCATCAGGAAGAATTTGAATCGAATTTACATTTAGATATTCGAGAAGCATACTCCAATCAAATCATCCCCAAAAGCAGATTCTATCAAAATATGATTACCTTTTATAAATAATCTCAATTGATCCATAGCACTCTCAAGCTGGGAAAAAATTCAAATTTACTGAAAGATCTCTTTGTTTGCTTTCGGATATCGTGATTGAATTCCGTCCCACCAAACATCTGTACTAAAAGCACCTGATTCAGAAATTTGCCACTTCCCGTTTATTTTTTTAAATAAAGCTTCCACATGACAACAATCATAGGGAATTTCTTCAGATAAAATAACCTCTTTTCCATCCTTCCTCTTGGCCGTTCCACGAAACCAAGCATAATCACCAGAAACCTTAAAATGTTCTACGACAAATATAAATTCCTGTTTGAATTCGTTAGAAAGATTGGCGCGCAAAAGATCTAAAAGATAACTTCTTTCCTTCTCATTAGTTTTTGTTTTGGTTTTATAATCGATAACAGAAGTTTCAGCAAAAACTCCCCAAGTTAATAATAGAATCATTCCAAAAGAATAAAAAAATCGTTTCAAATGAATTGTCTCCTTTATCTTACCTTTGCTTTTTGAATCATTTTAAAAAATAATGATGGGTATACCATTTGTAAAAACAATCCGAATTTTTCTTTGATGCCTGCGATGACAACTTCACGTTGTTTGTTAGCCACGGCATGTAAGATACGATGGGCACATAACTGAACGGGCAAACCCGCTTCGATCACAGAATCCATAGTTCCTGTTGAGGAACCGTCACCTTTAAGTGCATTTTTAGAAATGTTTGTTTGAATGAAACCGGGATACACCATGGTTACATAAATCCCAGACTTTTCTTCTTCCGATCTTAACGAATGGAAAAAACCAACTAACGCGAATTTGGAGGCAGAATAAGCAGATCGGAGTGGACTCCCAATTTTTCCCGCAACACTTGAAATCACTGCAAAATGAACCTCTTTTTTGCCTAAAATTTGTGGAATCATTGCCCGGGTCATCTCGGCAGCACCATAAAAATTAGTATTCATAATCTTTTCTAATGTGATTAAGTTTGTTTCCTTAGTCAAAGATCTTTGACTAATTCCTCCATTGTGAATTATTACTTTGGGAATTCCATATTTTTGCAAACAACGTTTCGCAAAACCAGCCGCTGATTTGTAATCTTCCAGATCTAATTTTTCGACAGCGTATCGACCTTTTTCTAAATGCAGTTCTTTTGCGATGGCTTCTAGGTCTTTGGTTTTTCGAGAAGCGAGTAAGACTTTTGCTTTTTGTTTGTATGCTTGAGCAACTAATTCTTTTCCAATCCCAGAGGAGGCTCCCGTAATCCAAACCCATTCATCTCGGTAAAATTCACTCATACAGTTCCCTTCTTGTATCCCGGTACTTTTCCTAAGCATTCTAATCTATAGGGAAATCCCACAACTTGTTTTTATTATAGCAGGGATTTCAAACAAAAAGGATGAATTATTATGATATTGAATTTCGTTCTTAATTTCGGGGTCTTTTTACTTACGTAATTAAGATTGACAAAGAAATTGAAGGATGTATTTATATATCGATCAGTCAATAAATTGCTTTCACTACATGTAGTAGTATGATCTACATCCGAATCTGGCAGAAGGATATCATGGCACCTCGTTCTCATTTCATAAAAAGAATCATTATCTCATTCGCACTTATATGTTTGGCCTCGCAGTGTAGGATGGCCGATTTGAATAACCCGAACGACGCACTATCTGATGAATTTGCCAAACGATCGATCCTTTCCGAATTTGTTCGTTACCTCCTACGAGAAAAGGCACTACCTGATGCGCTGGTGCTTTTGGTTCACAAGGGGACAGTCCCATATGAAGCTGGTATTCGGGTTTACCGTGTTGATCCTGATTCTGGACTAACTGGAGAGTATGTGAGCGATGTTAGAGCGGCTGTTACAACGGCCTTCCCTGGCTGCCAGCCATTGCGAGTTTCAATACCGCCAAGTTCGAGGGATATCATTACCTTTACAGGTTCCGGTAGTGATCGAGTTGCCGTTCATAGATTTGGAATCGATCATTCGCTTACATTTGTACAAGATCAAAATGGATTTGGGGCTCCGGGTTTAGCTACTTTTAGCGCAGATGGAACAACAATGTACTCTACCAATTCCTCTTCGAATCCGAATTCAGTTAACCGTTCTAGTCGAGATATAATTTCAGGCTCTATCACCTTAAACAACGTGGGCTCTTATCCTTTTGCCGTTGGTTGTTCACCTTCTTCCATTCAATCAAGTAAGACAGATGGAATCATTTTTACGGCAACTACACTTGGCACACCGGCGGGAGTCTATGTCCACAAAAAGGTGGGTGCTGATTCTGTTTCTCTCGTTGGAGGTACACCTTTCGATCCAGCCGATAATCCATCATCACACAATAACCTATGTTTGTCTGAGACGGATCGACTTTTGTATATGACTTCGACCAACACATCTTATCCTATTTATGGATTTAGATATGATGTTGATGGGAATATGCAAGTATTACCAAACTCACCATTTTCTCCAGACCCTGCCTATACAGCAGCAGCACCGACAGATAATTTTTCAACAAGTATGGCCATGGAACCCAATGGAAAATTTGCAGCTTTTCTGTATTCAGCTGGCGGCACATTCTACATACGCCTCTTAGCAGTGGATGGAATCACCGGTAACTTGATCCCAACTGATCAAAAACTGAGTGTAGGCAATTCGCCGAAGCACCTAGATTGGGATCGAAGTGGAAAATTTATTTACTTAGTTTCAGACACGGGTGGAACCACAAATAAATTTCAAATGGAATACTTTCAATTTTCTTCGAATGGGACTTTATCCAGAGGAGTAAATTCTCCTATTACGTTTAGTAATATGTCGGGAGAATTCAGTGCTAAGGATCTTAAATCAATCTCAAGATACTATCAATAAACATTCGATCATCCTTAAGTGTCTTTAACATTCCGCTTTGCAATCCTCTTAGGAATTACTCTGTATGCAATTTTACTTTTTGCATTTCCTGGTGTTCCAGATGCAGATATATTCTATCATTTTGCAGTCGCCAAACTTTATATAAAAGAAGGCTTTGTATCTAGGCTTCCATGGCCTGAACTCGGGATCCAATCTAGAGAATTTACCGATTACCATTTTTTATTTCATCTCATCCAAATACCCTTTCTCCTTCTCCCGGTCGAAGAAACATTTGCAATTAAAATATTTATTCTAATATCTATCTCAGCTTTACTTTACCAAATAACAGATTATATACGAAGAGAATCGCCCAGCCTATCCCCTTATTTCATCGTTATTTTTTTCATTCTTGGTTCTGTTTTATTTACAGGAAGGATGTTATTCGGTAGGGGAAATTTATTGTTTTTTACATTATACTTTCTATCCTTACGTCTCTGGAACCTGAAACACCTTAAATGGATCTTCATTCTATCTTTTTTGTCTATTTGGTCTTATAGCGGATTTCCTTTTTTATTCTTTACTGGGTTGTTTATCACAATTTTAGAAAAGAACAAAGAACAGGTCAAAATATTCTTAGCATCTGTAATGGGAATGTCCGTTGGACTGATCGCCCATCCATCGTTTCCATTTCAATTCAAAGGTTACTTCATTGAACTGATCATCCAATCTTTTCCTCCACCAGGAGTAGAGGCAATTGCGGAATGGCTTCCGCCGACTAGGGACATTCTCATTTTGGGATTTTTGCCGATATTACCGCTTTTACTTTTGAGTTTCAGTAATAAAAATCAAAACTATTTTCATCCTAAAAGTTTTGTCTTTTTATTTTTGGGAATCGTGTCCTTGATATTTACGGGAGCATCATTAAGAATCTTCGAAATGAGTTGGCTCATGTTTTTTATATTCGTGTCTTTGAATATACCCTTTCCAAAAAAATACCAAATCTTAGCTGCCGTCCTTTTATTTGTGATTCAATTTCCAATTGCTTACGGAAAGATGGGCCAACAATTCCGATCTTCGGAAACCAAATATGGATATATTGTGACGGAGTGGATACGATTTAACATCCCAAAGGGAGAAAGAATTTTTCTCTCTTGGGCTGATTACCCATACTTTACCTTCAAAATTCCCGAATACCGATTTCTCTTTGGGCTAAATCCTTTGTATGCTTGGTCATACAACCAAGATCAATATTTTACACAAAAGGCTTTTTTTGAAGGAACCACTCAAGGCTTTCAACATATACCCAAAGTCCTTGATTACAACACGGTCGTAATTAATAAATTCTACTATAACTACACAAATAACGAATTCAAAAAACTATCTACTGACTATCGACTAGTTTTTGAAAATGAGAAATATGGTATTTTTGTTAGAATAATACCACCTAACAAAAGCAAGAAAGAGACGACCATTCCGACTAAATAAATCCGCCCTCCTAAGTTGGGTAAACTTGCAAGTGTTCCGTCTCCGTATTGTTCTGCACCCGTAAAAATAAGAAATTCTTTGCCAGTATCATCTAACAAAAGTTCACCTGAATCTATTTTTCTTTCTTTGAAATAGGATTGCGGTTCTCTTTGGTTTAAAATTGCATTTGGAATTTCTAAAATTGGTTTTAAAAGTTCCGAGAGGCTCTGATTGGAAAAAGAGTCAGTTGCTAAGAGTAAATCTGATTCTTTCATCACAATCGATGGCACATTTTTGTTTTTTAAACTCTGGCTCCAAGAGACTTCACTAAGTCCACTATCCTTACTAATCAAAATCACAGCTGAAAGATAGGGAAGTATTGAATCCATACCATCAAGTTGTTTTTTAGTGATCCTAAGAAGTTTAGTCTGATAACGCAAATTGGTTATATGCATTTGAAGGAAATTACTTGTTTTAAGAAAGTCTCGATATCCATATTCGGAATTTGAATTTAAAAGATCTGCGTGAATCACTCCAATCGGTTTTATCAATTTCAGATTTGGGTTAGGTAAAATTTTCACGATAACAAATGGATACTCAACAGCAATTGTCTCCAATCGTTTTCTGTGTAAAACTAAATAACCCCGGTATTCTGGACTAAACCCAACCAAATGAGTCACACCAGAGCGTAGCAAAAAATCCAAATAATATCCCGAATCTTCGTTTCCTCTTGCTAGAGATAAAAGATTTTCTCTCCAATCTACATCCGTACCCCAACGAAAGTTATGACCAAAACCAAACTCTTGCCAGTTAAAAACAAGAGTGGAATAATAAGAAGATTCTACAGTAAGGCCAAGATTATTTCGAACCCCCGCATCATAAAGAAGTGGTAACCAAAAATGGGGAGTCCCAAACATTGACTTCGACTTGATAATTTCTGGTTGTATTAATGTTCCCTTCGGTAGGGACCTTAATCTTTCGGTTAACTTTTGATATAACGCAAGTTCTTCTGCAGTTCTAGTACTCTGCCAAAGTGGAGAAACATATTCTTGGTATTTTGTTGGATTAAAATTTAAAAACAGAAAAAACTGTATTAGCAGTACGACAAAAATTATCGGATACAAGGGAAGTTTTCCTTTCCCTATTCCAGAAATAGAGCGAATGCTTGATGGAAATAAGATTGAAAAAGAGATAAAAAAACAGTCAAAAGCTCGATAGTTATGAATTTTAATATTTGGTAGTATGTATCCAAGAGAATAATCCAGTGATAACCAAAAGAATACCAAAAGCACCGTCGTGATAAATTTACTTCTAGGTGATGAATGAAATTTCCGAAGATTGAAAACCAAAAAAACTAAAGCAACAAAAGACAACCATCTTCCTGAACTGAATAACTCGACCATATAGGCGAGAGTTAAATTTTCCCCATTTGATGAAGCCTTCAAAGCCGAATCATATACATCTTTACCTAAAATGGAGAGTAATGGAGGATAAGAGTAACCATAAAACACACCGCTAGTATATTCAGAGAAACGAATGTAGTTATATGCAACAGGGTGGACGAGGAAAAAAATAATTAACGCAGCCAAACCTAATCTTTTGATATTCTGGACTATAAAGTATCGATATTCTATACTATACAACAATAACACCAGACTATAAAATACGGAACTTAGCAGATGAGAATAAAAAATAACTGATGTTAAGCCAATAAAGACAAGTAAGTGATTAGATTTAGAACTTTTTCTATATTTATCTAATGATACCAATGCCAAAAAAATCAAAGAATGGGCAAAACTTGAGATGACTGTTCCTTCTACTATACCAACCAAACTCGTACCTTGTAGTCCATCACCTGCATAATTAAAATAAAATAAAACTGCAGAGAATCCTAATAGGATTCGGACATACCTCGGATAGAGAGACCATAAGAATTGTTTTCCAAATGAATAAATGGCAAAAAACAATAATAATATTGTTAAAAATATAGATAATGAAAAAGCAGATTCAATACTAACCGAAAGCAGTAAGTGGATAATATATACGATTAGGTAATAGAATGGTGGATAAAAATAAAAAATGGGAAAGCCACCAAACCAAACATCCGACCAACCCGTGGCAGAACCTGAGGGAATCAGTTTAGCAAATTCTTTTGCTAAAACAATATGGCCTGGAGTGTCCCAACCGCTCAAAGTCTGTCCGGAAAACAAATACCAAAACTGAATTGGAATCGATATTAAAACTAAAAAACCGAGTCCATAAGCCAAATACTTAGCCCATAGAACTCGGCGAAAGGAAAGTGGATCCATATCGAAAAAATAATGGATCTTAGTGATTTTGCAATCTTATATTCCGCCTTCCCCTAAACGAAAACTAGGACACTCTATACGGTAAGTAGATTTCACGCCATCAGAACCTACATAGATTCCTTCATGAACCAACCTGTATTCGCCGGGTTTGGTGTCTGCATTAGTTTCCCAAATTAAATCCAAACTTTCTTCCGCTCTACCCCAAAGTCCCCGTTTTTGATATGTAAATTTAGTATCAAAATCTGCATCGGAACGAATTGACTTCCAAGTTGCTTTCTCCAGTACTTCCACCCAAAGATAGGAAGATACTTTTGGATAACCTACGTTGGGATTTGCGGCTGCTACTCGACAAGAGACTATTTCTCCCTTTTTATAAAACTCGGAACTTGGTTGGATGATATTTTGAGGTTTGTTTGATGAAACGGAATCAGAAGACGGAACCTTCAATGGGTGGATACGATCCGATAAATCCAATGGCATGATTGTAGGTGACGAGGATTGCGCTCCGTTTTGTAACTCCAAAGACATCTTATGAAATTCTTGTCTTAGGGCATTCAAACTCTGAGGTCCGTGTAATGTATGACCACCTTCATAGTTCTGCGTGGAATACTCTTCAGGTGTAGTGATGTATCCAGAAAAATCATTGGTCAGTCCTGACAAAACAATCTCTGCAGTTTTTTCTTTTAATACAGAGCGAACTTCTTGTTTTAGGCGTCTACTGGACATTGTTGTGACTTCATGCGGTAACACTAAAATGGTTAGATCGCCAACGAGTGCAAGTCCATAGGGAAGGATTTGGGGCAAACTAGGAATGGGTTTTGTTTCTCCCATTGGGAACAAAACAGCTTTTGGATTTTGGCAATCTCTCAGTTCCTTCGATGGAGATTGTAACATAAATTTTGCAATCCAATCAATGTAGAACCGACGATTTTGATTTGTCATCCCTTCATGAAATAACCAATGCCCTCCTCCTTCTTCTGTGGAACCTGCAGCAAACGAATAACCATAGGCAGATGGACATGTCGTTTCCGTTTTTCCAGTTCCCGAAAACTCACTTCTAACTGGGTGTTTACTCATATCAATGAATCGTTGCGTAAAGGAAAGACCACCTGACAAACGTTTTCCTTCTGATTTCAGAATTTGTTGGCTAGCCACAAACTGTCTTTTCCCTATGATAAAACTACTATCATACATGTCTTTTCCAGGACCTGTATTGTTTAAGTTCAAATTGGGTGATACATCACCTTCGTTTGCTTGCGCAAAAATTGCGACAAAGTCATTTAACCCTTGTTTCTTGGCCTCTGACTCAGCAAGTAAGGATGCGATCCCTTTGTTATCAGATGATATATGTCTGTTGTCAAAGGTGATATTGGTTGGATGCACTCCATACCAGTTAACAAATCCTACTGGAACTCCAGAAACTGATACAGTGAGTTGTAACATCTCACGATCAATATTATCAGAGAATAATTTTCTTTCTGATTCTGGATTGGCAAGATAAGCGGAAAGACTTCGATTGACTCCGGCTTCACTCACCATAGCCTTTCCTACAACCAAGTCAGCAGGTTTCTGTTTTAGGTAAGCCTCTTTGATAGATTCAAAAATTCCATCTCTTAAGACGGCATAGGATTCCGAATAAAAATCCTTTGAATAAAAAGAAACTTCAGAATAATGAAAATGACCTGCAGGTCCACTATGCGTATGTGATGCGTTGATTAAAACATTACCATAGTTAAATCCTGGATCCAGTTCCGACTGTAGTCTTTTTACAACCTCTCTTTGGATTTCAAAAGGAATCCCACCAACTTCTGCAGTCACATAAGCTAACAGTTTTTTGGAGTTTTGGTCACGAATGACAAGAGATCTGGCAAATTGCCTTGTATGAATCCCAACACCGGTTTGGTCTTCTCTAGCATAACCCCAAAACATAACACCGACAGACGGCCCTGTGATGTCTTTTTTCGCCATCGCGGCAGAATAGACTGGTCTCTCTTCAGACCAAAGGGGGAGCGTGAAACAAAAAAGAACGAAGATTAAAAATCGAAACTGCATCTTTCAAATTTTAAATGGGTTGGCCTCAAATGTCAATCCCGAACAAATGTCGACTAATTTGATATTAAGGAGCGAAAGATACCTCGATTTCACTAAAAACCGCTGTCATTTTGGAAAAAAGAGCCAAGATCTCGCCAGTTAAGAACGTAAGTCACTGAAGAAAGTAAGGACGAAACGAGTGAAAGGTGGGAACCTGGAAAATACCAAACGAAAAAAAGGATTTGTCCGTGTATCATTTACTCCAAACCAAATTAGGTCGATTTCGCATTTTAGCTTTTTTAGAAGGTCTTTCCTTTCTCACAATTCTCTTCGTAACCATGCCGCTCAAATATCTTTATCAAAGTCCAGAGCCAAATAAAATCGTTGGCCTGGTCCATGGTCTTTTATTCCTTCTGTATCTAGTCGAATTGTTTCAAGTGAAAGTGGAATTAGAATGGAAAGCCAAAAAAACAATATTGGCAGCCCTCGCTTCCGTTGTCCCTTTCGGAACCTTTGTTGCAGAACGATATTTGTATTTGAAATCAGATGCCGAACTAGAAACAAAATAGGAAATTATTGATCGAAAGTCCTTGTTCCCAAGCAAGTACGAATTTTATATCCAGATCTCATCATTTCTTATGAAGCAGAAGTAGGTCTGCTGTCTAACGTAGCGACCGAAACTGCAAGAGAGTTCCTTGCAGTTTCTTTAGGGGGATTTTCTATAGGATCATGAAAGTCTTCTGGTGCCTACCTTTCCTTGTTCTAATCTTTAACATTGGCCTGCACGCCCAAAAAACGAAGATTACCAAAAAACAAAATCCAGTAAAAACAGAAACATTACCCGAAATCGAAAGGACGATTCCAGAGCCACTTAACCAATACCAAATTCGATTGATTATGGAAAATGATGCTTTTGGAGGTTTCTCTGATCGTTACTATACCAATGGCTCCCGGTTAGAATTTCACATGACTGCAGGAGAATCCAATCCTACTAGAAAGATACTGGGATATTGGAATGACTTATTTATCACATCTTCCCAAACCACAAAGTATCTTCAGGGTTTTGCTCTTGGTCAGGAATTCTATACACCAACAAACATAACAAAGGCGGATGTATCTTACGGTGATCGACCTTATTCGAGTCGGGCATATTTTAGTAATTCTTTAACCACAGCAACAGAAGACACTAGTATCACTACGGAGTTGGAAGTAGGAATGATTGGACCAAACGTCGGTGGTAAATCTGCACAGATGAACTTTCATAACTTCATTGGTTCCCCAACACCACAAGGTTGGGATACTCAAATTCCCAATTCTTACTCTGGAGCTCTTAGGACAGATGTTCGAAAATTTCATCATCGATTCTTTGGAACTCAATATAACGTAAATTTAGGAAATATTCAAACAGATGCTTCGTTTGGCCTAATCTTCCGATTCGGGAATGTAGACAAAACTCCGGGACCTGGTAGTTCCGCATTACAACCTGGTCCACCAATTCTCCACGAGGATGGAAAAGGGTATTGGTATTTTTATATAAACCCGGGAGGCACCTTACAAGTGTATAATGCTACAATCCAAGGACAAATAGGTACAGATAAAACTTACAAAACACAAAATAGGAATTCTGCCTTTAGCAATTGGGACAATTATTTAAATAATCCAACTCCAGAAGCTGGAGAAAGAGAAATTCAATATAGGGCCCTTACAGAAGACAACGGAAGAAATTCTCTCCAAAGGTATATCTTATTTAATGAGTTTTTAGTAAAAGGAACCAATAACCCATATAACGTCGGACTCAATTATCTAATTTTTAATAATATTTTTAATGGTTCAGAAGACATTGAAAAAACAACACGAATATTTCTTTTAAAAAACCTCGTAGACCAGTGGGAGGACATACCAGATAACGCACGTGCGTTGGCAATTTATTCTATCTTCCGACCGGAAGGTGGAAAACTGCCTCCTCTAGTCCGGTTGTATTCTTACGAGATATTATCACAATTTATCTTAGATCCAAAACAAAGAGAAATACTTTTGCAATTGTTACGTGATGAAATTGAATACAGAGATGAAAAAACTTATGTGGCTGATTTAAAACGTGCAGTCGGCTTTGTAAGAGCTGGTTTTGTTTCTGTTTCAAAAACTGGTTTTTTATTTGGGCTTCATTACAATTACCAAACCATTGACTTTCAATCTGCCACAGGCCTACCGCAACAACACCAGTGGTTAGGTTTCCAATTAGGCCAAGTTTTCTAACAGAGCAATTGTAATTAGAATCGCTATTAAAGAAAATTGAACCAATGTCAAAAATTTAGTCGCCAATTATGCTATTCATCTACGAAACTATGCGAACATGAACACTCATAATTTAAGTGGACGGCTCTGGTCTGTATTAATTTTATTCGGCCTTGTAGGTCAAATCGCTTGGTCCGTAGAGAATATGTATTTCAATCTATTCATCTACAACACAATAGCAAAAAATACATCTTCAGTCACATTGATGGTCCAACTAAGTGGAATTGTAGCCACCTTCACCACCCTGATCGCAGGAATCTTAACTGATAAAACGGGAAACCGAAAGTATTTCATTTCTTTCGGTTATCTTCTTTGGGGTTTACTTACACTTTCCTTTGCCTTCGTTTCCAAAGAGAATACAGCAGAATGGTTTCAAATGTCCGATACGAGCCAAATCATAAGCCTTACTATTGCAATTGTGATTACTTTAGATTGTATTATGACAGCTTTCGGCTCAACGGCCAATGATGCAGCTTTTAATGCCTATGTGACAGATAACACAGAAAATGCGAGGAGTCTCGCTGAAGGTGTATTATCCGCAATGCCTCTAATTGCAATGTTGATTGTAGCGGGAGGATTTGGAATGATTGTGAATGTCCTTGGATATTCAGGACTCTTTGTCGCTGTTGGTATTATGATGTCAGTTTCTGGACTCATCGGAATTTGGCTCATCAAAGACAATCCAAACCTCAAAAAACAAAATACTAATTTTATCTCAGACATAAGTTATGGATTCAAACTCAGCGTCATTGAAAAAAACCAGAAGTTGTATTTGTATTTTGTTGCTATGGGGATCTATGGAATTGCAAGTCAAATTTATATGCCATACCTCATTATCTATATGCAAGAATACTTAAAATTTGATGCCATCCAATACTCAATTGTATTAGCGGGTGTCATTCTTGGAGCTAGTATCATTACGATTCTTCTTGGAAAACAATTTGATGGAAAAAATAAAGACAAATTACTAATTTACTTCTCCATTCTCTATATTTTCGGAATGTTATCTCTATACTTAATGTCGAAAACAATTGATTTAAATTTTAAAACGTTAGTTATGTGGTTCACAGGAATTACAAGCCTTGTTTTAATCACAGGATTTATACAAATTTTAGCACTTCTCGGAGCTCAAATTCGAGACAATACCCCAACAGAAAATACCGGCAAATTACAAGGAATACGGATGATTTTCTTTGTCCTGATACCTATGTATATTGGACCTATGATTGGAGAAATGATAAACGAAAGCACAAACCTTACATACATTGATCCTGTGAATGGAGCGGTAGCTCACGTACCTTCGCCCGAAATCTTTTTAGTAGGCGCTATCTTTTGTTTACTAATATTTTTTCCGCTTTCCTTTTTATTTCGAAGCAAACAATCCTTATGAAAAAAATCGTACATACAGAATATCCGCGCCCTCAATTAGAACGTGATAGTTATATCAATTTAAATGGTGAATGGGATCTGACCCATTCCAAACTAGGCACCGAAGATAAGACACAATATAAAATCATTGTCCCATTCTCTCCAGAGACAAGGGCCAGCGGACTAGGAAATTTTATACTGCAACCGCAAGAGGAGTTAATATATAAACGCGAATTTGAACTTTCCTCTGAATTCATCAAAGACATCACCTTACTCCACTTTGGTGCTGTTGATTATTCCTGTATTTGTTATATCAACGATAAAGAGGTAGGGACTCATAAGGGAGGTTTTTTACCATTCCATTTTGACATTTCAGAATATATCAAAATAGGGAAAAACGAAATTCGTTTAACTGTGACAGATCCGACCGATACAGGAACACAATCAAGAGGGAAACAAAAACTGAAACGAGGTGGAATTTGGTATACTCCTCAATCGGGAATCTGGCAAACCGTTTGGTTAGAAAGTGTATCAAAGGATTATATCAAAGATATTAAGATTACACCCAACATAGATACAAATTCTGTTGAAATTATTTTGAATACCGAAAGCCACCATGTAACCATTCAGATATTAGATGGAGAAAACATTATCGCAGAATCTACTAACGCTAACGCAACTTTAAACATACCAAACATGGAACTTTGGTCACCAGAAAATCCTAAACTCTATGGCATATTGATTCAAACATCTGGTGACAAAGTAAAATCTTATTTTGGAATGCGGAAATTTTCTATAGGATTCGATGGAAAATTCAAAAGGTTATTATTAAATAATAAACCCTATTTCCACAACGGTCTTTTAGACCAAGGATACTGGTCAGAAGGACTTCTCACACCACCAAACGACGAAGAGATGGAAAAAGAAATCAAACTAATGAAAGATATGGGTTTTAATATGTTACGAAAACATATTAAGTTAGAACCATTACGTTGGTATTACCATTGTGATCGATTAGGGGTTCTAGTGTGGCAAGATTTTGTATGCGGTGGCGGTGCCTACGAAACTTGGAAGGTTGCCTATTTACCTTTTATTGGTTGGAAAACGAAAGATACAAAATATAAATTCTTAAATAGAACAGACGAAGCCGGTAGGAATGAATTCATTTCGGAGATGAGTGAAACGGTCAATTTACTGAGGAATACGGTAAGCCTATCTGTTTGGGTGCTTTTTAATGAAGGATGGGGACAATTCGATAGCATTAAACTCACAGAAAAATTAAGAGAACTAGATAATACTAGAACCATCGATAGTGTAAGTGGATGGTATGATCAAGGAAAAGATAGTAGCGACCTAAAGAGCCTACATCTCTACTACCAAAAACTTAAAATACCAAAAAACGAAACAAGAGCCATCGTATTATCTGAATTTGGTGGTTACTCTTTAAAAACAGAAGGTCATGTTTTTGATGAAAATAAACTCTTTGGATATAAAATTCTTCCAGATAAACAAAGTTTAGAGAAAGAATATAAAAATTTAATTGAAAACGAACTATTACCTTTGATCGATAAGGGACTTAGTGCCTCCATCTATACACAAGTCAGTGATGTAGAAGAAGAAATTAACGGACTAGTCACTTACGATAGAAAAGTTGTTAAGTTTGATATCGGATTTATGCAACAACTAAACTCAAAATTAGTTTATCAATAGGAAGACATAATGGATTTTATCATTAATCATCTGATGTTGGTATTTGCTTTCATCATAACTTTCTCTTTTCTATTATATTATTTCTTTGAAGTTGCAGAAACTCCAGTACTTAGATTTAGTGAATCAGATTTTTTATTACGAATAATCGAAAGATCACCTAATCTTACAAATAAATACTATCCAACATTTTGGTGTTTTAACCAACATCTAATGTTATTTCTCCTTATGTTACGTGAGTACAGGACAAAGCCATATCTATATGACCACCTAGAACGACTAAAAATGAAAGACGGGGGAATAACAGGGCTTGCATGGTCCGGTATCAATACAAAATCAGCTAAGGACAATAATCCAATTGTTGTAGTATTTCATACTATAAGTGGTGACGAACAGGATGTGAAATCCACTGTGAAATATTTGAGGGAACGATACGATTGGATAGTTGTTGTTTGCATTCGGAGAGGGCACGGAAACCTCCCACTTACCAAACCGAAAATTAATACTATGGGTTCGACTTCCGATCTCAAAGAACAGTTATCCTATATTCAAAAAAAGTATCCCAAAAAACAAATGTTTGGTGTTGGAATTTCAGCAGGATCTGGATTACTTGCACGTTATTTAGGAGAGGCTGGAATCAAAAGCAAATTTAACGCTGCAGTTGCTGTTTCGCCAGCTTACGATATCGAAAAAGCATTTCACCGAGTTCACCCTATTTACAGTAAAATAATGGGACAACGGTTGATTAATTACTTTCTAAAGAATCATTACGAAAGTTTATCCAAACTCAAAGGTGTAGATGAACTCTTCAAAATTAAAACGATTGGAGAATTTCAAGACAACCTTCATACAATTTCCGGATTCAAAGATAAGGAAAACTATTATTACCATTCAAATCCAGTTCTAGTTGCTAAAAATATAAAAACTCCACTTCTAGTTTTGAATTCGGCAGACGACCCAATCTGTGTAAATCAAAATGTGTTGGAAAATCTCCATTGGTTAGAAACTCTTCCTAACACAATCCATGTACATACAAAACGAGGTAGTCATATTGCATACTTTCAAGGACTAAAGGCAACTTCTTGGTCTGACAAAATTATTGGAGAGTATTTTGCGGCGATTCTACGAGAAGAATTCTCCAAACAAAGATCTCCACAAAAGGCAAAAAAGAAATCCAAAAAAAAGTAGGTCTAATGTGATTGCAAACGATAGTTTTGCGGCGAAAGTCCAAACCGATTTTGAAAAAGTTTATGAAATGAAGATTTAGAATTGAATCCAGAAGCATAAATAATGCTCAATATGGTCATATCAGGTCTTTCCAGAAGAAGTCTCGCTGCCTCCATCAACCGAAATTGATTAACATAGTTACGAAATGTAATTTCCAGATGAGAATTTAAAATCTCAGAGAGCTGGTGTGTACTTAGATCCAATCGCTTTGATAGAATCGGCAAAGTAAGATTATCATTCAAATACAATTGTTCCAAATTCATAAGGTCATCCAGTCTCTGTAAAACCTGAGCTATATTGATTCCATTCACTCGACTTTCTTTGTATCGAGCAAAACGCGTTTCTGTTTTAAAATTGGGAATAATTTCTCGATGATTCGTTTTTAACAATAAAATAAAAGCCAAAAGAGACGACAGCCCAAGACAGGCAACAAAAAACATTTGCATAAAAAACAACTGGGAAATAACAAACAAAGTGACTACAAAAAAAGAGTAAATCAATAACCATAGAAACGGTCCAAATGATGATTTAAGTTTTTCCTTAGAACCAAACCTCCAACGGAACACTCGAATGCTAATCCATAATGTATAACAAAAAATTGATACAACACCAAGACTCAGTAAATATTGAATAGAAATCCCAAAGCTCGAACTGATATTTTGAATGTGTAAATCCATAGAAGGCAACTCATAGTTCACTGGACGCATTATATAAATATATAATAAACTCAGGAGAGATGGTATAAAATGGAGAATTGGTATTTTATAGTATTCTCCTCCACTCATCTCGTCAAAAAAAATATAAATAAAAGGACCAATTAAAAAGATACAAGGGATATGAATTCCATAAAAAAAAGGACATGAATGAATTCCTTCAGTTAATTCAGCATAAACATGTAATTGTAAAACAGACAAGGATAAGAAAAAAAATGAAGAAGAATAGCGATAGAAAACACCTGTTTCAAATTTAAATTTTCTCGAATAAATTGAGCCTTGAGAAGAAACGAGCTCTTTTCTCTTCCTTTCCTTTTGTATCGTTTCAATGAAATGTGAGACGGCCAAAATAAGAGCAACCAATGCTCCTGCGAACGGAATCAAATTCATAAAACAATTAAGAAAGAAAAAAGCCGATTGTCTATTTTTTTTATAAAAAACCTACATCTTTCCGTTCCATCCGTATACGAACGGACGACCGGTTCATAAAACTAGGTGATAATAAATGTATGAATCCTTATACCAAAAACTTCCTTAGAAACCTTCCATACACCCAAAAACAATTTTACTTACAAAGTTTAAGGCTTTTGATAATTTTCACATTTGTTTTTAGCACCTTTAACCTATTCGGACAATCATTCGATCCAACTTTAAGTAACTTAGAGGTTCTTTCGATTAAACCAAACCACAAAAAACCATTAATTGCAGTCATTGGAGAAAATCAATATACAGAACTTACCGACTTTGTCGTTCCCTATGGAATTTTAAAACGAGCGGAAATAGCAGATGTCTACGCATTGGCACCTAACAAAGGAGCAATGAGTATGTTTCCAGCTCTCTCAATAGAAATCAAAACTTCTCTTGATGACTTTGACAGGCTTCATCCAGAAGGATCAGATCTTGTGATTGTTCCCGCCATTCACAATGCTGAAAACAAAATCTTAATCCAATGGATTCAAAAGCAATATGAACGCGGAGCAACCATTGTAGGTGTTTGCGATGGAGTCTGGACATTGGGTTATGCCGGGTTGTTAAAAAATAAACAGACTACTGGACATTGGTATTCAAAAGAAAACCTAGCTAAGACATTTTCAGATTCTACATGGATCAAAAACAAAAGATACATTCAAGATAAAAAGATCATTACAACAACAGGTGTCACTGCTTCTATTCCTGTTTCTCTCGCTTTGATTGAGGCAATCGCTGGATTTAAAAAAGCAAAAGAAATGGCAATAGAACTCGGAGTATCCGATTGGAGTCCACGACATAATACCGAGGAATTCCGCTTAGGTTGGAAACAGTATGTAACCGCAGCAAAAAATCTAATTTTCTTTTGGAATTATGAATCCGTTGGGATTCCTATGTATGAAGGTATTGATGAAGTTTCTTTGGCATTAGTTGCTGATGCCTATTCTCGGACGTACAAATCAAAAGCCGTAACTATTGATTATGGTACCCTACCCGTTCTTACCAAATCAGGAATCAGGTTCATTTCTGATTTAAGTAGTGATAACCTACAGCAAGGACAAACCCTGAAAGCGATAACAAGGCAGGTAAAAGCTAACGAGCAATTACACCAAACGCTTGTAGAAATTGAAAAACAATACGGTACATCTACGATGCAATTCGTAGCAATGCAGTTGGAATATGCAATCCAACAATGATTCGTTATGTCTCGTGGAAAATCGACTGAATCGGATTCCATTTTCAAAATTTCTCCTCCAACCTTTTTCAGCTCGCGTCTCTTTTGCAATTATGAAAACTGGAATCATTAAACTTATGCATTCAAAACTTAAACTGTATTTCATCCTTTCCTTTTTTCTTTTTGGATTTCTTCTGCTATCCAGCATGACTCTGGTGTTGCAGATGCAGAATGCACTACCAAAAAATCTGACTACAACAATCGCTGTAGAAACCATTCTCCTTGTAGTTATTGGTGTCCTCTTTGGATTGACCTTAAGTTCTTGGTTTCTTAAAATCTTTGGGAAGTTGGAAGCTGCCTTCAAGGAAGTCGGGCTCGGAAATTTACAAGTTCGACTCAAATACAAAACCAATGATCTATTCTCTGATTTTTACATGAGTTTCCATAGAATGTTACAAGCTCAAGGAGAACTCATTCAACACATTAAAACATCCGCAGACACCTTGTCCTCCGATTCACAAGAAATGAAGTTGGTAACTCTTGACTTTTCAACAAACTTACAATCGCAGTCCGCTGCGACGGAAGAAGTTTCAGCATCGATTGAGGAAATCTCTGGAGTTGCTGTATCCATTTCAAACATTGCGGAAAACAACTCACAAAGTATGAGCAACTTAACATCTGAGGTTGATCGACTATCAATGGCGATCGATAAAACAGGTGAATATGTAGAAGGGACTCTCGATTCTATAAAAAATATTATCGAACGCGCAGAAGCAGGAAAAAATACACTTCGCACAATGAATGAAGCAATGGACAATTTGTCTAATAGTTCACTTGAAATTTCCAAAACAGTCGATGTAATTGCAAAAATCAGTGAACAAGTTAACATGCTTGCTTTGAACGCTTCAATCGAAGCTGCACGTGCTGGTGATGCGGGAAGAGGATTTGCGGTCGTTGCAGAAGAAGTTTCGAAACTTGCAGAGAGAACAGCAGGTGCAGTTAAAGGTATTGATTCTTTAATGAAAAAAAATCAGAATGATGTTTCTTTGGGTAGAGAACGAATTGAAAAAACCACAATGGAAATCCAAGAAATCATAGGTAATATTGATTCTATTTCCGGGAAAATAACGGAAGTTCATTCTGCAGTAATTACACAAAAAGAATTAAAGAACAAACTCCTCAAGGAAGCTGTCTTTGTAAAAGAGCGATCTGAAGAAATCAAAGAAGCGGTTACCGAACATAAGACAGCCACAAACGAAGTAATGGCATCCGTTTCTTCCATTAGCCAATCTTCCTTTAGTAATTCTGAAAGTAGCGATGTACTTGCAGGTAAAATCACCGCAATTGCGAATACGGCTCACAAACTAATTGCAATGGTTGATCTTTTCAAAACAAATGTTGTTTTTGATGAATCTTCGATTTCAGAAAGAGATGAAGCTACTCACAAACTTCAATTCCGATCAGAAATTGGCAGCATTTACTACGTGAAAGAAAAAGATTTACTGGAAGTTGTTTGGACGCCAGACTTTAGCGAAGAAAAATACACTGAAATTTTGAACGAAGCATTAAATATTATTCATAAATATAACATACGTAAGTGGCTAGCAGATACTAGAAGGATGGGACTTGTCACAAGGCCTGCACAAGAATGGGTAAACGTCAATTGGTTCCCAAAAGCAAGTAATTCCAGCCTTAGAAAGATGGCCGTTGTCGTCCCTAACTCAGCACTGGCAGCCATCTCAATAGATGATCAAACATTAAAAACTGGTAATGTAGAACTGAAATCGGTACCAAGTTTAGAATCTGGAATTGTTTGGTTAAACGACTAAACTCGTAGCTAATAAAACTAGCAGATCATTGTTTTATTTTGAATCGCAATGATCTGCAAAAATTTAATCTTTATTTATCTCGTTCTAATACAAAGAAGAAAGGTTGTTTCATTCCCCTGTAATCCATACATCCAAATAAAGTATCTTGATTTACTTTTTTAAAAACATCATGAATTGGAAGATTATCATAAATCATGGCAGCAGTAAGTTTTCCACGAAATTCGATTCGACGAACACGGGCTTTTGATTTAGAAGTCTGAAATAAAAAACGAACTAATAAAAATAAATATCGCAAAGGCCACAAACGGGTTGATGGAATTAAAGTTGCCAAACGAACAGGCATTAGAGATGGATTTACTTTGAATAAAGTTTTACCAAAAGACTTAAACACCAAAGGGTGCACATTATCTGCATCAACAAATTCCTTACCATACCAATTGAATGTTTCTAATGCCCCATCCATTGTGTGTGCGGTGTGAAATCCAGATCCATGCCACCGGCCGATTGTATCTTCTATGGAAACGGTTTCTAATGCGTCGAAGAGTGCGAACGAATCGTCTGTTGAATTGTTCTTTTTGCCGCGCATTTCGTTGAATTTTTTTTCAAGAGTATTCATAATTAAATTGTAACCTAGACCAACTTTTTACCTCTCCCACTCCTAGGAAATATATATACAAAAAGAAAAACAATTTCCAAACTTCAATCAAGAACAGATTGAATTCGTTTTCGTTCTTCGGTGATACTTATTCTGGTTTCTTCTATTTTTTTTGAAACAGAATTGGATTCGATAACGTCAAAGAATATCCTCTGCATAAGAATAAGAGTTTGTATGGGTTCGAATGACCGATTCAAATGCATAACAAATATCCACTATAACTTTCCCGACTTGCAATTTCCTGTCTCTATAGTATACTATTCTTATGAATGTAACAGATTCCGAGATAAAATCACTCCTTGAGTCCTATAAAAAAATCACAGTCTACGGACTCAGTAATGACTTATCCAAACCAAGTCATTATGTTCCAGTGTTCATTCGAGACAAAGGATGGGAAGTAATCGGAACCTATCCCAAAGAACACAGCGTAGGTGGATTTACAATTTATAAAAGTTTAAAGGATGTCCCTAAAGAAGATAGGAAGTTCATCGATGTCTTTCGAAGTTCTGATAAAATTCCTGAAGTGATCGATGAAATTTTAAGTCTGGGTGGAACAGAAGTGATATGGCTTCAACTCGGAATCTCACATCCAGAGGCAGAAAAAAAAGCCGAGGATGCAGGGATACGAGTTGTGTCCAATCGTTGCCTCATCATAGAACATAGGAATTATTTTTAACCCGATGTTTGTTTTGATAGAAGTTGTTTACCAAACCATGTGAAGGGAAGAAAAGACAATAAACTAATCGATACAAACCATAGGGGTTGGCCCGGAAGGAATACGAAAAAATTAAAAGCACCGGCAAGAGTCAAAAGAAAACCCACAAGAATTACCAAAAGTGTTCCGTGGCTTTTACTAAGTTTCATAGTTACAACCCCACTCACCAATGCCCCTAATATATATCCAAAATAGACAGGTATGTAAGCAGAAGTTGGTAATTTTGACATAAACTCTCTTAAAAGTTCTGGGTTGTTTATAATCGTATCATTAGGCGGTTTCACAAAAAAAGAATTTGTAAACTCAACCGCCATCATAATGGCCATAGCCGATACCAAGCCGAGGAGAATAGAAATACTATTTTTTACCATAAGTTCTCCAACCTAAATCAAACAAATAGTAGTTTCTATACTGAAATGCAATTCAAAAATGAATGATCATCCTTTCTTATTTGATTGATAGTCTTTCCAAGACCCACAACTCCAAAGAGCCCAAAGGATAAGGACCGGCTGAAAGAACAAACGAATCAAACGGGCTCTATCGGTATCCAAACCAAAAGCGCTGATCCCATTTATATATTGAGATATATTCCCGGGAAATATTAAAACAAAAAACAAAGCAACGACCCAACCAACTTGCACTTGTTTGCTGCGAAGAAAAATCAGAGATAATCCCAACGTGATTTCCACAACCCCAGATAAGATGACTACCAAATCCGGATCGATAGGTAACCAAGTGGGTACCTGTGCTAAAAATTCTGTCCTATGCCATGTTAGGTGACCAGTTCCAGCGAAGACCAAAAAGGCTCCGAGTAAGATACGTAAAACGGTTTGGTAGATAGACCTTTCGGTTGTGCTTACTTGATTCATGGTAACTTAGACTAAAAATACGAACTTTTGGTCCAGACTGAGGGAATCTTCGCAAAATCTCAAATATATGAGACTGAGTCCTTATCTCAATTAATTCTCGACAAATTAGGATGAGTCCGAAGGAATGGCCATATGACTTTCCTTTTTGAGATTGAATCTCAGACAAAGACAGGATTCCGAAAGACTTCTTCCCCGGCCCCAGGAACTCTCCTCCAAAAGAAATTCAGCATACTGTCCTCCTTACTGTTCATTTCGATCTTTTTTACAGCTCCCCTACTTTCACAAACTACTGAGAAAACTCCACAATCTCCTTCCAATGGGACAGATCCTGTTCCCAATGTGGGAACGAAACCGGCAGACCAAGGGATCCGTGTGACTGGCAAAAAAGATCCTAGAGACCGGGAAATCCTTCGGACTCCCAATAGCATCAGTCGTTTGAACGAACAGGACATTCAGGATGCCGGTATCAATCGAACCAACGATATCGATAAACAAGTTCCCAATTTTTCCATCATTGATTCGGGATCACGTAACTTTACATATTTTAACATTCGCGGGATGCGAAGTATTGCCTTCAGTGAACCTGCTGTTGGTTTGATCTTAGATGGAATTCCATTGAATGACAATGTGGCACTGAACACTGAATTATACGGAATAGAAAACATAGAAGTATATCGAGGGAGCCAAGCCACCTTGTTTGGTAAAAATTTTCAAGGTGGTGTTGTTGAGATTCGAACAAAAAAACCAACCAATGTAGCAGAAGGAAAAATCACCTTCGACGCTGGAAATTATAAAAAACAAGAAACGTCTGCATATTACAATGCCCCCATCATTAAAGATAAATTATTCTTTGGAATCGCGGGCAAAACTACAGAGCGTGAAGGATACTTATCGAACGTAACTGGTTTTTATTACCCTACTAACCGACCGTATGAAGTTCCCGTAGAACTCTATAAAACTCATCCGGATGGAAGAAAAGGAAAAGCAGGACGTTTTCGTTTATACTTTACTCCTAATGATATCTTTGAAGCAGACTTACAAGTCAGTGCCGAAAGTTTCGATGACGGCTCACTCAACTTAGTAAACTACTTGGGTGCCAAGTCTGAAAGGGAAAAGGCCCTGCTACAAGGTTGTGTTGCGATGCCTTCCAACTGTTCCAAGTTATATGGAACATACGTAAATAGAGTCAATGGAGATAGAAAGGTTTATTGGGATTACGAAGGAAAAAGTAATGTCACAGGAAATACCTACTCTCTCGCTACGACAACAAAATTACCTCATGTTCTCCTTAAAACAGCATCTGCCATTCGTAAGATGGATATTGACCCTATCACAGCAGATGCCGACTTCACAACTACCGATCAACATAGATCGATTTATGTTGAGAAGGCCACAACTTTTCTCAACGATGTATATGTTGAATCTAAAGACAAACATGACCCACTCCAATTTAAGGCTGGAATCTATTCATCCAATAAAATTACAAATATTGACACAGCGAGAGAACATAGGGTTCAAATGTATGTGGGGACTGATTTTGGTGGCCTTCGTGCCCCGGCTCGCGAAAACAATCTTACCAGGATCCACGATCGTAACATTAGTTTTTATACGCATAACAGTTATACTTTTGCAGAAAAATTTACCGTCACGATTGGATCAAGATTGGAACGACAAGAAAGTCGAATGTCCCATACGGAACAGATCATAGGTTTTTCACCTATCAATCCTTATGGTGAAACAAAACTTTTATCCGATCCATATACAATTAACAATCATTACAACTACAATGTATCTAGATTTATCTTTGATTACAAACCCATCGAAAACCTTATGTTTTTTATTGGGTTTAGTCGTGGTTATAAAAACGCCGGTTATAGCACTGTTGTCAACATTCCCAATAGAGCCACATTCAAACCAGAAATCAATGATACCATCGAAGCCGGTATCAAATCAGAATTTTTTAAAGGAAAATTCGGATTAAAATACACTCAGTTCTATACTGAAACGCAAGACTTTCATGTAGTCCGGGCCATCAACCTTTCTCAATACATAAACCTCAATGCCGAACTTGTTACCATCAGAGGATATGAACTAGAAACATTTCTAAAACCACATAAGGATGTGAAACTAGGACTCTCAGCAGGTTACACAGAAGGAATTTTTAACAAGTTTTATGATTCCGTTCTAGGCCGTGATTTCAACGGGAAATGGGTTCATTTCATTCCTAAATACGACATTGTAAGTTACCTCCAATATAGAAACGAATATGGAATTTTCTTCCGAAGCGAATTCCAAGCCGTTGGCCAAATGTATTTCGCAGCAGATAACACTGTGTATAGCGATCCGTATTATGTAATTAATTCTAGGATAGGATATGAAACTGATACCCTCTCCGCCTATTTATATATGAACAATATGAACGATCGCTATTACTTCACATCTTATATAGATGGAACGTTTCAAGCAGTACCCGGTGCACCAAAGACCTACGGATTTATGTTAACTTATAAAATTTAAATTTCTGGAGACAATTATGAAAACAAAAACCCTTCTCACCCTAATCACCCTTGGACTCTCACTTTTTCAATGTGATTTGTTTGATCCCGAGTCAAAAGTTACCAGTGATGACCTGGTATCTATGTTAGCCCTACAACAAATCAATGCGAACAGTATGAGCGAGGCACAAAGACTTGGCCTAAACGTTGCTTATAGCCATAGGTTTAGTATCAAAAATGGACCTCATTTGTTTTGCCGAGAGTATTCAACTGCTTACCTAGAAAAACAAGCGGAATGGGAAAAGGATATGGAACAAACTTATACCACCATTGGAAATGGTATTGGTATAGAAATTGTAGTAGAAAGGATGAGTGGACCTTGTGCTGTAACGAATAAAGTGGCAGCCTGCCATTATGATGGGGTAGACGGAATCAACGATCTCATCCCTTACGCATACACTACAGAAGGAGAACATAAATATTTAATTCCTGCAAACGCATTCTATGGTACTACAGATCTAAAGAGCGCTAAAGAAGCTTGTGAGAGATTCAAAGGAACTTACGTTTGTTACGATCCAAGTAAATGTTGGCAATAACATAAACATCAAGAAGAACTCAAAGGAATCTTTTGGGTTCTTCTTCTTTTATTCTTTCTCTTTATATAAAATATACTAACCCCACTGATGGCAAGGATTGCCGGAGAGAGTCCACCGATTACCCAAACTACCTTACTCAAATGATTGCCAAAAGTTCCAAAATGAAGGGGCCGAAATGAATCCAATACTCGATTCAAAAAACTTTCTTTCGACATATCGACTTTTTCAAATATTTTCTTGGTTTTCACATCAAAACGAATGTATGAGCCAAACCGACTTTCCAATCCAGAGGAATCAAAACGATTCCCATAAATTCCAATTGGCTCTTCTTTTGAATGGTGAGGAAAGGATACATATCCTAAGTGGAATCCAGGAATTTCTATTTTAGTTTGTTCTACCAATTGATTGATCGAATCTTCTTTATGCCAAAGATGATGGACTACCTTTTCTGCTGGAAATGTAAGAATCACGGTATCCCTAAAACTCCACCATCCGCCAGTGATTGCTAAAATCAAATGGAACCAAACTGCATTAATACCAACAAACTTGTGCAAGTCGGAAAATAAAATTTGTATACTTTCTTTCCATCGAAGACGAAACAAACTTACCCAAAATCGTTTATAAAGTTTAATACCACTGATAGCCAAAAACAAATAGATAAAGGCAATACATCCTGTAAGAAAGTAACCAACCCCACCTAGAAAAAGGCTATAATGTAATACTAATAAAAATCCGTACAAACTATCACTTCGATCCTCCTTCATTTTTCCAATGACCTTGCCATTGTATGGATTGATTAAATAGACAGATTCATGACTGGGAGTTTCTAAATTATGAAACCAAACTTGGTCAGCTTGGTCATTTAAGTCGGAGAGCAACCAACCAGCGACACTTCCCTCCGGAACTTGATTTAACAATTGTTTGTACAAAGTATCTAAAGGCAAACGGTCCTGCTCTACGGTAATAGAATTTAAGCCAGTAAGGGATTGAATTTCCTTTCCATAGACCAATAAAGATCCGGTCAGACCCAAAACCAAAAGGAAACTCGCTCCAAAAATTCCGAGAACCATATGCAACTGATACCAAGTTTTTGCCTTCACGAAAGAGAACTCCTAGGGTGGGAATAGAACCAAACTATGAGAATAGGTCTCATTTTCAACTAAAACTCAAATAGACCTTCTTTGCCTAAGAGGCGGGTTTTCGCCCCCAACTTCTCTGGTCTGGAAGATTTCCGGGTTTCCAAGTGGCGGTAACATTTCCACTCTGATCAAGAATTATGTTTGGATTTTCTTATTTGCGTTTCGACCGTCGAGAGTTTGCGGGTGCCTTTGGGGACATCGGAACGGACTTACCTCTCCTAGTTGCTATGATCCTTGCGGCGGGCCTGGACACACCGAGTGTTTTCATTGTGTTCGGATCAATGCAGATCTTAACGGGATTAATTTATAAAATGCCAATGCCGGTGCAACCACTGAAAGCCATGGCAACTCTTGTCATCACTGGAAAAATTGCAGGACCTATTGTGTTAGGTGCTGGAATTGCAATTGGGACTATCATGTTTTTTCTTTCCTTATTTGGGCTTTTAGATCGCCTAACAAAGTTAATTCCTAAGGCAGTGGTGCGTGGATTACAATTTGGACTAGGTATTAGTCTTTGTATTCTTGCCTGCAAGGAATACATCCCCGCCGAACAAACAAAAGGATATGTACTTGCTGCACTTTCCTTTTTTATCATTATTTTATTACTCGATAACAAAAAATACCCTGCTTCCCTATTTGTCATTTTGTTAGGGATAGTCTATGCGTTAAGTTTTCATTTTAACCTTTCCCTACTCCAAAGCAGTGTAGAAGTTCATGTTCCAATTCTGTTTTTACCTGATGCAGATATGATCCTAAAAGGTTTTGTGTTATTAGCAATTCCTCAAATCCCATTGTCTTTAGGAAACTCCATCCTTGCCACCAAACAAGTATCTGATGACCTTTTTCCTGATAGAAAACCAATCAGTGTCAAAAAAATTGGGTTCACCTACTCATTGATGAATTTGGTCTCTCCTCTTTTTAGCGGAATTCCATGTTGCCATGGAGCTGGCGGAATGGTCGGTCATTATACTTTCGGGGGAAGGACAGGAGGTTCTGTGGTGATTTATGGATCTCTCTACATCATCCTGGGTCTTTTTTTTGGGAATGGGATCCAAAACATAATCAAAACATTCCCGCTGCCGATGCTTGGTGTGATTCTTTTTTTCGAAGCCCTATCTCTTATCACCTTGCTAAAGGATACAATCCCAAACAAAAGAGAGTTTATCATCGCCATCCTTACAGGGATGATCGCTTTCGGACTTCCTTATGGATTTTTGATCGCAATGGTCGTAGGAACTGGTGTTTATTATTCACCAATTACACTTTCCACATTATCTAAATTAGGTGATAGGATCAAAAAAGAACTATAAGAAAATAGAGAAATTCGAATCAATCCGAACATAGAAATTTTGTTGAATCACGATTAACTAAACAGATTCCTCCAGATGATTCACCATCTCTCGAATGATTTTGTTCACTTCCGGGCGACAACTTCCACACCCAGTTCCAGCGCCGGTTGTTGCCATAATGGAATCTAAATTGTTGGCGCCATTTTTAATTTCCTCTTCGATATTTCCACGACCCACACTGTTACAAGAGCAGACAAGAGCACCTTTTTGTGGTTTGGTGGCGGTTCCACCCGAGAGTAATTTCCCTCGTTTGTCCCCAAGTTCCACACCACTCGCAATTAAGTTTTTATATTCAACAAATTCAGCTTTGTCTCCGATGAGAATGGCACCAACGAGTTTATCACCCTTCACAATGCATTTTTTATAACGCCTTCTTTTACGATCCAAAAATACAATTTCTTCGTATTCATCGGATAGATTTTCAAAAGAAACACCAGGAAGACGAAGTGAAACGAGTTCAAGTCCTGGAATTTTCAAAAGATTGGAATGTAATGATCCTGAGTATGTTTTGTATTTATAACCAAATATATGTGAGGCGGCGACTTTCGCCTGTTCTTCTGCCGCAAGAACTGTCCCGTAAACACCACTGGCATGTTCTGCTACTTCTCCAATGGCATAAATATCAGGATCACTGGTTTGCAAAAACTCATTTACTTTGATCCCTTCTCCTAATTCAAAACTTAAGTTTTTTGCTAAATGCAAATTGGGACTGGTTCCCATCGCATAAACGATTCCATCAGGATATAGTTTTCGTCCATCTTTCAACTCTACGTTAGTGATGCGACCATACCCATTGACTTTTGCAATTTCCGAATTAAAAAGAACTTCGATTCCTCTATTTTGAATTTCATCTTTTAAAATATCACAAGCTACAACATCCAATTGTTTAGACATCAACCGATCGGTTCGAACAAGGACTGTTACTTTTACATTCAAAGATTTTAATGCGGCGGCAAGTTCCAAACCAAGAAGTCCACCACCCACAATCAGGGCATGGGAATCGGGAACAAAAAAACCTTTGATTCGATCGGCATCGGTTTTGGCACGTAAACTAAAAACTCCGACCATATCTGGCGTTATGGATTTAGGAATTTGAGGAGAACTTCCTGTAGCAAGAATTAGTTTGTTATACGAATGGGAATTGCCGTTTGTATCTTTAACAATTTTTGCTTCTGGTAAAATCTCAGTCACAGCGGTAGAAGTATAAAGATTGATATTCCAAGAGACTACTTCTTCTGAATCTGCACTCGAAAGTTCAAAAAATTCTTTTTCTCCGCTAATAAAGTCAGGAAGAAGGATTCGATTGTATAAAGGATTTTCTTCCTTACAAATCACGGTAATTTCATCATCGGGAGCTAAGTCTTTATAGTTTTTGATAAAGGCATGAGTGCTATTTCCGCCACCAATGATAAGAATCCTTTCCTTTTCTTTGGTATATGGTTTTACTTGCACAGCCGAGATTTTAAAACCTGGTTGTTTGGAAAACGGATCAAAGTCTTTGCTTGTTAGGTTATTTGCCCGAGACTCATCGTTTTTGTTTTTTTTCCCCCAATGCATGGGTAAAAAAACTGTCCCTTGTTTGATTGAGTCTGTGATTTTGGCCCGCACACGTACAACACCTCTTTCATTCAAAACTTCCGCAATCGCACCATCCATGAGGTCCATTCGTTTTGCATCTTCTGGATGGATCTCCAAATACGGTTCCGATTTGTGTTCCATGAGCTTTTGCACTTTTCCCGTTCGGGTCATGGTATGCCACTGGTCTCGGATTCGACCTGTTGTTAAAATGAAGGGATATGTTTCCGATGTTTTTTCAGAAGTATCTTCAGGGGATACATCAAAGATTTTTGCTTTTCCATTGGCTCGATAAAAGATATGATCCGAAAATAATCGCGGAGTTCCTCCGTGATCTTTATGCGGATAAGGCCACTGCACAGAACGTTTTTCTTTTAGTATCGAATAATCCAGTCCACTGATATCAATTTTCGTATTTTTTGTTAAGGCACAATGTTCTAAAAATACATCTTCTTCCGATTGATAAGCAAAAGAAGAACCAAAACCCATCTTCTCAGCAAACTTCTGAATGATCAGAGTATCCGCGAGTGCCTCACCAGGAGGATCTATGATCTTAGAAAGATAAGTCACACGGCGATCAGAATTAGTCATGGTTCCTTGTTTTTCGGCCCATCCGGCAGCAGGAAGAACATAATCCGCATAAGGAATGGCGGACGAATTCATAGATATATCTTGTACGACAACTAGTTCAGCGGCACGTAACCCTTGTTCTACCATCCGAGCATCAGGTAAACTTGTGGTTGGATTTGTACATATAATCCAAACAGCCTTCATTTTTCCTGTGCGAAGGTTTTCAAACATTTCCACTGCCGTAAACCCAGGTTTACTTTGGATGACTTCGGTTTTCACTCCCCAAAACTTTGCTACTTCTTCTCTATGATTTACATTACTCAAATCACGATGAGCCGGTAACAAATTCGAAAGTCCACCGACTTCCCGTCCTCCCATAGCATTGGGTTGACCGGTAAGGGAAAAAGGACCACTGCCTGGTTTTCCAATTTTTCCGGTTAACAAAGATAAGTTGAGAAGGCTTAAGTTTTTGTTAACACCCACCACACTTTGGTTCAGCCCCATGGCCCATAAGGATAAAAAACCTTTCGCATGACCAATGTAAGATGCTGCCAAATGAATGTCGCTTGCGGGAACTCCGCAAATCACCGCTGCTGATTCTACGTCAAAGTTGGATAAGAGTATTTTTAATTCGTCAATCCCTTCTGTATGAGATTGGATGAATTCAGAATCAATCCAATTGTTTTGGATTAAAACCTTTGCGATTGCATGGAAAAGATAAATATCGGTTCCTGGATGAATTTGTAAATGTAAGTCGGCATCCTCACAAGTATCCGTCTTTCTTGGATCCACTACAATGATCTTTACTTCAGGGTTATTCTTTTTATGAGCTTCAATCCGACGAAATAAAATGGGATGGCACCAAGCGGGATTGGCTCCGGCAATGAGAAAACAATCGGCAAGTTCAATGTCCTCATAAGCAATCGGTACACTGTCTTCACCGAGAGCCATTTTGTATCCCACAACAGCAGAACTCATACAAAGCCTTGAGTTTGTATCAATATTATTGCTACCAATAAATCCTTTGATGAGTTTATTGATAATATAGTATTCTTCTGTAAGGAGTTGGCCAGAGACATAGAATCCCACAGAGTCTGGGCCATGAGTTTGAATCAATTTTTTGAATTTATCAGCAATCCCAGAAAGAGCACTATCCCAACTAACTTTTGATAGCGGAAGATTTTTATCTTTTCTATAGGAAGGATAGAGGATACGATCACTCCTATCCATCACCGTATAATGCAAATTCATTCCTTTCGAACACAAAAGCCCCTTGTTCGCTGGATGGTCCTTGTCCCCTTCAATAGAGATCTCTGTCGGGCCAGTTTTGTGGACGGTAACACCACAACCAACCCCACAATAAGAACAAGTGGATGCATAGGTTTCTTGAATCTGCACACAGATAGTCAGCAATAACTATGCCAATTGCTGAAATATTCACAAAAATGCTTATTCCCATAGGGATTTGAATTAAATCTTCCCAGGTTGAAACTAAGACTGGCAAAATCACGAATAAATATTCGCAAAAAACTGCACACAAAACGTACAGAACCGTTAGTTTCTAACAGAAAGGATTAGAAAAAGTTCAAAAGGAAAGGACTGACTTGGGAAACTCGTGCACCAAAAGTAGGCAGCTTCCCATTTTTTGTAGCTAAATTAATATTTTTTTTAGAAGGACCCACTCTATTCCCTAAGTATATCCCCAAAGCAGTAGTATTTTTAATCTAGCTGCCTCTGTTAGGTACACTTCGTGCATATTGTAGGAAGATTGGAACCGTTCTAGCGGTTCTTTTCAGAAAACTTTTGGGCCAGGTAGGGTAACAAAATGATCAAGCGAAAGTTAATCGTGATAGGAAACGGGATGGTTGGCCACAGGTTTTGCGAAAAATTAGTGGAGTTCGGTGGCACAGACAAATTTGAGATCACAGTCCTAGGAGAAGAACCAAGACGAGCCTACGACCGCGTCCATCTTTCTGAATATTTTGCCGATAAGTCTGCCGATTCCTTATACCTTTGTCCTCCCGATTGGTATAGGTCAAATGGAATCAAATTATTATTATCAGAACCTGCGATCTCTATAGATACCATCAAACGAAAGTTAGTTACCAATCTTGGCACAGAACTCGAGTTCGATGAACTAATTTTTGCCACTGGTTCCTCCCCTTTTGTACCTCCACTGGAAGGTTTAAATAAGGAAGGAGTTTTTGTTTACAGAACCATTGAAGACTTAGAACAAACTATGGAATACAGCAAAAAAGTAAAAAAAGCTGCTGTGCTGGGTGGTGGACTACTCGGACTCGAAGCTGCGAAAGCACTGGTTGATTTAGGTAAAGAAACTCATGTTGTGGAGTTTGCTCCAAGACTTATGCCAAGGCAGTTAGATGATGGTGGTGCTGCCATTTTAAAATCCAAAATAGAAGAGATTGGTGTTGAAATTCATTTAAACAAACAAACTGAAAAAGTCCTTGGTGAAGAAAAAATCGAAGGTTTTGAATTTAAAGATGGTGGTAGTCTTCAGTTTGATATGCTCATTGTTTCTGCGGGAATTCGTCCAAGAGATGAACTAGCAAAAGAAGCAGGGATTGCTGTTGGGGAACGTGGTGGTATCATCGTAGATGATGGTATGGGAACCAATGTGTATGGGATTTATGCGATCGGTGAAGTTGCCTTACATAGAAATTTTATTTATGGCCTTGTAGCTCCGGGTTATGAGATGGCAGAAACCCTTGCCTTCAATTTATGTAGCCCAGGGAGTAAACCAAAGGTTTATATTGGATCTGATTTATCCACAAAACTAAAGTTAATTGGTGTAGAAGTAGCTTCTTTTGGAGATGCTCTCGGCCAATCGGAACACATTCCTATTGTTTTTAAAAACCCAAGAAGTGGCGTTTATAAAAAGTTAGTCATCTCCTCTGACGGCAAATACCTATTAGGTGGAATCCTTGTAGGGGATGCAAAAGCATACGGAAACCTACTTTCCTTTTATTTAAATAAAATGGAACTTCCAGAAGAACCAGAAACTTTGATTGTAGGATCTGTTTCTGCAGAAAACCTTTTTGGGGCCGATGCTTTACCAGATGAAGCAAAAATCTGTTCTTGTAATAATGTTTCCAAAGGAGATATCCTAAAAGCCATTCGGGAAAAAGAATGTTACGACATCACTAGTTTGAAGAACTGTTCGAAGGCCGGTAGTGGTTGCGGGGGATGTTTGCCACAAGTAAACTCCATCCTCAAAGCAGAGTTAAAAATCCAAGGGAAAGTAGTCACAGAACATCTCTGCGAACACTTCAAATTTTCTAGAAAAGAACTGTTTCAAGTCATCAAAGTCAAATCACTTAAAAGTTTCCCCGATGTCATCAAAGAAGTGGGCCGTGGGAACGGATGCGAAGTTTGTAAACCAGCGGTTGCATCCATCCTTGCGAGTGTATGGAATGAACCCATTCTCAAACATAGAGAAATCCAAGATACTAACGACAAATACTTAGCCAATATCCAAAGAGGAGGAACCTACTCTGTGGTTCCGAGAATCCCTGGAGGAGAGATCACTCCAGAAAAACTCATTGCGATCGGCGATGTTGCCAAAAAATACAATCTCTATTGCAAAATCACTGGCGGCCAACGTATCGACTTGTTAGGTGCAAGAATTGACCAACTCCCTGCCATTTGGAAGGATTTGATCGAGTCTGGGTTTGAAAGTGGACATGCTTATGGAAAGTCTATGCGAACGGTCAAAAGTTGTGTGGGTTCCACTTGGTGCCGGTTTGGAGTACAGGATAGTACATCCTTTGCCATCAAATTAGAAGAACGATACAAAGGGATTCGTGCTCCTCATAAATTAAAGTGCGGAGTGTCCGGTTGCATTCGTGAATGTGCGGAAGCTCGCGGAAAAGACTTTGGAATCATTGCAACAGAAAGAGGTTGGAACCTCTATATTGGTGGGAACGGGGGTGTGAATCCTAAACATGCAATTCTTTTTGCAGAAGACCTAGATGAAGACACCTGTATTAAGTATATCGACCGTTATATGATGTTTTACATCAGAACCGCAGACAAACTCATGAGAACTTCTACTTGGTTAGAACAATTGGAAGGTGGAATTGATTACTTAAAAGATGTAGTGATCAATGACAGGCTCGGAATCAACTCACAACTAGATGAAGAGATGAATGCTCTTGTGAACACTTATCTCTGTGAGTGGAAAGATGTTGTGGAAGATAGGGAAAAACAAAAGAAATTTAGACATTTTGTGAACAGTAATGAAACAGATCCGAATATCAAATTCATCGAAGAACGTGGTCAAATTCGCCCAGTGGATTGGGTAGAAAAAGATTTAGTCAATTCATAAACAGGAGAAACAAAATGTCAGTAGATACAAAAAACAAAGAACGAGTATTCATAGGTCCAGTTTCTGAATTTGAAAAAGAAGGTGGAGTCACAGCAAAAGTGGGCGAAAAACAAATTGCGATCTTCTACTTTGAATCTCGGAACGAATGGTATGCCTGCGACAATGCATGCCCTCATACAGGAGATATGGTATTGTCTCGTGGGTTTCTCGGAGATACCAATGGTGATCCAAAAGTAGTGTGCCCACTTCATAAAAGAAATTATTCACTCACTAGTGGGGAATGTCTTAGCGGTGAAAATTACAAAGTGAACCTTTATCCTGTGATTGTGGAAAATGGATCTGTTTATTTGGAAGTGGATCCATCACTTCCGAGTACCAACGGTTAATCGTTAATTCTATGGATCTTTTAAGTAACCAAACAAACAAAGGTAAGGTGTATTTGGTAGGAGCTGGACCGGGTGATCCAGAACTCTTAACTGTCAAAGCACTGAAAACCTTGCGGAAAGCAGATGTTGTTTTCTATGATGATTTGGTTTCACCACGGATTCTTGGTGTTTGCAGAAAAAAAATCCAACTGGTTTATGTGGGGAAAAGACTCGGAGTCCATAGTTGTTTGCAAGACGAGATTAATTCCAAACTCATCCAAGCGGCTAACGAATTCAAGACAGTAGTTAGGTTAAAAGGTGGCGACCCATCCATCTTCGGACGGGTGGGAGAAGAGTTTGCCGCGCTTCTTGCAGAAGGAATCCAATGTGAGATCGTTGCTGGCATCACTACCGCGTCGGGTGTTGCGTCTTCCTTAGGATTTCCTTTGACCCATAGAGACTATGCAAGAGAGATCCTTTTCCTATCAGGACACAAAAAGGATGGAGCCAACTCGGAAGGTTTTAAAAACCTCAACTGTGTTGGGAAAACCATCGTAGTTTATATGGGCTTAAATTCGATTGGTCTCATTGTCTCCGAACTCCTGGATGCCGGAAATGCAAATGACACTCCTATTGCAGTCATTCAAAATGCAACTCTGGATACAGAACGAGTTTTTACTGGAAATTTGAATTCCATCCAATCCATCATTGAAGAAAACGAGGTCAAATCCCCGGCCATTCTTGTGATCGGAGAAATTGTTCGTTTCTATTGTGAGATGGAAAATTTGAAAAATGGCTGTTCTTCCATTCTCACACCCTGATAAGGGATAGGAATGAATGATATTACAGGCAAACGAACCACCCTTCGGTATGCAGAAGCGGAAGGGTATGTGTATTGTAAGGCGGAGACAATCGAAAGAGTCAAAGCCAACACATTACCAAAAGGGGATCTCTTTGGTGTAGCTAAGGCTGCCGCCCTTCTTGGATCTAAAAAAACCTCTGAACTCATCCCCCACTGCCATCCGGTTCCCATTGATTCTTTTTTAGTCCAGTTTGAAATCCTAGAAGAAAAAAATGCCATTCGCATCCAAACAGAAGCCAAGTCCATTGGTAAAACTGGAATTGAAATGGAAGCACTAACGGGAGTTACTGTAGCGGCCCTTGTGATTTATGATCTCCTAAAACCGATTGATAAAGAAATAGAAATTTCTTCGATCCGACTCCTAGAAAAAAAAGGAGGAAAAACGGATGCACAAATTTCCAAATTTGCAAAAGGATCCAATGCAAAAATTTTAGTTTGTTCCGATTCTTGTTTTGCTGGAAAAAAAGAAGATGGATCGGGAAAAGTCATCTCGGAACTTCTCATCCAAGAAGGGGTGGATGTTTTAGAAATTAAAATTGTTCCCGATGAGCCAAAAGAAATTCAAAAAACCATAACAAATTGGACAAATGAAAAAATTGATCTGATTGTGACTACCGGTGGGACAGGACTTGGACCTAGGGACAACACAACAGATACCATAAAACAAATGTTAGAACAGGAATTGCCCGGTGTGGCTGAGGTGATGCGTTCCTTTGGCCAAGATAGAACTCCTTTTGCGATGTTATCTCGTTCCATAGCTGGTAGGATCGGAAAGTCCCTGGTAGTATCCGTACCTGGAAGTAGTAATGGAGCCAGAGAAAGTATGACTGCTATTTTACCTGCGATCTTCCATGCCAAAAAAATGATGAGAGGAGAAGGACATTGATTCCCTATTCAGAAGCTCTGGAAAAAATTTTATCGGAAGTGCGAATTTATCCGAGTGAAATTGTATCTTTAGACCAAACCTTGGGACGTGTGCTTGCCGAAGATATTGTTGCAGATCGGGATTATCCACCTTTTCATCGTTCGGCGATGGATGGATTTGCTTTAAATTCGAGAGATTACACACCAAACCAAATTTATCCTTATCATAGAGAACTTCCTGCGGGGATGAGTCTGGATTTAGAACCGAACGAAAAGGCCATTCGGATCATGACCGGTGCCCCGGTTCCCGAAGGTTTTGATTTAGTGATCAAAATTGAAGATGCAATCCTTACCGAATTCAATGGACAAAAACAAGTTTCGTTTTCGTTAAAAGAAGTCAAATCTTGGCAAAATATCGCCAAACAAGGAGAAGACGTAAAAAACAACCAATTGGTTTTACCCAAAGGAAGTCAAATCGGAACATCGGAATTCTCACTCCTTGCAAGTCTTGGAAAGGCAATGGTTCCCGTCATCAAAGCTCCCAAAGTACATATCATCTCTACGGGAAATGAAGTGGTTTCCATCCAAACTTCCCCCCTTCCCTACCAAATCAGAGATTCCAATTCTTATACCATCACCTCCATTCTATCCAAGTACAAAATCCAACCAGAGTCCGTGACCCATGTTCCCGATTTAGAATTAGAAATCACCGAACAAATCCAAAAAGGATTAGAGGCCGACATTCTAATTCTTTCTGGGGGTGTTTCCATGGGAAGTATGGACCTCGTTCCATCCATATTACAAAGATTAGGTGTTGAACTCGTATTTCATAAAACATCCATCAAACCGGGAAAACCAATATGGTTCGGAAAGAGAAAAAACACCATTGTATTTGGAATGCCAGGAAATCCATTTAGTGTACAAACCTGTTCTCGTATTTTTCTTGAACCTTTTTTAAGAAAGTCCTATGGACAAAACCAACTTCCTTCTTATAAACTTCCCTATTTCACCACCAAACAAAAAAAAGGTGCTCTTACTGAATTTTTCCCAGTCCGATTAGAAACAGCAGACAAAACCTATCTCACACCACTTGCATTCAATGGAAGCGGGGATATCCGTGCCGGCATTTTCTCGGATGGGCTTGCAATCTTTCCAAGCGACCTTTCTCAAATCCAACAAGGGGATATGATCGAATTTTTGCCTTGGTGATCACATTCTTCAGAAATTCTGTATAAATGGTACGCAGATGATACGCTTTTTGGTCAAAAAATTGCCGGATTGTAGTACATATTCTACAACAGGGAAAACCATAAGCGTAAAGTTCAGTTTTAGGGCGTTTTAACGCATTTTAAGTCATTTCGTGCTCTGGTACACTTTTTGCACTGTTTATCAGCATTAGGAGTACACTCACCGTGACCATTACACCTCATGCGAAAGCAACTAAAATCGAATTATTCAGCCTGGCAACACCCCAGATGCGCACCTTTCACCTAACATGGATTGCATTTTTTCTATGTTTTTTTGGATGGTTTGGTATCGCTCCCCTTATGGTTTATGTTAGAGAAGAACTTTCTTTAACAAAAGCTCAAATTGGAAACATCATCATTGCCTCTGTCGCCATAACCATCTTTATGCGACTATTTATCGGTTGGTTGTGCGACAAAATTGGACCACGGATTGCCTATACTTTCCTTTTAACTTTAGGATCAATCCCTGTTATGTGTATTGGTCTTGCAGATAGTTATCTTTCCTTTCTATTATTACGATTGGCCATTGGTGCCATCGGTGCTTCTTTTGTGATCACTCAATATCATACTTCTGTTATGTTTGCACCAAACATCATTGGTACTGCTAATGCAACCACTGCGGGATGGGGTAACTTAGGTGGTGGTGTGACTCAAATGTTGATGCCTATTCTATTCGGATTTTTTGTAGCTTTCGGATTTACTACGGGAGTTTCTTGGAGACTTGCCATGGTGGTTCCTGGGGCTGCCTTGTTTATCATGGGAATCATTTATTACTTCGGAACTCAAGACACTCCTGGTGGAAATTTTAAAGACATTAAAGAAACTTATCCTACCTTCCAAGGGGGAAAGAAAAATTCACTGAGTAACTTCTTACTCGTGATCAAAGATCCAAGAGTATGGTTACTTTTTCTTGCCTACGGTGCTTGTTTTGGAATTGAACTTACCATCAATAACATTGCCGCCTTGTATTATGTTGACCAGTTCAAACTTTCTCCTGCCACTGCAGGACTCATTGCTGGACTTTTTGGACTCATGAACTTATTTGCAAGAACACTCGGTGGTGCTTTTGGTGATAAGTTCGGAATCAAATGGGGTCTTCGCGGAAGAGTTGTTTGGTTGGCAGCAGTGCTTGCAGGGGAAGGACTTTGTTTGATTTTATTTTCACAAATGAGTTCTCTCATCCTCGCTATTTCCTCTATGATCGTCTTTAGTTTGTTTGTGCAAATGTCAGAAGGAGCCACTTTCTCTGTTGTTCCTTTCATTAACAAAAAAGCAATTGGTGCAGTATCTGGAATTGTCGGAGCTGGCGGAAATGCGGGAGCAGTGTCTGCGGGATTTTTATTCCGAGGGGACTTAACTTACCAAAACGCACTTCTTATCATTGGGATCACAGTGACCGTTGCGTCCTTCTTTACTCTTCTTGTAAGATTTTCAACGGAAGAAGAAAAGGAAGTGGGGGATGAAATGAACCAAATTCTACCAGCTGGTGAGAAGAAGCCCACTTTAGTTTCTGCAACATAGAACGTCGAAAGAGTCGATTTTTTTTTAGAAAAATTGATTCATTTTAAACTTGTCTAAAGAAAAACTTTCTTCTAAAATTTCAGTTTTAGGAGAGAGTTATGGACCAAATTCATTACCGGTCTTGCAGTTTGTGCGAGGCAATGTGTGGACTACAAATCGAATTGAAAGATGGCTCCATCCAAGGATTTAAAGGAGACCCAGAAGACAAATTTAGCCGAGGCCATATTTGTCCCAAAGGACCCGAACTAAAAAGCCTTTACGAAGACCCCGATCGTATCAAATTCCCGCAGAAAAAAACAAAGAATGGATGGGAAACTGTTTCTTGGGTGGATGCCCTCACCGACATCGCTACCCAACTTGTAAAAATTCAAACCACTTATGGAAACGATTCGGTTGCCATCTACAATGGAAACCCGACGGTTCACAACTACGGATCTATGTTACTCGGTCAAAGATTTGCCAGTAGACTCAAAACCAAAAATAACTTCTCCGCCACGTCAGTAGACCAGTTGCCCCACCAATTACTTTCTTACTTAATGTTTGGCCACCAACTCCTAGTCCCCATCCCAGATATTGATCATACCGATTTTTTTCTAATTTTAGGTGGGAACCCATTTGCATCTAATGGAAGTTTAATGAGTGTCCCCGATGTCAAAAAACGATTAAAAGCCATTCAAGATCGCGGTGGAAAGTATGTGGTGGTGGATCCACGTAAATCAGAAACCGCAGACCATGCAAACGAACACATATTTATTAAACCAGGAACCGATGCCTATTTCCTTCTTTCAATTCTCCATGTTCTTTTTGAAAAAGATCTGACCAAACCAAATGAACTGATTCGAAAGGATGACCTGTTATCCTTCCAAACGATCACTAAAGAATACAGCCCTGAAAGAGTCTCCCAAATCACAGGTGTTTCCAAAGAAACGATCGAAAGAATCGCATTCGAATTTGCGAATGCACCATCAGCGGTTTGTTACGGAAGGGTCGGTGTTTCCACACAAGAATTCGGAGCGGTTTGCCAGTGGCTCATCAACGTCATCAATATTGTCACTGGAAATTTAGACAAAAGAGGTGGTGCCATGTTCACACTCCCTGCCGTTGACTTGGTGGGTGAAGGATCTGTGATGCGTTCCTCTCCGGGAAGTTTTAATTCCTACCAGTCAAGAGTTCGTAAACTTCCTGAATTCAGTGACGAACTTCCTGTGGCGGCACTCGCTGAAGAAATTCTTACCGAAGGGGAAGGAAAAATTCGTGCCTTATTCACTTCGGCAGGGAACCCTGTTTTATCAACACCTAACGGAACTAAGCTTGATAAAGCATTATCTAGTTTGGATTTTATGGTAAGTGTTGACTTTTATTTGAACGAAACCACAAAACATGCGCACTATATTTTACCTCCGACTTCTGCTTTAGAACATGACCATTATGATTTGATTTTTAATGTTTTTGCAGTTAGAAATACGGCAAGATACAACCAACCACTCTTTACTCCAGAACCAGGGATGTTACACGACTGGGAAATATTTACTGACTTAACCAAACGTTTGGAACTAACAAGGGCTAATAAAGAACTCCCCAAAGAACTAGTCAAAACAAAACTAACACCTGCTAGTATCATTGACCATGCACTCAAATCAGGACCGTATGGATCCAAAGGGCCTCATAATCGAGAGATGAGTTTGGAACTTTTAAAAAACAGTCCCCATGGTGTGGACTTAGGACCATTACAGCCCAGTTTTCCAGAACGTTTGTATACCGAAGACAAAAGGATCCATCTTTTCCCAGAGATTTTAAAAGAAGATTTACCGCGTCTTAAAAGTAAGTTTTTGGAATGGGAAAAATTTACCTCTGACAAATCGCAATTTTTACTCATAGGAAGAAGGCATTTACGAAGTAATAATTCCTGGATGCACAATCTCCCAAAACTCATGACAGGAAAACCACGTTGTACAGTGATGATCCATCCCAGTGATGCCAACCATTTGGGAATTCTCAATGAGGAAGAAGTCATTGTAGAATCTTCCGTTGGTAAAATTCAAATCCCGGTTGAGATTACCGAAGAACTGATGCAAGGTGTTGTGAGCATTCCTCATGGATTTGGACACAATCGTGGTGGAACCAATCAAAAGGTAGCCACCGAATTTTCAGGAGTCAGTATCAACGATCTTACCGATGACCAGGCCATCGATGCATTTTCAGGAAATGCTGCCTTTAGTGGAATCAAAGTATCAATCAAAAAACAACCGGCCTAAAGGGGAGCTTGGTTTTTCAAGTATTGGATGTAGGCTCTCCTTCCTCCAATGAGTGAATAAACCTGGTTTGTCATTTGTAAGTAAGCTAATGCTTTTTTAGATCGGGCCCCTGTTTCGCAAATACAAACAAGGGTTAGATCTCTATCGAAAAGAGGAAGATAACCTCTTTCCAATTCCGATAGAGGCAACAAAAAAGTATCGGAAATTGGATTCGAATCGGTTTCTTCATTTTCTCTGACATCGATAAGAAGAGTATTTCCTTTATTCTTATACGCAATGAATTCGCTTGGATATATTTCCTTCACATGTAAATCTGTGTGGGATTCTTTTTTTCCCTGCCCGCAAGTGGGACAATTCACATTCGCATCTATTTTAGATTGGTATAACATGGGCGGATTCCATTCCATAAAGTATACCGAAGATAGGTCTGTCGATTTTGGATCTAAGAGATACTGCATGGCCAAAGAAGATTGATAAGTTCCGGCAAGTGCGGTTTGTACTCCAAGAACACCACCCATACTACAATTCAAAGTATCCCCTTCTTTTAAATCTGGAAACAAACAACGGTAACATGGTCGTCCTTTCCCGGAAAAGATGGCAAACTGAGCACTCGTTCGAAATACAGAGGCCGTCACCAAAGGAATCAATTTTTGAATACAGAAATCATTGATGAGATACTTCGATGTAATGGTGTCCGTACAATCCAAAACAAGATCCCATCCATTGAAGAGATCAGGTTTTGTATCTTCCGAAAGCAGTTCTGAAAAACAATCTACTTGCAGCCAAGGACAATGTTCCAACAAAACCCGAGAAACCACTTCTATTTTGGGTAAACCAAGATCACGAAATGTAAACAAAGTTTGGCGGTGGAGGTTTGAAATCTCCACAATATCAAAATCAACCAAACCAATGCGACCAATTCCTCCGAGGGCGAGTTGCAAGGCGGCAGGACATCCGAGTCCCCCAAGGCCTATGACAAGGACCGAGGAGTCTCGCCATTTTTTTTGACCGATAGAGCCAATTTCAGGAACTTGGACTTGGCGTTGGAAGAATGATTCCTCTTCTGTACCCATAAATGAAAGAAGAATTAAAGATTTAAGGCGATCAAGGAGAAATTAAACACTCATTAAAATAGTTCAATAACCGAATCCGACTTCCTATTTTTGTTTTCAAGTAAGAAATCTAGATTAAACTCGACCTTAAGGTGAATGCGCATACTAGAAAATTTGAAGTGCTTCGAGTAAGTATTCTATCTCATTGTAGTTTTGCTTGCGTTTATTGTGCTCCCAAAAACAAACCTGACCTTCCTAACTTCTATCCAAAAATTCATTACTTAAGTCCTGAACTTTTAGAATCCAAAATCAAAGCCCTCACATCTCATATCCAATTAAAAGAAGTCCACCTAACAGGAGGAGAACCTACACTTCATAAAGACTTAGTAGTTTTAATTCAGAAATTGAGAGAGATAAATATAAATGATATTGCCATTACCTCCAACGGATTTTTTGAAGATGGACTGATCCCAAAAATGAAACAGGCAGGGCTCACGAGGATGAATTTTTCTCTAGACAGTTTTTCGCAAAGAGGATTTGAAAAACTCAGTGATCGCAAACTTCCCGTCGAACGTTTGTTGAAACGAATTTTAGAAGCAAAAAGATTAGGATTGGAAGTAAAAGTCAATTGTACTGTCTTAAAAGGTTACAATGAATCGGAAATTCTCGATCTTTTACAATGGTCGGGAGAAAATACAATACCGATTCGATTTTTGGAATTCATGAAAATGGGTCCTCTGCAAGAGGAACATTCCGAATGTTTTTTTTCGGCAGAAGAAATTCGTAACATCATTCAAAGCCGTTACAACATTCAACCTTACCCGACAGCTCCGGATTCCACTGCCACCTATCACATCACAGACGAAGGTTTTATATTTGGAATCATTGCCAATCATACAGAACCATTTTGTGAAGGTTGTAATCGCCTACGTATGGACTCTCTTGGTAGAATTTATGGATGTTTAAGTGACCAGACATCCTTTGATCTTCCTTCGGATCCTTCTGAAGTACCATTTGTTTTGCAGAAGGCGATGGATACAAAAAAAATGCATTTTACTGGTTCAGAGCTTTCTATGAAATTTATTGGAGGATAAATGAAAATCCAATTGTTATCGTTTGCTGCCCTAAAGGATTTTTTTCCGTCCAAACAGGAGCTGATTTTAGATGGAATCAAAACTGTTTCCGATTTAAAAATGTATCTTCACCTACGCAATCCAGATGCTACGAACTTAATCAAAATCAGTCGCATTTCAATCAACCAAACCATTGCCAAAGACTCTGATCCTATCGTCGACGGGGCCGTTGTTGCAATCCTTCCTCCATCAAGCGGTGGTTAAATGGAACCCAATACACAATACAAACATATTACAGAAACCAAATTAGAGCTTCCCTCACAATTTCCACCACTTCCTAGTATGGGTGGGTATGTACTCTTTGCAGGTATCGTACGCGACATCAATGACGGAAGACAAGTCACTCATTTAGAATATGAAGCTTATTCCGAAATGGCCAACCAAATGATTGCAGCCATCATCACCGATGCATTCAAAAAATGGGACTTACAATTCGCCGATTGTATCCATCGACTTGGCAAACTTCTCTTAGGGGAAGTGGCAGTGATCGTTAATACTGGTGCCGTCCACAGAGACGAGGCGTACAAAGCAAATCGGTATATCATTGATCGAGTCAAACACGAAGTTCCTATTTGGAAAAAGGAATACTATGTGGATGGAAGTTCAGAATGGTCACAAGGCTGTGTGGATGACACCCACAACCACTGATCCTACCTTTGTTCTTCTCGCTGGAGGAAAAAGTGTACGAATGGGAGAAGACAAAGGATTTGTCCCGATCGGCAATAACTCTCATTTCCTAGGTCAGATTTTAGAAAAACTAAATCATTTAAGTAATTCTATTTTTGTTTCGCTTCGAAACGAACAAGCAGAACCTTACTCAATATTCATACAAAAAACTGCACTCATTAGCGATCAGGACCTTCCCATTGCAGGTCCCCTAAAAGGAATTCTCTCTTCTTATATCTATCTAAAAGAACACAATCTGTTGAATGATTTTATCTATGTATTGCCAATTGATATACCTTATATCGAAGAAAGAACCATCCAAAGATTGTTAGATACTTTCCAAGAGAAACTAGAACCGGTATCCGGAATCTTTTATGAGTCAAAGACCGGCTTAGAACCATTATGCGGAATTTATACAAGACAGACTTTATCTCAGTGGTTGGCATCTTTATCCATTCCAGGAAAACATGAATTTTCCCTCCAGAAACGAATTAAAATACTAGAACCAAAACCTCTTTTCATAAAACTTCCCGACGAGGAAGAATTTTATTTTAGAAATATAAACTCAAAAAATGAATTATAAAGGAATCAATCAATGAGTTTTTTCAAAACGAAAAAGAACTGGATCTTTGATATGGATGGAACCTTAACGATTGCCAATCATGACTTTGATGCAATTAAAAGAGAATTAGAACTTCCTTTAGATACAGATATACTTACTTCCCTATCCAAACTCTCGAAAGAAGAGGCGGAAAAGAAACACATCCAACTTGGTGTAATCGAACATAAAATTGCAAAGTTATCAATCCCATCGCCGGGAAGTACTGAATTGTTACGAGAGATCAAAACCCAAACGAACAACTTAGGAATCCTAACAAGAAATAGTTTTTCCAACTCCATTGAGACTTTGAAAGCAGCGGGTTTAATCGATTATTTTCAGTCTAATTTTATTTTTTGTAGGGAACGGGCCTTACCTAAACCAAATCCCGAAGGGATCTTTCGGTTGATGGATCTCTGGAAAGCAAATCCAAAAGAGACTGTAATGATTGGTGATTATGTTTTTGATTTAGATGCGGGAACTGCTGCCGGTGTGGACACCATTTACATTGACCCGGCAGGACATTTCCCATTCAGAGATTCTGCAACGCATTGCATCAAAGAGTTAGGCGAAATCCTAAACCTATAAAGAAGACAGACTTTCAATCTGTTCCTATTAGAACTAAGTTTGTAGTGTTATTCATGAATCATTCTAGCAGAATCATTGATTCCACGACACAGATAACAATTTTTTTATATTCTAATGTTCTCATTAACAAATGAGACACAAAAACAGGAATTATTTTAAAAATGTGAATGAATTTTTTCCTCTAATTGTTAATAGGATTGAATGCGTTTTTTTTATTTATTTTTGATTTCGATTTTCTTACTCTTTCAAATCTCGTGTAACGGTCAGTCTACCGAAAACCATATGCCCGCACTTGCTCTTTTGAGTTTCCTCGGAGCTCCTGCCAACCCAACCCTTGAGGACAAATTCGAATCGCTACAATCTACTACTTATTACAGAAAAGATGGGAACTTCCAATTCCAAGACATTGTGCTGCAATATAAATTAAAAACTACGAAAGAAGATTCAGAAACGATAGAAGCATATATGGGAAATCCAAATGAGATTTCTTACAATTCGAAAACAGGAATTGTTTCAGGCCAGATCACACAAATCGAGGACTCATTCAAAACCAACTCCATCGTATTCTCTTATTCTGATTACACAAAAAGATTCAAATTCTTTCTCACTTTAAAAAAGGAAGGGAAAATCATATCCATTCGAGAAATTACATCTACGCCACCAACTGCACCAGCCATCCCACCAAACGCCATCACTTTACCAAACATAAGTTACGAAACCGTACGTTCTATTTTTTATAGTGGTGGAATTCCAACGGAATACCAAATCATCCGGGTCAAATTTCAAGTTGGTTCCGACCTATCCGCCTTCAAACGATTAGATGCATATCTTGGTAGGCCAAATATAATTAGTCTTGCTGCAGACAATTATAATGTGATAAATTATATTAAGGTGAGCTTTTATGATGAATATGTCGGGTACTTCTATTTTATGACCCCTGAGGTAAACGCATCATATAAAATTATCGTAGTGGGTTCTACCGATGACGCAAAAGGAAATCGAAGTATTGACACTGTTCCGCCACCACCGCCCGCATCGCCGTGCGTTGGTAGTGTGAACGCACCTACTACCATAGGAAACTGTGCGACACATTGTTTGGTTGTCGATTTAGTTGGTAATCAAATGGAATATATAGCAAAAACATCGGTTGGAACTACCACTGAAGAATATTTATACTTAGATTCTACCAGCTCCACAGTAAGTGGTGGTAGCGGGCCTGCAAGTTTTGCCTATATCGAACATTTTTCACCCATCGGAATTGGTGCCTACCAAACAGACCCAAGAACGTTTGATGTTACAACTTATAACAATGCATGTGTTGTTTTGTCATCCTATCTTGTTCAAGAGGGACCAGGAGGATTTAGAGATACCTATTTGACCACTAAAGTAATAGTCCCTTAAATAAGGAAAATTTGATTCTAAGAAAAAATCCAATTCATTATATTTGAATTGGATTTTCGTTCCGAATAGGGAATCGGATTTCGAAATTCGTGCCATTAGTTTTTTCGATATCTATAGTTCCCCGTAATTGTTTCACTAAATTTTTGACTAATGTAAGGCCGATTCCTTTTCCATCAAAAAATCCATTATCAATACCTAGACCATCGTCTCTCACCACAAGGATAAATTGGTCATCCACACTTCCCAAACTAACTTCGATTTTTCCATGATTTCGATTCATAAAAGCATGGCGAAAAGAATTAGAAACTAGTTCATTTAAAATTAAACCCATTGGAATGGCTCTATCCAAATCCATTTCCAAACCTTCTTCAATTAATTCGTGCAACTCGATATTATTTTTTTCATTTAAATAGGTTACTTTCAAATTACCTAATATAGAATTAAAAATAAGATTCAAATCGACATACAATAAGTTTGGCGATCCATAGATAATTTTGTGAACCGAAGCGATTGCCATAATTCGATTTTGAATCAAACCCAAAGAAGTAGTTAACTTAAGATCATTCTCTGACTCTACCTGCATCGCCAAAAGACCGGAGATGATTTGTAAATTATTATTTACTCTATGGTGGATTTCTGTGAGCAGTTTCGATTTCAATTTTAAATCAGATTTGATTTGCCTCTCATGTTCAATTCGCTGACTTTGTTCCTTTTTTACAGAATGAACATACAAAAATATAAGAAAAAACATAGCGTAAAGATCTTTGAAAAAACCTTCATACTCATCAAAATAATCAATCGCATATCCATGTTCAAATACATTAGAGATGCTCACATAACAAGGGATGATGGCAAGTATCAATACGAACATTCCTTCTCCGCGATAGGAGGGATTACGAATTAAACTTTGGACAATGGTAAAAATAGCGATTAGGTAAATAAAAAGAGAGAAAAGATTGAGTAGTGCTATTATGGTCATTCTAACGTAGCGACACCAAAATTTCTTTTTTCAAACTTACGATAAAAAGAAGGGAAGAAATAAAATAAAATGAATGCTCCAAAACATTAAAAAAATCAGGGAAATAAAATCCCTCGACAACTGTGAAAATATTACTGAGCCATACGCAAAAAAAGCCTAGAATCAAAAAGTAAAATCTTGGGATTAACCCTGACCAAAGTAATCGTAAGGTGATCAACAACCCTACACTGTCAAAAATAAGATTCAAAACTTCACTTATTTGATACATATATTGACTGAACCAGCATAACCCGGATATTCCCAGGGGACAAACTATAACAGGATTTTTTTTATGGTAAAGTGATTATTTATAAAAAATGGAACATAAAAATCCCGAATCACTAAGATTCCATTTATCAGGGAAAAAAATGATTGATCAGTCCATGATCCGGTCCATACAAAAAATGGATGTTAGATTTTCCATTTTTATCATTTTCTGCAAAAATTGAAATCATAGGGATTAACCCATTCGTATTTGTACCCGATCCCGTTTTACAATCATTAATGCTTCAGTCAGGAACAAACAAAGGTAAAATCCGAGTTCACCTTAAAATGGACGGGTTTGCATTTACACAAACACTCGTTAAATATAATGGGTATTGGCGTTTGTATTTAAACACTCCGATGAGAAAGGCAGCAAATAAAGATGTCGGCGACCGAGCAAATTTCGAAATCAAATTTAATCCTGCCGAAAAAATAAATCCCGTATCAACGGAACTTAAACGAGCACTCAATCAAAATAAAAAAGCAAAAGCTAAGTTCGAAAGTTTAAGTCCCTCACTCCAAAACGAATTGATGAGATATATCTCTGGATTGAAATCAGAAGAATCTAAAAAAGAAAACGTAACTCGAGCAATTCAATATTTGTTAGGGAAAGGAAAATTCCTCGGAAGGGAAATTAAATAGTTTCCCAAGTTTAACTTGCAAAATGAACTTTAATCCAAATCTGTTGGTTCCATTTTTGCTAATCGCAAAACATCTGTCAGAAATTTTCGATGGCTAATGATCAATTCTTGTTTTGACTCCCTAGCCGGATTAAAAATTCCACGTTTCCGAAACACCTTCCACGGATCCAGTTGAATATCTGACCAAGTTCCAATTTCTAATGTTAGTGGAAGAAATCTTGATCTATCAGAATTCGAGTGTATCTTAATTTTTTGATACTGATTATACAATCTATCCCATAGGTCACCATGCGTTGTATAGGTTTCACTTTGAGGACCAAATTTATATAAAATGTGATTAAATTTTGTTGTTAAATGGTTTGCGATTTTCTGAAACAAAGATTCATCTGCGCACTGTTCATGGGTTCCGGCGTAAGGCCACCAAACATGATCTACTGCACCAAATCCAGAATGAATATCGATAACGGGAATCATAGAATTTTCAGCAGCTAGCAAGTATTTGGTGTAAAATCGATCTAAAACTTTAGATTCTGCCTGTAAAACATTGCCTCTATAATACGGAAATACATTAGAGATTTTATGACCACCGAAAAAGAAAGGAGCCTTCACTGCCTCTACTCCAGAATTTCGCATGAGATCTACTCCACCGGGGTTTGACCGACGTTTCATTGCCACACCACCAGGATTAAGAATGGGGATACAAACGATTCCCAGTTCCCCAGCTTTTATCTCTCTGTATAAATCAGAAGTTTTTCGAGCAAAAAGATCATCCAAAAAATCCAATAAAACACGAATTCCTATCGTCTCTAACCCATGGACTCCCGCAACTAATCCGGCTAGGTTTTGTTTGATTGCCTTTTCTTTTCCAATTTCTAAAATATAAATGGGGAAGCGGAAACCTTCTTTTGTCCTTGTGGAAAAACCAAACTGTTTAAATCGAACTAATTTACCACCTAACTTTACAATCTTCAGTATTCTATTTTCATACCGATTGAGACGTTTCATTCCTCTAAGCATCAAATATTAACCTATAAATCCTATTAACATGATCAAAAACCAAGAACCGAAATTGGTTGGGGCCAACAGATTTCACAATCTCAAATGGAATCCTTTTGGAGAAATTCTATTTAGTTAATTTATATTACAATTTCATGACGAAAAAAATGGTTTGGTAGAAATCTTACGATAAGAGTTATAGAAAGTTACATAAAGATAAAAAATATTCTCAAATTTCATTTACTTTAGGATTCGAATATTTTCAAGTTTATCTCATGACTCTATCTACAGCCAAAACCAAAGCAAAAAAATACAAAGAAGAATCCATTACAACGAATGGCATTCAAATCCGAATCGGTATTTGGCCTGGGGAAAAACAAACAATCGTTTGTCTGCATGGATTGTCAGGAAACTTACATTCAATGAAACCTTTAGCAAAACGACTAAACCGATTAGGATACAAGGTTTTGTCTTATGATTTACGAGGCAGAGGAAACTCCGAAAAACCAAATTCTGGTTATGGGATTCAAAACCATATTAACGATTTACACGGAATTCTATCTCATTATAAAATCAAAAATCCAATTTTTTTTGCACATTCTTTTGGATGTATGATTGCTCTACGTTATACAATTGTTTATCCAGAAGTTGCCAAAGCGATGATTCTTATGGATGGCGGAGGCCTTCTCTCTCTTTCCAAAAGAATCCAAGTTTTGAAAGTATTAAAACAATCCTTCGAGAGATTGGATATCACTTATCCAACTGTATTCGAATATTTACAACTAATCCAGAACTCTCCTCTAGTGCCTCGTTGGTCAAAAGAAATAGAAGAATACTTTCGATTAGAATTGCACAAATCAAAAGATGGTTATGTATGTCATATGCCTGGCTTTGTTATGGAGGAGGAGCTAAAAGAGATGGGAGGTTCTATGCATTTTTCAAATATATTAAAATATTTAATAAAAGATCCCAAAAGAGTGATTTCAAAAATCAAAGAAAACAAATTCATAGAGTTTGAAAGAATACAAACCCCTACCCTCATCCTTCGTGCGACAGAAATGAATTTATTTCCCAAAGATGATTTATTGCCAAAAGAATCATTTGAATCTATGTTGGAACGAATTCCTAAATCTAGAGGGATCGAAATCAAAACAAATCATTACGGGATTCTCTTTGACAAACTAAAAGAAAGAGACTCGGCTATCGAAACATTTTTAAGTGGTTTGAAAACAAAACAGGGAATTACGAGATAACATAATTCTATGTTTAATACAAAACACTCTTTTGCAAAATGGACTCCGATGAAATGAAAATGCATACTGAAAAGGAACGTTGTTCCTGGTGTTTAAAATTTGACCAATACATCCAATACCATGATGAAGAATGGGGAGTTCCCGTTCATGATGACCAAACTCATTTTGAATTTTTGATTCTAGAAGGTGCTCAGGCCGGTCTCAGTTGGTCGACAATTTTAAAAAAACGGGAAGGTTATAGAAAAGTATTTGCAAACTTTGATCCCGCGAAGGTAGCAAAATTCACTGATAAAAAATTAGAAACCATCTTACTTAACCCAGCAATTGTCCGGAATCGCTTGAAGGTATTTGCTGCAGTAAACAACGCAAAACGGTTTTTAGAAATACAAAAAGAATTTGGTTCTTTTGATTTTTACATTTGGAGTTTTGTAGGTCACAAACCCATTCAAAACAAACGAAAAAGTTTAAAAGAGGTCCCAGCAACTACACAAGAATCCGACGCACTGAGTAAAGACCTAATCAAACGCGGTTTTAAGTTTGTTGGTAGCACTGTCATCTATGCCCATATGCAAGCATGCGGGCTTGTCAATGACCATGTAGAAAGTTGTTTTCGTTATAAAGAGATCACCTCTTCCACTCTACTTCCTTAACTTTCCCGTTAGGGTGAGTTAATCAAACTCTAGATTACCCACCCTATAAATTGAAACTTGAATCCAAACTGGATTCCAATTCTATTTCTTTTCAGCAACTATCACTGCTTTGATAATTTTCCATTCTCCTTGATCGAAATAGAAAGTATACATCGATCGGAATTTCATAACCTTACTTTCCAAGTCTGCTTTTACAAATCCAAACTGATCCAGAAATTCTATCGAATGGATATGGATGTCTCTTTCCACTCCACCAATTTTTCCTTCTCTTAACGATTGAATATAATTAGTCTTATTGGAACTGAATATAGAATCATTTCCTTTAATATAAACACTATCCGCATACTCCGAATGAAATTTGGATTCCACTTCGGAAACTTTCCTCGCATCAATATTCTTCATAATAGCGATAAACTCTTTTTTTAAAGAATCTTCACTCCCTTGTGCATTAATTTGGTTTGTGATCATTGTTCCTCCTAATATCACTAAAAATCCAAAAACTATCTCTTTCACTGCTAACCTCCCAATTAGTTGCTATAGCAACAATAAATACAAAAAAAATCAATCCATAGATTCCGTATAAATTTGATCAATTATCCGTTTAAAGGTTTTAAAATCTTGCGCCGATAATTTCTTAAACATTCGTTTCCGTTCTTCCGTAACAACACCTACCATCAATTGGTAGATTTCTGATCCCTTTTTCGTTGGATATACTTGATTTCTGCGCCCGTCCTCAGGATCTGGCTGTATTTTGATCCAACCCTTTTCCTCCATATTCCGAAGAGCTCTTGCCATAGATGGTCTATCATCAAAATCCCTTCCCAAATCCGATTGACTACAACCAGGTTGTTTCATTAACCGAACAAGAACAAACCACTGCTCCGGAAATAAATCCAATCCGTTTGCCGAAGCCAACCGCATAAACTGTCTTCTTAAGGCTCGGACTGTCCTGTAAATCAAATAGGCATAAGAATTTTCTAAATCAAAAGAATCCGCCATATGTTGCTATAGCAACAATAAATTATTCGGTTTTATTGTCAAATAATATCTAAACGAGGACACCCAAAGTAGAAACAATCCTTATTGACAACACAAAGTTAAATTAAATAGTCCAAAGGTTTACGCAAATTTAAGGGAGAATAAAAAATGAATACACAAAACAAAATTTGTCTCACTCATTTTGACTATGACCGATTGAAATTGATGATTTCGGATCATACAAAAAGAAATAAAGTAGAGAATAATGTAAAATTCCTTCTTGTGCGTTCCCAATCAATCGACAATTCATCATCTCACGATCAAATGGGCCGAGCTCTTACGAGGTCCGCTTCGCTCCCCCTCGACAGACCGAACCCTAACGCATTTCAAATCTCATTCAAAACAACCTTACATTGATTCGAGATCTTAGATTCATTTTGAAACAAACATTTTAAAATGCGGCCACCACCGGGAATGATCCAACGACAATATTCACTCACATCTTCTTTACAAAACCCTTGTGACTTATTTTTCATAGTTTCTGAAAGTGCATTTTGGCCAATTTCACAGGCTTCCGAAAGATTTTTCCCCCGTTCTTTTAAACATTGCAAAATTCTAGCTTTTGTAGGTTTAATTCCCTGACAATAAGTCGCAATTTCCGGCTGACAAACTTCATAAATGGATTTTGTTTCCGCTAACAAAGGTAAGCTAAAAAATAGAATCAGAGTGAAGATGTAAGGTTTCATATTAATTTTGTTCCTTTTGTAAAAACAATGTTTTGAGGTTATTTCTGGAGACTCAATTTTCGTATCTGCAAATGGAAAATGCAAGTCTATTATATTGCAAAATGGGAACATACTTTAAACGGAATTTTCACTTTTAAAAACAAGAATAGCGAATCTGCAGGAAGAACCTATCCCCATCTTTACAAAAAGATATTTATTTTTGGTAGAGCGAAAAAAGTAACGAGGATGGTAAATGCAAAAAATAACCTAACTTTAGCAATTGATTGAGTACCGACTGTTTAATGATCCCATTTTTATCAAACCGATGAGCCGATGTTAACGCTTGGTAGGGCAAAAGAACAGGCCAAGATACTTTGCGAAATTTTTGGCTAAGTTCAGTATCCTCAAAGATATATTTAAGACTCAGATCCGAAGTCCAAAGTTGCCTATCAAAAAAAACACAATGATCCAGATAAACAATCCCCTTGTATTTCAGTCGGATCAAGTTAGAATACCAGGAAATAAAATTAAGAAGAAAATGCGGCCGATCAAATTGATGAGTGAATCCACCCCAAACATCTTTTTTTTCTTTCTGGCAACTTAGTTTAATTAGGTGATCGATTGCCTCTTTGGGAAGTTGAGTTCTTGGATGATGAAAAAGAATCAAATCTCCCTTAGATTTGTGAAATCCGATACTTAACCTTTCTGCCCGAGAAGGTGCCTCTAAATGACTCACTTGAATGATTTCTACTTCTGGGTGATTCCAAAAACCCATTAAGGAATAATGAAATAAAGTATTTCCTCCATCGTCTGTCGGGATAATGATACTCAGCATTTTTCTGTTTTAACCAATTCTATAGAGTTAAGTTTTTTATTCCGAACTCTTTTGTGATTTTACAATCTTTAGGAATAAAAGAAAACATTTTATTCACTGTTTTCTTTTCCTCAAAATCCATTCTGCAAATAAAAAATTGATCAACCAACCTGCACCCATCATCAAATCTCTTGGAATTCCAGATGGTTCTCCTCCTACAAAAATAAACCAAGGCAAATGGGTAAATACTTGTGTACCTGCACCCATTCCAATCGCATAACCACGAATCATCCAATGACTATGCAGAGTGATCTTCTTTTGTAGGATAAAAATAAAGGCAAGTAACAAACATAATGTCATCCATAACCCAACTACCATACGAATGCCGAACAACCAATCCCCATCCGTTGGAACTCTAGGATAAACAAGGGTAAGCCATAGTCCAGAGAGTGCAGAAAAAAGGCCCATACAAACAAGAAACCTTCCTGAAATCCGATGCCAAACAATATGTTTCTTTCGAAATCCTGGGGAAAACTGAAAGGCTCCCAGAATACTAAAAAAAATCACAGCAACGATATGCGATAGAACAGGAATGGGATCGTTGAAAAATCTTTGGTTTTCAACAGTATAACCATTCCCAGTTGTCACCTGAAGAAACCGAATGACACCTGCAATGCCAGGAACTAAACTTAAAAAAAGAAGAGAGCCAATAATCCAATAGTCTTTTTTAGAAAATGATGCCATAATAATCTTTGGCTCATTGCTACAAAAAAACATAGATCAGACAACAAAAAAAAACCTTATGAAAACTTTTCCTGGGCGCATCCACCTAGCATTCGCCAGGTGGTCGGGCTATCCGCTGCAATCTTCCCTACGGGAAGGATTTCCGCTACTATCCCTTGCGCATGGAAAAACTAAAATCGCCAGTCTATCCCGTATCAGCGATGGGATTTAAAGATCATTATCATCATACGTACATTAATCCATAAAAACCGAACCAATTGCCAAGGTAAAAAGGTTCGAAAAAATTTTGTTTTCGCATTGGGAACTGCTGCGAAGTCACCTGGTTTATAAGAAGAATTCAATTCTTCTTTTCCTAATAAAATCAATTCTACTGATTCATTTCTATTCATACATTGCTCCTATCATTCCGGAATCAACCACCAACCTGGTTTACACTTAGCTTTATACATAAACATGTAATGCAAAATCATCTTAATCCAATGTCCTGCAAGGCCGATCTCTCCCGTAGTATAAGTAAGTGACCTTCCCCATTTTGGATATTGTTTGAAGTCAGGGACAATCGGATACACAGTCATCGAAACGGCAGTTCCGGAAAACAAACCATTGCCGGCAGAAGCGATACAGGCTGCCCCCATCTCCGCCATAGAGGCCCTATGTTTTAATTCTTTCGATTTCGTTTTGATTTGGTGAGTTATATTCTGAGCCACTATTTTTCCCATAATGGCAGACGGCATACCTGTTCTAGGAGGTGTTGGTGAAATTTGGATTCCTTCCTTATTTTTCATAACCTTCGAAATTGGATGGGGAGGTGCAAAGGCAATTCCTATCCCAAAGAGATTGAAATAAAATGGGGACTGGTATGTACTTGGCCAATCTTTCGCATCCCAATTTTCATATACCTTCGCTTCATAGTTTGCATCCACTTTCATCATTCCATTAGCAGCAAATAATGTTGAGGTGATATCTTCTGTATTATTTGCATAAGCCTTTAGACCAACTCCACTGAATGGAGGGATCAACATAGAAAAATCATAACGAACAAAACCATTTTCACCATCTAGGGTTGTATAATGGATGATATCTTTTTCAATTTTTGTCACATGAGATCTCGTTTTCCATTGAATCCCTCTTTCCGTGAACAAGGATTCAGCGAATATTTTGCTACTTGTCACATAGCCACCTTGTTCCAAATGCATTCCCCCCATTCCGAAATCACCTAACTCATATTCGTTTGAAATCCAAAGAATCTTGGCTTGATCCCTTACACCTGATTTGCGTAATTCATGATCAACATTAAAAAGATATTCGAAGGCAGCACCCTGGCAAGTACACATCCCATGTCCTGTACCAAATACAAACTGAAAAGACTCTCCCTTCTTCATCCTTTGGATTAAAGTTTGTAACTTTTGATTTGCTTCTTGTGCATGCAAATAGGTGCATACAGAAACCGTATTCCCTTCCTCTGGACCAAGGCCCGGTGTCGCTGAAAAATTGAGTTTTGGACCTGTCGCATTGATACAATAGTCATATTTGATCTGACCTATTTGGCCTTTGGATTCGGGTGCAGTCGATTCGTATTCTACAAATGCTTCCTTTGATTCCGAATTCCCTTCAGGATACAATGCCGTTGCTTTAGCTTGAATGAATTGGATGTTCATTTTATCATAGATAGGTTTTAATCCAAAGGTGACTTCGTTAGTGGCCATAGCACCGACACCTACCCAAATATTGGAGGGAATCCAATTCCAGTTAGTATTGGGGGAAATGACGACCACCTCATGTTTTTTCCCCAAGTATTTTTTAAGTAAAGTGGCCGCTGTATGTCCCGAAATTCCCGCACCTAGTATTACAGTTCTCATTCTTTTATACCCATACCCCTATTGGTATGTAGCAGTTTCAAAAAAGCAACTCGAACTTCCTTTCCTTTTCTATTTTTGTATAATTTTTACTGAACACAGTTTAGAAAAGATTAGATCCAAGACTTCTGATGATACTATCGAATGAAGATTGTTAAATATAGAATCATTCTAATTGTATTTCGAGCCGATAAACTCTTGTTACTGATCCTAGGTTTCAAAAGAAACTGACTTGGTTGATTTTCTAAATGACGGTAACGCAAGAATCCAATGAAGTACGGCAACAATCACAGCTCCCGGCAAAAGATTCAGGACAACTAAATACTCAATTGGTGATGATGATAAAACTTCTGAACTAGAAAATTTCCAAGCTTGTCCTGGTTTTGATAGGATATAGAGAAGAATCATCGATGTATGAAGGGATGTTAATACAACATGTAAGATGTATTCTAAGGAACTCAAACCTCCAAATCTTTTTCTTGCTTTATTTTCTTCCCACATATCAAAGCCTTGAATCATAAAATCGACAAATGCCAAAAAAATAACGCATAGAAACCAAAGACCGCGTAGATCATATAAAAATAATCCAATAAGCAGAAATGGAAACAAAGTTGCTCGGAGCGAATGTAATATATGTTCATAATATGTATCAGAATATCGATACAATTTATATTTCCAGAGATGTAACACAATCCCATCAAAAAAAGCCAAAAAGGAAAAACTGACCAAAAGCCCTAACACAACATTCGATATATCCATAAACCCTCATCATGTGCATATATATGCACTCATGCACATATATCTTTAGACCAGGAACTAGTCAAGAATAAAACGGAAAAAGACTAGACCGGTTAATTTTCTAATCAAAAGGTAGGGAGAATGGTAACTAAAGTTCGATCCAATACGGAAAAAAAAAGGGAATCTGCCATTGATGCCTTAGATTACGTTTTAGATTCGAAATTTTTATCTGCATTGGCAGAGCCTAGCAGAATTCAAGTATTGAAACAAGTAATCCGTTTGGGTAAGGCAGACATTTCAGAACTTTCACAAGGTTTATCCTTGGATCGCTCAGTGATTTCAAGACACCTCAGCATTCTAGAAGAAGTTGGTATTTTGGTGAGAGAAAAACATGGCAAACATGTATTTTATTATTTAGATCCGAGTGGTGCAATCAAAAGGTTCCAATTGATTTTGGAAAGGATAGAAGAGGTAGTCGCCCTATGTTGTCCTCCCCCAGCGTAACCATCAAAAATACGAACCCAAAACAAACAGTACATAAACGAATCCTGCTAATTTGTAAATCAAAACAGCATTTTTAGAAACGACCAAATTTCCTGTCTTTATTAGTTGAATCCATACCAATGCAGTCGCAACAAATATCAAAGTCCACACCAAAGAATGTCCATACCGAATCAGATAATACAGTAAACCTACTTGGTCCTTTAATTCTCCATTAGGCCAATGATAATACCATAGAATAGCGAATGCCAAACATACGGCCAAACTAATACAAAAACCAAAATGGATCCAAAAGTTTTTTATTTGCAAAACTGTCACCTAACGAAAACATGATGATATTTCATAAAGGCAAAAGAAAACATCTGACAAGAGTGTCATCTATTTCGACCTAGATTTGACTTCATCCAAAATTTCCTTGTAAACACCGGAACCTAATTGGTATTCAATATCCGATTTACCAACTCCCTTTAAAAAATCTTCGAATGTCCAATCGTAACGATTGGGATCCTTACCAGAATCAAACCAATCTTTGAATATCACAAAGTTTCCTTCTAAAAAAACTTCAACTAAGTGGTATGGTTCAGAATTTCTCCAATATCGATTTTCTTTCATAAAAAATTGAATCACCTTAATTAAAAATATTTCGTTAGGATAGTTACTCTCCAACTTTTCCATAGAATTTTAAAAATATAGATACACTATGTTCTGCATGTTTACGAATTTCTTTCGAATTTGGCAAACTAGAGTTCCCTAAAAACATTGCTTTGTTTAAATAAGCTGATAAAACCATCCAATTAAAATCTTCAGCTGCCTTTTTTATGTCAGTAATTTGAAGTAAGCTGCGTTTGCAAAAATGATCGAAAAGTTCGGATAGTTTTTCAAAAGCAACCTGTGGGCCATTTTTAAAATAAATTGCTGCCAAATCAGGGAACCGTTCTGCTTCTCCGATGACAAGTCTTCGCAACTGAATGACTTCTGGTGTAAGCAAAGTCGATAGTTCTCCTAGAGCGTAATCAACTAAGAATTTTCTTACATCCGTTGCCCCATCTATAACCTGTAATCTATTATATGATTCCTCTGTTTTTCGCGAAGTAAGATTGGTAATAATTTCTATAAATAAGGCTTCCTTACTCGTGAAATGTTTATAAACTGTTTGTTTGGATACAGATGCTTCTGTTGCTATCTCTTCCATATTGGTACCAAGATACCCTTTTCTCAGAAAAACCTGGGTAGCTGCATTCAATATAAATTGGTGTTTCTCATCATATTGGTTCATTCATCCAACCTTATTCGCTAAAAAAACTTGACGGACGTTCCCCTGACAACCCAATGTTGTCATTATAGTACTAGACGGTCTAGTACTATAATTCTTAGCCACAAGCCTAAGTCAAACATTTCTACAAAAGAGGAAAGAAATTATGAACGAAGAAATCAGAAACTTACTAGCTACACTCACCAGTGTAACCATTGCCGTTACAAGTGCTTCTTGTAACACGGCCCCTAATGAAAACGATCCTTTTGAAAAAGTGATATCAAGAGATGGAACGGTCATCGCCTTTGAAAAAAAAGGTTCTGGACCACCCCTTATTTTTATTTCTGGAGCCATTTGTCATAGGAAGTTCCAACCCATCATAGATGACGCAAAGATTTTAAGTAAGGCATTCACCGTTTACAATTACGACAGACGCGGGAGAGGTGATAGTGGCGATACAGAAACATATTCAGTTCGGTCAGAAATTGAGGACATAGAAGCACTGATAGATTCAGCAGGAGGATCTGCGTATATTTACGGTCACTCATCTGGTGCCATATTAGCTATGGAGGCAGCTTTAGTGATTCCGAATAAAGTAAAAAAGATTTATATATATGATCCACCCTATGTTTCCAACGAAAAAGAATACAAAGAATATCAGATGACAAAAGAGAGAATCAAAACTTTACTCGCGAAAGGAAAAAACTCTAAAGCGATTAGTGAATTTTTAGTTTCGATTGGTATGCCAAGAATATTTACATTTTTTTTACCGCTAACTCCTGGTTGGAAAAGAACTGTGCAACTGGCACCGACTTTATTGTATGATATAACTCTCACGGAAAATCCAGCGCCAGTGAAAAGACTAGCGAAGATTAAAGTGCCCATTTGTGTTGCCTATGGTGAAGAAAGCCCAAAAGAGTTGAAGCTAGTATCGAGTTTACTCAATCAAACAATTCAAAGTTCCGAATTACAGGGATTTCCAAAACAAGATCATATGGTAGATACAAAAATACTATTACCAAAGATGATTCAATATTTCAATCTTTGAGAATCAAATTGAGTATTCCTAATTTTAATAGAGTTCAATATGTATTTTAAAAAATATAGATTGCGTTATGTACTGATTCATCAACTGATTCAGCGATAGATTAGCAAAATAAAAAAATTAATAGTAATGAACTAGAATTACCTTGCAATTTTCGTCTCTAAAAATTATGAATCAGAACAACAAAAAGGATAAATTCGAATGATTATATTTCAATGCCCTACTGCAGTTACAGAATATTTAGAAGATAAAAAGATCGTCGTTCTGACACAAACTGGGAAAAACACTGGGGCCAATTTAAAGGATAGTTTAGACAAAGGTGTTGAGGCTCTTATACAGAACAAGGCGGTGAAATGGTTGTCCGACAATCGGAATATGGGCACGCATACTGCGGAAGATGTCGAATGGGTAAACAACGATTGGACACCGCGAGCGATTCAGGCTGGTTGGAAAAAATGGGCACTCATTCAGCCACAGTCTGCATTGTCTGCTATGTCTGAAAAAAACCTGGTAGATTTTTTTGCTGCAAATGGTATCGAAGTGAAAATCTTCGAAACTCCTGAAGAAGGATTCAAATGGTTGGATTCAGTTTAGATTCCATTCATGAAATTTAGTAAAACAACTCAATACTTAATCCTATCGATTGTATTAATTTCAACCCAACTCAGTTCTTTAGTTTATCAATTAATTGGTATCTCGGAATTAAGTTGGACAATGATTATCCTGCAATCGACAGGAATTTTTCTATCACTAGTCATTATACTATTTGCTCTGATACAGATAAGAAGTTATAAAAAACAATTTTTAATTATCAAACATACCATTTCGAATGCAATTAAAGGAAATTTGCATATTGAACCCTCTCTCAAATCAAAGCTAAAAAAAAGCAATGAAGTAGATTCGATACTCCTCTCTTTATTCGAATTGTTACATATTTTTCAAGACATTATCGTTCTTTTAAAAGATGCTACCAAAGGATTATCCTCTTCTGTAGATGATGCTAAATTAGCAGATGATTCATTTCATTCCAGTTTGATAAGACAGAAAGACTATTCTCAGAACTTGGATTTAACCGTCCGTCAAATGACGGACAATATGACAAACATTGAAAATGCATCTACCAACAACTATGCAACTCTGATAAGAGTTTCTGAAAGCATCAAAGTGCTCTCTGAACAAATTAATGAGTCAGAAAAAAATAGTAATCTATCAAAGAACTTAACGTTTGGCATTTCAGACAAAATCCAAAAAGGCAATAAGGCTCTTGAAGAAATGGCTAATGTAATTGAAAACATCGCCAAAAGTTCGGGGAAAATTGAAGGTATGGTCATCGTAATTAAAGAAATTTCAGAAAGAGTCAATTTATTGGCTTTGAATGCTTCCATTGAAGCCGCCAGAGCCGGTGAATATGGAAGTGGTTTCGCTGTTGTTGCTCAAGAAGTTTCAAAATTGGCAACTCAAACATCCAATAGCATCAAAGAAATTGACAATAATGTAAAACGTAATAAAGAAGAAGTAACTCTCAACCGCCAAAAAATCAATGAAACCAATCAGCTTTATAAAGAAATCATTGGGGAAGTAAAACAGATTTTTGAAAAAATTGATTTCATTTCAGAATCTGCAACAAATCAAATTCAAATTAAAGAAAAATTAATATTTGAATTTGAGCAACTTTCGCAAATGTTAGCCGAGATCAAAGGGAATATTGCCGACCAAAATAACTCACAAAAATTAATTTCGGATGTGGCGCAAGCTATGGACTCAAGTGTTAAAGCAACCTTTTCGGAAGGTCAAAATCTATCGAAACTATTAGAAAACATCAGATCTACTACTGATGATATCGGCGGAGTTATTTTATTATTTAAATAAACTCAAAGATAATTAATTCTCTAAATTCTTTTGAGTGGATGATCCCCATCTGCTCTTCGATTTCCAGCCTCATCCGGGAACCTTGTTCTTAAAACAGACCGGGAATTTATTGCAAAAAAACCCAAAATAATTTGCTTTTTATAAAAATTTCGTAACTCGCGAGATGCGAACAAATACGAATAAAGTCACTTATCCTGAAATTTAGTACAACTACCACTTCACGGACGTTATATTTTGTGATTGCCTATATTATAATTTCCTATTGTTCTATTTACTTTGCATCGTTTGTAAAATAGGGACATGGATAAAAAAGAATATAAAACTAAAACTAGGAATAGCAAAAAGACTCAAATCGATTTTCAAAGTATTTTCGAGTCTCTATCTGAACTTTATATGATTTTAGATTTAGACTTTAATATCATCGATGTAAGCGATGCGTATGCCAATGCGACTCTTATCAAAAGAGAAAACGTAGTTGGACATAATATTTTTGAAATATTTCCTGATAATCCAAATGACAAAAATGCGGATGGAGTAAAACAACTAAGATTGTCCCTGATGCAAGTGCTCAATCACAAAGTCGCTAGCACAATGACAATGCAGAAATATGATATTCCTAAACCGGACGGGAATGGATTTGAAGTTCGGTATTGGAGCCCAAGAAACTCACCTGTCTTAGACAAGGAAGGTAATTTACTTTGTATTGTCCATCGCGCAGAAGATGTTACAGAGTTTGTCTATTTAAAACAACAGAAACTAGAACAATCCGAGATTACCGAGGATATGTTAGACCGAATTGCAAAAATGGAATTCGAGGTTTATACTCGGGCAAAGGAGGTAATTGAAAAAAACGATGCGCTCTTAAATAGCGAACAAAACTTATCTATCACTTTGAGTTCGATTGGTGATGCTGTACTTACAACTGACGAACATGGTATTGTAAATCGCTTAAATCCAATTGCTGAAGAACTAACTGGATGGAGAGAACGGGAGGCAATTGGTCTTAAAGTAAATGAAATATTAAAATTAATTCATTCACAAACTACTTTGCCTAAAGAAATTCCAATATTCGAAGTATTATTAAAGGGGAAACCAAAGGGAGATAATCAAGATTCGATTCTAATCCATCGCGATGGAAGAAGGTTCAATATCTCAACCAACTGTGCACCAATTCGTGATAAAACTGGCCGAACCATTGGATCAATTTTGGTATTCCGAGATATATCAGAAGAATTCGCTGCAAAAGGAATTCTTGAAAAGGCAAAAGAAAATGCAGAGTTAGCAAACAAGGCAAAAGACTCATTTCTTGCGACGATGAGTCATGAGATTCGAACTCCGCTCAGTGCCCTTATTGGTATGTTAGAATTACTATCCAAAACTGTGCTTAGCATTGATCAAAAAAGTATGGTTCAAAATGCATTGGAATCGGGAAATAGTTTACTTCGTATTTTAAGCGATATTCTCGATTGGTCAAAAATAGAAGAAGGAAAATTAGAATTATCACTCCAACCAACATCCATTAGTCGACTTTTATCAGAAGTGGTAAAAACCTATTCACATATTGCAAGTTCAAAAGGTTTATCTTTGATATCAATTATTGATGAGAATATTTCAAATGCGCACCTCGTGGATCCACTGAGACTTTCTCAAATATTAAATAATTTTGTTAGTAACGGAATTAAATTTACTCCAAAGGGAAATATTACAGTTTCTGCAGATTTAGTCAAAAACCTCAACCATGCACAACAAATCCGATTTAGTGTAACTGATACGGGGATTGGTCTTAGCAAAAAAGACCAATCAAGATTATTCCAAAGTTATTCTCAAGCTACTGCCGATACGGCAAGGTTATACGGCGGAACAGGACTTGGCCTTGCCATCTGCCGGCGTTTGGCTGATTTAATGGATGGAATCATAAGCATTGAAAGTACGCCCGGTTTCGGTTCAACCTTCAGTATTACAATGTCTCTTCCTTTTATCGATCTTGACTTAAATGATCTGAATGCGATCGCAATTGAAGAGAATTCTTTTGAACCGATTGTAAATCATAAATCCTATATTCCTAGAATTCTGGTTGTAGATGATCATTCAGTAAACTTAGAGTTATTAGTACGTCAGGTCGAAATGTTTGGACTTCATGTAGATGGTGCAGAAGACGGAGAAAAAGCGCTTAAATTGTGGCTAGAAAATAAATACGATCTAATTATTACCGATTGTCATATGCCGAATAAAGATGGTTATACACTTACAAAGGAGATTCGAAATATTGAAAGTTCTCGTTACCGAACGAGAACTCCAATCATAGCCTACACAGCTAATGTTTTAAGCGAAGAGAACGAAAATTGTTTTTCGGTAGGGATGGATGAAATTTTAATTAAACCTGCCCGATTAAATGTACTTAGACAAACTCTCATTAAATGGGTTCCCACATTAGTCAATCCAATTGAAAATGATTCGCCTGATACTTTTCACAATTCCAGATCACCTATTGATACAAAAGAACTTAGCAGTATCGTCGCGGACAAAACAGAACAAATTTCAATTTTAAAAAAATTTAGAACACATCACCAAAATGATTTAGCCAAACTCATTGATGAATTATCAAAAAAGAATTTAATAGAAGCGGCACATCTTGCTCATCGCCTAAAAGGCTCAAGCAAAATTGCTGGTGCCAGAGATCTGGTCAATGGGTATTTAAAAATCGAATCATTTATTAAGGAAAACGAAATAGATAATGCACTAAAAGAAATTGAATTAATGAAAGATGATATTCTAAGCGTAGATTCTTTCATTGATAGACTTTAAGTAATATATAGCTTTGTAAAGGTGAAATTATGGTTGCGAATGAATTAACTTTCCTTGTTATCGAAGATGACGACTTTCAAAGAGAAGTTATAATCGATATTTTATCACGATTAGGTGCAAAAAAAGTAACGGAAGCAAGATCTGGAACAGAAGCTTTGGCAATATTAAATTCGTTAAGTTCAAGTTCCATTGATATTATTCTTTGCGATCTAAACATGCCCGAAATGGATGGAATGGAATTTCTTAGACATATAGGAACCTCACATTCCTCAATTGCAACTATTATCATGAGTGCTTTGGATGGAGCATTGATTGAATCTGTTAGGAAAATGGCCAATGCTTATGGTACTTCTTTACTCGGGGCTATCGAAAAACCGATTACGCCGGCCCAGTTGGAAACATTATTTTCTATATACAAATCCCGCGAGTTGAAGCAAAGAAAAGAACCCAATCAGGAATCTCTTTTTACATTAGGAGAGGTATTAGAAGGTTTGACCAATGGAGAATTTACTCCTTTTTTTCAGCCAAAAATTAAGTTGGATACTGGCAAACTTATTGGTGCAGAAGCTTTGGCGAGATGGATTCATCCGCAACGCGGTATCATAGGACCATATGCATTTATTGATTTATTAGAAAAATCTTCTAATATAGATATATTAACATTTACTATGTTAGAAGAATCAGCTAGGGCATGCAATGTGATGCATACAAAAGGTTATAAAATTTCAATGTCGGTTAATCTTTCTCTTACTTCATTGGCTGACATAAAACTTGCAGATAAAATCACTCGGATCGTATTAGAATCAGGAGTGGATCCTAAATACATAATACTCGAGATAACAGAAACCGCAGCCATGACAGAAATGGCTCCAGCTCTCGAAAATCTAGCACGCCTTCGCATGAAAGGCTTTGGCTTATCCATTGATGATTATGGCACTGGATATTCTAGTATGCAACAAATCTCTCGCATAGCTTTTACCGAATTAAAGATAGACCAGTCATTTGTTCGGGAAATGACAACTAGCAATATTTCAAAAGTTCTGATCAATTCTAGTATTGAAATGGCAACAAAACTTCAAATGAAATGCACTGCGGAAGGTATTGAAACTAAAAATGACTGGGAACAATTGAAAAACATGAATTGCGACCTAGGGCAAGGTTACTTTATAGCAAAACCCATGAAATTCGATGATTTTGTGAAATTTTGTGATCAAAATTTGAATCATTAAGCAGCCCTATCAAATCAATATCTTCTCCAACAATTAGAATAGGTTAAGAATCGATTATTTTCAACAACTTGCGATAAAGTTCTATAATGAATCTATTTACAACAATAAGATTCTAAAAAAAATAATCCTTATATTGAATTTTGATCGGAAGCAAGTATATGCCAACAAACATCGAATTAGAAACATTAGAAGCCGTACAAAACTATTATGGAAAGATTCTTCAAACAAATAAAGATTTAAAGACAACCGCCTGCTGTAGTATTGAGGCGTTACCTCCTGCCTATTTGCCACTGATTTCAAAAATTCATCCCAAGGTTAAAGAAAAATTTTATGGATGCGGGTCTCCCTTTCCACCGGCATTATCTGGCAGGAAAATTTTAGATTTAGGATGCGGATCAGGTAGAGATGTATATTTATTAGCCCAATTAGTTGGCGAATCAGGATCCGTCATCGGAATTGATATGACAAAAGAACAATTGGATGTTGCAAATGCTTATCTTGATTACCACCGCCAAGAATTTGCATACAAAAAATCTAATGTTTCATTTATTGAAGGTTATATCGAAAATTTAAAAACATGCGGAATCGAAGACAATTCCATTGACTTGATTGTTTCTAATTGTGTTACAAATCTTTCACCTAACAAAAAAATGGTGTTTTCTGAAATATTTAGAGTATTAAAACCAGGTGGAGAATTATACTTTTCTGATGTGTTTTCTGACCAAAGAGTTCCCGAAGAACTAAAAGAAGATCCAATCTTACTTGGAGAATGTTTAGGTGGGGCGTTGTATACAGAGGATTTTAGAAGGTTACTCTCTCAATTAGGAGTCCACGACTTCCGTGTTGTATCTCAATCCAAAATCAACTTACTAAATTCAAAAATTGAAGAAAAAGTTGGGAATATTAATTTTTATTCAATCACCTTTAGAGCATTTAAAATTCCTTTGGAAGATCGCTGCGAAGATTATGGTCAGGTTGCTTATTACAAAGGAACCATTGATGGGTATCCGCATAATTTCACATTAGATGATCATCACATTTTTATTACAGGGAAACCAATGTTAGTTTGTGGAAATACGGCCGATATGATCTCAACCACTCACTACAAAGAGCATTTCCAAATCATTGGGGACAAATCCAAACATTTTGGACTATTTGATTGCGGTCCAAATCCAGTTGCCTCAATTTCTGGTGAACAGCTATCGGGTGCCTGCTGTTAGTAGCCATTATAACACGAACATTCGAAAAAACCAAACAAATCCCTGATCTCTTTTTTGGCATTGTGCTTACAGACGTTACATTTTTCCATATATTTTGGTATAAATTTATAGTATATTAAATATTCATAAATCCGAATTTTACTATTTACTATTTAAATATTACCATATAACTTTGTCTATGCCATGAAACCGATTCTCCTAATAACTCTTCTTTTCTGTCTGTTTGGCTGCAAAAAAAAGGACTCCTCGAATACTGAATTGATTCTCTTAAGCCTGTTTCTCCTGACTCCCAACGATGTTATTTTGGAACTGGGTTATCCTGGTTCGCAGAACCAACTGCAGAACGGAGATCTCGCAGGCAAACTTTCAGGCATTACTTTAAAGGTGGGTGGGATTACTGCAACCGGCGTTTCTGCAGTCACTTCTGATACTATCCAATTCACAATGCCGACGATTCCAGGTATTACCGAAAATTCCGCTGTCGATTTTGTAGTCGAAAAAGACGGTGGAGTTGTTTTCTCTACGAAGGTCCGGTACAGGCCACTACTAAGTTGGACGATCAATGAACCGCATTCGACTTATCGCCCTATTGATAGTAGAGATAATAAAAGTTTTTTCCAAATAACTGCGACTACAGCCACCCATGTATTCAATTCCTTTGGTCATGACGCATTTGATTTGGATTTATATTACTTCACAAGTTTGAACGCAAACCCTGTTGCCTTTGCTGAAAAAAGAAGGAATGGTGCTGAATTCAATCGTGTTGCCCTCAACGCAGGAAACGTTTATATTATGGTAAAACACATCAGTGGTTTTAGTGGCTCATACAATTTACAAGTAGCTAATAGTGGGGTTGTGGCAAGTTCTTCCGCAAAGTTAACTTATTCAGGTTATACTTTTAATTTATGTTATGACACCATGGGAACCGGTCCTGCAACCGGTAACAATTGTGATGCACAAATGGCTGTATATTCACCCACTAGATCCGGGCGGTGCACCTATCCAACCGATCAAGGACTGACGACAAGAAACTACTATCTTGAGGGAGGATTCGACACAGCCTATGCAGAAAACACTTGCCTCTTCCCTGGTGGTGGCTCCCAAAATGAAGCGGAATCTATTTTTATAGCCAACTAACGGTAATTTCACTGTCCATAAATCTCATGGGAGTTTCGGACAGTGTTTTTCGCTAAATAAGAATGGCGGTGCCTTACAACCTCAATGGACACCTAATACTTAATTTTTTCTGTATACATAGAATCAATCAACGTTTGGTATCTAGCCGTAACGACATGCCTCTTGATGGAAAGTTTTGCCGACAATTCGTCCCCAGCTTCAAATGCCTTAGGAAGTAGTCGCACCTCAACAATTTTTTCAAAACTTTTAAATCCATTCTCTGTACGAATCATACTTTTTACTTCCTCTACCATTTTTTTATGAACAAGTTGATTCTCAGCTAGTTCTTCGTAAGTAGAACCGTATTCTTTGAACTTTTCGAGTGAGGGCAAAATCAAAGCACCTAAAAATTTTTGGTCCTGACCTACAACCATAACCTGATCGATGAATAGAGATTGAGTTAACTTATTTTCAATTGGTACAGGTTCGATATTTTCTCCATTGAGGAGGACAATCGTTTCTTTCGTTCTGCCAACAACTTTCAACGTATCATTAAAAGTAATGATTCCAAGGTCTCCTGTATTAAACCAACCATCGTGTGACAATACTTTGGTGGTAATATCAGGTCTTTTGTAATAACCTTTCATAATCTGGGGTCCACGTACATACACTTCACCCTTAACACCTCTTTTTGGTGGATATACGATTTCTCCCGTTTCTAAATCCTTCAGTTGAATTTCTGTTCCTGGAAATAGAGGTCCTACGCTACCAACAACAAAATGTTTTGGTGTACGAAATGCAAGTCCCGGAGAAGTTTCCGTTAAACCATATCCTTCGAATACAGGAATACCGATCGTATTAAAAAATTCATCAATATGAAAAGGTAAAGATCCACCTCCAGAAACAGTCCCTCTTAATTTTCCACCGGTCACCTGTCTGACTTTCCTTAATACAATTGAATCAAAAATTAGATATGGAACAGAGAAAATGATGAATGAAAGTAAAGAGAAAATGGCAAGTGTACTGGACTGTATTAAATTTCGGCCGGAAATATCCAAACGATTCCCTTTAAAAAAATGTAGGGATCTTTGTATCTTTAAAGCAGAACCATAGGCTAAATTGAATAAAATTATTTTGAATAAAGAACTTGTTTGGATCTTCGACTGCATACCCTGGTAAATGTTTTCCCAAAGTCTTGGTGCGGATGCCATGAAAGTAGGTTTCACAATCATTAAGTCTTCGCGGATATTTCTTACGTTCGTATAATATTGTGCCGCACCCATGGCAACGGTTCCCATTTGGAAAACTCTTTCAAAACTATGCCAAACTGGTAAAATAGATAGAAATCGATCTTTGGGACCAATATCTATTGGAATGTTTCTTAACTGAGAAATCATGTTTGCATGAGTTAACATCACGCCTTTGGGTTCTCCCGTAGTTCCTGAAGTATAAATAATTGTAAATATATCATCTGGTTTGATGGCAGAGACTCTATCTTCGACTCTTCTGTCACCTAACTCGCGCAGTCTTTTTCCTTTTGCGACAAGATCACTCAAGTATGTGATGTTTGGAATGGTTCGCAAGTTTTGATTGATTTGTTTATTCTCACGAAGTTTTTCCTTTTTATCTGGCGCATTGGATTCCTCATTCATAAGAATTACATGGTTTATTTTTGGTAGATCAGCGATATTTTTCTCAATCTTCTTAAGTATTGTTTCATTTTCTACGAAAACCATCGTTGCATCGGAATGCGGAAGTATGTATTTAATATCGCCGTCTGTCACATCGGTTCCACGCGGAACATCTGCAGCTCCACTGAGCAAAATTCCATAATTAGTAATGATCCATTCTTTCCTATTGTCCGAAAGAACCGCTACATGCTCACGAGCTTTTAATCCAATGTCAATTAACCCAGTGGCAAGAGCAACACCGGACTCATAAACCTCACGAAAACTTATAGTTGAGAACTGTTTATCTTTATTTCGTGTTCCAAATGCAGGTTTCTCCCCATACTTCTCAGAACTTTCATAAAACAATTCTGCTAAATTTTTCGCTGTGACTTTTGAACTCATATTTCTTTTTCTCCGATATAAATACAATACCAGATTCTGAAAGTTGGTCTTGAACGCAGCGGCTACTTAGCAAAGAAAATTGCAGTAAAGGGTTCTTTCTTTTTTGTAAAATCAGAAGGGGTAATACCAAAGGACCTGCGGAAGATACGTGTAAAATGTGACTGATCAGCAAAACCTCCTTCGTGGGCCGCATTAATTAAATGTGGATGATTCGCTAAATAGTCTACAGCCTTTTTTGTTTTCAGCCAAAGTCGGTAGATCGAATAAGGAACTCCAATTTCTTCACGAAACAGATGACGAAAGCGCTCAACGGATAACGAAACATTTGCTGCTAAGCGACTGAGGGAAAAATCTTCAAGGTCTATATGTTGGATACTTTTTTTGATACGTATATCCATTATGCGACTTGTAGGATAAATGAAATCTTTTTGAATAATATCTAGAAGTAAAGAACGGCCTTTTCCATTGGGTGAATTTAAAATTTGGTTGATTTGATGTTTTATGTTTTCAGTAAATAAATCTCCGACCTCAAACGGTTTATGATTACTAGCTAGACTTCGTTCATGAAAAAGTTGAAATCCTGTTGTTAATGGATCCAAATAAAGCAAAGTCAACTTACCGTTCTCACACCTCATTTCATGACTCACTCCAGAAGGAATACAAACAGCACGATATTTTTTCCAATCACCGTCTGAAGTGCGCAATTCAATTACACCGGAATCAGGCAAACTGATCTGAATATAAAAATGGCTATGACGATGGGTTGAAAATCCATCACCACGATAGGTAGCAAAATCTTCCCAAATCAAAAATTGTTTCATGGGTATAAATTTAGAATCATCACTTTCGTCACTCAAAGTTCCCAGGTTTGGGAATACAAAGAGCCCAATCAGAGAAACTATGCGAGTGGAAAAACCAAAAGCTTCTAATACTTATTTAGACTGCATCAATCGCATCTGGCCGAACACATAGTTCTGGATTGTATTATAGAAAAGCATCTTCTAATGGTTTAAATACTAATCGGCTCACACCGACAGGCATAAAAAATCCAATCGTTTCTACTGATTTTGAAGAACCCCCATAAACTTCGATTGCGACAGAAGTTTCCGCTGACTCCGCAATTAATATTTCTTGGAACTTTGGATACACTTTGGTCGGTGCTAAAAAGTAAGATAAAAAATTCTTAAAAGGAAAAGATGCAGCCAATCCATTCGTTTTAGGTAGTGCAAATGTTTTAAACTTTTCTGTCACTAGTTTCTTTTGGTCAACTGTCAATCCGTCCATTCGACAACCTAACACAGATCTTAACTTTTCAGGTTCTGTATCTGGACCATCTAAGTAAATTGCTAGACTATCACATTCATTGATTCCTACTGACTCCCAATCTTTTTGAAACTTCTCCCAACTCGCTCCAATATCTTTGTATGCACCTTTATGGATCGAATAGTAAATTTCTGTGGGACCAAAAGAATCACGACTGACAGTGACTTGTTGGTAACCACCCATATAACCGTAAAAGACGATACCAAGTAGAATCAAAGTCGCAAGCGCGATACCGATGTATTTTAATTTGTTCATACTGTTTCTCCTGTTCTATTTTAAGTTTCGAATACTCACATTGGTGTAACAAAATATAAAAATCAAATGGAAATTGATGGAACAAATTGATATTTTTCCTAAAAGTAGATTTTTGTTTAAAAGATGGTGACGTAAAACTTGGGGCACCTGTGGAAAAACCGATTTTAAATGGAATGACCTTAAAAGGCAAAATTGTCCCATTTAACATTACAAAACGGTGGTTTTTTGCACACAGACGGACTATTCTACATCAAGAAATACCCGTTAGCGGACGACAATTATTTATCCGCTAATTAAACTATTTTTTTAGCTTTTTAAAAAAATGTCGTTCCGTCCTATCAACTAACTTTCTATAGTAGCAAAAAACTGTGGATCTACCACCTAACTAATATTCAGAAGGGACCTAACAATGCAAAAAATACTTTCACTCCTAATCTTGGCCGTTTTTTGGAATTGTTCCAATGGTTTCTTTTCCGATCTTTTTCATAAAAATAAAACTACCTTTCCACTTCCAATTTTAATTAGTGGAGTACCCAAGGTTACGCTTCCCGAAGGCATTCCATCTGATTCGCTTCGGATCAAAGAAGATTCTAATGTTCCGCGTTTACTCGGTAGATCTCAAGTTCCAGTCGGGAAAATATATGATATATCTTTTGATTTTAAGAAAAAAGGGGGAAATGAGTCCCTTTCTTATAAAAGCCTTTATTTTGCAAAGCCAGTAGAATTGGAATTTCCAGTTGATTTGGACGGATTGGAATCAAAAGGATTTACGAATGAATTTTACGTTTGGTACAAAGACTTTGCTACTAACGAATGGAAAGTCCTTCAAAAAGGAATCTTAGATCAAAATACCTCTTCCGTTAAAGTCCAAACCAAGCACTTTACACCATTCATTTTAAGTGCACTTCCCTACCTTCCAGGAACAGAGATAGCTGCTGCTTCTTCTTGTTTTACGACCGAAGCCGCTTCCTGGAATTTACAAGGAGTGTTAGATGATTCATCCGTGAGCCAGGCGAAATTCGGAACTATCGGCGAAGGTTATCGATACTATCAAGATCGTCCCTATTTTGTAAAAGAAGAAGAAGGTGCCTTTCGGGAGCTAGGATTAGAATTTGCTCTTTTGGTTCCTACTTGTCAAGGTGGGACTGGTACCTGCGGAAATTCTTCCCTCCATTCAGAGTCTACCTCATCCGAATACTTAGCCTTTGATGCTGCCAAAAATATTGATGTTTATGTCATGTATGATTCTAGAGGAGGAGTTTCTCCAGCTGATACTTCACAAGACGCAGACTGGTTATCCGGATTTACCCTGTTAACGGGTAAATATGTTTACACAACCGAACCAGGGTTAGATCCAGCGCAGACAGTCGGAGCATCAGGTTATAAGATTTATAAAAAAACATTTCCTCAAGGTTCTCGTGTCAGCTTGGGAGGAAATAAAAAAGGAACCATCGCCCCAGGGATTTCTTCCAACTATTGGGTGGTTGTTAAACCAGCAGGTATCGAAGGTGGTGTCCAACCTGCTGCGATATTATGCGATGCAGGTCCCGATCCGAGAGAACCAGACTTAGTTAGTGGAAGAACCTTTCCAGGCTCCGATAGAATTCTTTTTTGGTTAGGCTATCCACCGACAAATGGACCAAAAAAGATCATCATCCGAAGGAGTGAAATTTCTCCTCCTTTAAGTCCAGCTTCGGGTGAGGAACCAAACGGAACAGAAATCACGCCTTATTCCTATTTGGATACTGGCCTAGTGGAAGGTCATACATACTATTATTCTATTTTTGCAGTCAACGATGATGGTATGTATAGTGGAATTACCATTGGAATGGAAACCACTGGACCCGATACAGACGGAGATGGACTTACTGATTCGGTAGAAATTAACACTGGTTTTACATTTAGTCCAAGTATTAATGTTTATCCACCATTGTTTTATAGAGCGACAAATCCTGATTGTGACGGAGATGGTATCAACGACGGGATGGAAATTGCACATGGAACAAATCCGTGTTCGAACGGTGATTCTACACCTCCAGTGGTAACCGTTTCAGATTATTCTCAAAATGCTAGCTCTGGAATCATAGATTTGAATGTCCGCGTTGTAGATGGAGAAAATAATCATCTTATGAGTTTCTGTTATATTCGCCAATTCACTCCGGGTATGAAAGAAGAAGAATTCTTAAGAAAACCTTTTTCTCTAGATCTATATTCTCCTGCTTTCTACCAGAATGAGTCATTGGACCGTTGGATATACAACTGTGAAAATCCAAAAATTTTCAGCTACCGTTTAGGAAAACTAGGAAGTGGTCTACCAGACAGATTTGCAATCTGGGGAAGAGATAGTTACGGAAATATTTCTGAGCCAGTCTTACGAGAATATAAAGTTAGAGAAATAAAAGCAGAAAATACTCTGATGATTAACCCAGTAGATATATTAAGGAATAATTCTGGTTTTAATATCTTTACCCTTAGCTTCGATTTAATCAAAGATTGGAAAGGGGTCAATCCAGATCTCTTACAAGGAATTACACGAACTCAGTTATATGATACCGAAAATAACCGGATCAATAAAAAAGGACACGTGATTCCCGTAAAATATATGCCAAGTTATTATACCGTTGATCAATATGGTTTGCCAGGTTTTATCACTTTATCAACAAATGTTGCCAGTTACTATGAGCCTAGAACCACACCAGGCCAAGGCCAAACTTTTGTGAAAAAGAATGATGTGCCAATTGATTACCAATTTTCTGAATCCCGCCCGCAAGCAATTCATTTCCCAACGCAATTAGGAACAGATGTGGGAATTACGGCTCTTTATTCGGGAGCAACAAACCTACAACAAAGTGTGTTTAAAATTGAGGGAGGATACCTTTCTGCTATATCGAATTTAGTTCCAGGAATTCCTACTGGTTTCTACCCTAGTTCCATTTTACCATATGATTTTGGACAGGGATTCGGTTTGCTAAATGGCAACCAATTTCAAGATTATACTTTAAATTCTTGGACCTCCCCATTGTATCAAACCTTTGGTTTAGGAATCATTGATTCAAATTTTTCTGATGTCATTTCCATTGACAAATTAAATCGATACAATCCGCAAAATGAAGCAGAAACTTATGCCGTCTTAAAGTCCACCTCACCTACAGATCTAAAGATTCTATATAGAAAATCTGGTGACTTAAATTTTACGTCGATTCCTGTAACCGGAATACCTAACGGATTTATTGGCTTACAAACAATGTTTGTATCTTACAAAGATTTTTCAGGAAACCCAGTATATCATTTATACCTATATGGTCGGAAAAATCCAAGCACAGTAGATACATTAATTCGATATAGGATTTCAAGCTCTGAAGGAATACCGAATTTCACTTTAGATCGAGAACTTACTCTCGGACCTTATCAAAAAGGGAGAATTTTTTTCGATCAATCGGGGAGATATTTGGTCACTGTCTCAAGATACAATGATACTGTGTCAGTTTACTTGATGACAGAACAAGACCCTCATTTGGTTTACCAGCAGCCTATCAACGGATATTCACTGTTACAGTTAGCCTTTGTTCCCAAAGAACCAGTGAATATAGAAAATATTGGTGGTTATTCAAAAATCCGCTTGATTCAAACAGCTGGTTATACTGATTACCAAAGGTATGGATTTCTTCCTGCAGGTTCCGAGTTGATTTTTAGAAACCATATCTATGATTCCAAAAGTAACGAATGTACATCTCCATCAGTACCAGGAACCGCAAATGTGATTGCCACTGCCACAGGAAATTACGGTGTTCCTCCGATTCCTCTTGCTGTGGTGAACGATAACGTAACCATTCAAAATGCACATAAAGTACAGGCACCTTCTTCTGCCGCTACCTTGGTTTTAGAATCGACCTATACACAATCTTCTAACACCTGTAGAACGGGACTTGTTTCAAATGATACTGCCTCCATTCCCGTTAGAACCAAAGTGGTCCAAAATACAACTAGCGTATATAAGGACTATAGTTTAAACCCAGCAAGTGTTCCATCAGAATATAATACGGCTCCGGCTCCCCCTGGTTATGACACTGCCGATTTTAAAAAATGGGAATCTCTCTCAAAGTCTAGTCCGCAAAGACAAGGAATTTATATTCGTAAAGTAATCTATGTTTGGTGGCCATACATTGCGGTCATCGACGAAGGAAATCCATGTATCGTCGGAGACGTCACGATTCCGGAAGGACAATTAATTTGTAATGTTTACTTCGGGGGATATCCACTCTTCGTTGAAGATTTTGTATATCCCTACGACAAGTATACATTCACGGGACAATATGTTTATTCAGGTGATAAGTTGATTACTACTCCTTAGGTAATTTTTGAAGAAATCGCAAACGTTGTCGTAGATGTAAAAATCAATTGACTAATTTTACGACAACAAATGTAGGAAACAATAGTCGAATATCACCTTTGTGATGTTTGACTATTCACTAAAAAAGAACAAAACCATTTTTGATTGCAAAAGCAGTTACCTCGGTTTGTTTACTTGAATACAAAAAGAGGAAATTAAAGAAATAAAACTCTCGCATTTCCATCGATATCTGTTTCATTTACCTCCGAGGTATTTTTAAATGAATTCTATCTTCTCCCATATGAAATGGATTATGCTCGTTTCAGGGATCATTACTTGTTCCATGATCCTTTCCGCACTCCATCCTAGTTTAGGACTTATGTTAACCTTTGGTGACACTCTCAGTGGTGATTTATCAAATATCATTGTTCGAAATTGGGGAGCCCTAATTGCCCTTGTCGGAGGAATGCTGATTTATGGTGCCTATAACGAACCAAATCGCAATTTGGTTCTCGTCGTTGCTTCGATTAGCAAAAGCACTTTTGTTATCCTCAACCTTATTTATGGAAGTGCCTACTTCGCAAAATCAGGAGTAGCTTTAGTATTTGATTCGGTTCTTGTCATTCTCTTTGTTTCATACCTTCTTTTACACAAACCAAACAAATAAGAGAACGAGAAACTAGAGAAAAACTAAAAAAATTCGATCGGTTAATCAATGGGTAATCAATAAATTAGATTTTGTATTTATTTTTTACCCATCGCCTCTTCCAAAAATTGATTCAAAGGATATAAGTTCCGAAATGATTTCACAGTTTCTTTTGCAAAGTCATTGGAAGTTAAGTCCGCATTTTTTATTTTTTTGGCAACGGCGAATCCTTTGTATTTTAAAAATTCGATCATAGGATGGTCCTTAGCAAAACCTTTCGGCGCCGTTTTTAATTTTTCAGCATAAAACTCTGTTCCAAAATCTTGGATAAACTTAGGATCGTTCAAAATTTTTTGGAAATTTTTTGAATCAGCAATCATTCTTTCTCTTATTTTAAATAATGATTTTGGATCCGGTTGGTAACAACCACCTCCAATCAAAGACTCGTTTGGTTCTATGTGCAGATAATAACCAGTGCCTTCGATTTTTTTACCCCCACCTCTGATAAAAATTCCAAAGTGAGTTTTATAGGGACTTTTGTCTTTTGAGAAACGAACATCTTTATAAATTCTAAAGATGCAAGACTTAGGATCGACACCTTTTACACTTTGATCAAACTTCTCAATTTCAGATAATAGATATCCAGTGAGTGATACCAATTCACTTTGAATTTCGGTAAACCGAGCCTTATTTTCTATAAACCAGCTTCTGTTGTTATTTAATTTTAATTCAGACAAAAAACTTAGAATATTTTTACTAATTTTCATACCGGATGAAGTCCCTATTTTGCCATTTTGTTTTTTACTGAAAAATTCGTAAAATAAAATGAAGTGATCACATAACACACTTTATAAAACTTTTATACAAGAATAACTCTCGTATCGCGAAATCCTCTACATACAATACACAAGACAAATTCCGATCTTGTATTTTGTATTGTAGAGCGGGCGTTCCCAATAGGATTGGTGTTCGGAACTTAAATCTTGTAAGGGTCGGGCTCCTCCGGGGTGCGCTACGCTCCCGTCCCCCGCCATCCAACGATGGCAGGTGACCAAGCCCTTCAGATCCTATATGTGAGAAAAATATAAAATGATTATACAAGCGCGCTTTAAAGGTATCGTATTCGCTTAAGTCAGTATATATCTCAGCGGAATATGGATTTAGTAGAGGTTTGGAAGGATACATCCGTCTGATTGCCTGTGATTATTACACAAAAAACATTCGTTAATCGATATTTTTTAAAAATCTCCTTGCCAAAGAATTCTATGTGGATATCAATGGTAATTGATTCAAAGCATTATCGTTCATTTAACCACTAGAGTAGTCCCCACTTTCTTGCATTCTGATCTCTTTCTTAAGTTTTCCCCTGCATTTTCGTTGAGTTTTTACCCGATCTCCCGTATGGGTTAGTTGTATTTAAATTTTCAATAGTGAAGAATCAAAAATAAAATTTTGAGGACATCACATGTCAGTAAACATATACGTAGGTAACCTTTCTTATGAAATGACGGAAGGAAAGTTAAACGAACTTTTTTCCGCACACGGCGCAGTAACTTCTGCTAAAATCATTATGGACCAGTACTCTGGTAATTCTAAAGGTTTCGGTTTTATCGAAATGAAAGAACGTGGTGATGCAGACAAAGCAATTAGCGATTTGAATGGAAAAAACATTCTTAACCGCGAAATGAAAGTAAACATCGCAAAACCAAAGACAAACAACTGGAACTAAGTTTCCTTTAAACTTTTGATTTCAGTCTTTAGGATACAAGTTCTAGGACTGGGATCAAAATGAAATTCTTCACCGATTTTCTTCCAATAGAAGCAGACTGTTTTTAAAAATCTCTCATCAAAGCCCACATTAATCCAAGTTAGTTACTACACGTTGCAGTAAAGTGATAAACAGCTTACGTTCTCCATCGGTGAACCCAGCCGTTGCCTTTTCGGCGACTTCCATCATTTGTTCTTTCACAGCTGGCAGGCGCTTTTTCGCCTTTGCCGAAAGCGAGATATAACTCGCACGTTTGTCTGTTGGATGTGCCCCACGCAGAATCAACCCATCACGTTCCATACGCACGAGTAGCGCCGCCATCGTAGGTTGCTCTACATGTGCAATTTCAGCGAGCTGCTTTTGTAACATTGCGCCATTTTCTTCGAGTGCCATGAGAACAGGTAGGTATGCCATACCAAAATCAAATGGTCGCAATTTCTGTTCAAAATGCCACATAAGCAAACGGGACGCTTGGTTGATCCAAAAAGTAGGAGTGGACTCCGGTTTCCAAAAAAAATCTTCTTTATTTTTCATAGCATGCTATATACTTTGTCTAAATACTAACCGTGATGAGTATCGGTAAACCTTATTTACCCAGTTGTGTAAACGAATCACAACAGCATATCTTGTCACACCCAAAAAAGAGGAATTTCCAATGAGTCTACTACACGATCACTACATTAGTTTTTTTGCCATTCTTTCCTGTTTAGGTTGGATTAGTATGTTTGTTGCCAAAAAAAGTGGACGGCTCTGGCTCGGAAACTGTATGGGCATTGTCTATCACATTGCTCTAGCTCCTGTGATCCAAACACTACCGGCGCCTGAATTTGTAAGGATGGCTGGCTATACATGGATTTTTTGTGATGCATTGATTGATGTTGCCTCCATCAACGCTATGAGTGAAAAGAACGTGTGGGCGTTGCGAATGGGTGTACATATTCCGGCCACGATTTGGATCATCGGTAGTTCTATCAGTATGACGATGGTTCCGCGTGCAGTCGGAGTTGTGCTTGGAATTTTGCTGGCATTACATGCTATCTTCGGACCGAAAATTCCCGATTCAAAATTTAAATTATTTATATTTGTGTTACCGCTAATGACAATGTGGCTCGGTTTGATTGCATACGATTCGTTCTAAATTTGTATTTTAAGAAAATTACAACTTCAGAAAAAAAAATATTGTTCTAAAATTTATTGCAAAAATTTATTTAATAAATAAATCTAGTCAACAATTCTAAATCGATGTGTATTGATGGAACGAGAGACAATTCTAAACCTTTCTTTTTAACGCAAATTCAATGTAGGATTTTTTCTTTTCTATATTGAACCTGCTGACAAAAAAGCGATTTGAGGTCGATTGTTTTACCGTAGCTACTCAATAAATATCTGTTAGTTTTAAAAAACAAAATACAGGAGTATATATTTATGAATTTTGACAAAAAGGTTTATGTTGTAATGGTGTTGGTATTGGTATTTGCTATCAACTGCAGTTCTTCGGCAAAACGGTTAGGTGACTATAAAGCGCCAAATTATAACACGACCAAATTAAATGAAAAGATTGTTGTCGCCTATTTACCAGAAGCAAATGAAGAAATTAAAGAGACAGAAGTTTTCAACGAAGCTAATTTCCTTAACTACTATAAAGCAAAACTAAAAGAAAAAGGGGTTTTTTCCGACAAAGCAAAAGAAACTATCGAAATCAAAGTTAATGATGTAAGATTTCGTTCTGAAGGTGTTGCCATCTGGATTGGTTCGTTAGCGGGTACAGACTCAATAAACCTAGACTTAACAATTAAAGATGCAAAAGGAAATATTATCGATCAACATAATATTTCTATTTCCTATGGACTAGGTGGTTTTGTTGGAGGACCAAATTCTGCTAGATCGGACTATTTCTATGAGAAAATTACACAACTAACATTGCAACAACTTGGATATCCAGTAGAATAATCTACCAATAAACTTCCTCTTTCTAAGATGGGGTAATCTGGTTTCTTTTTCAACAGTAGAACATAAAAAAAGCCTCACATCAATTGATGTAAGGCTTCTCCCAACAGTTTTATACGACATGTAAATGAACAAACAGTGCTAATCTATATTTGCATGTTAAACACATGCAAATTGTAATATGGTCAAGCTATGGCGATTCGTATCATTTGGCTGATCCAGCGCTTCGCGACTGAACTTACACCTGTGACCTATAGGCCAGGTCGTCTGACTTGATTTAAAAGATAAGGGCGTTCCCAATGGGATTGATGTATTATTGATTGAAAGTTTAAGGGTCGGGCTCTCCCTCGACGAGGGCGCTCGGTCGATCCTATATGTGAGAAGATTCTACTAAAATAAACCTGTTAAAAAACAGAACGTAGGATAGAACAATGATGGCCAGGACTCCAGGAAGAATTCTGCAGATCTGTCCCGACGAGGACTTGCTAGGGCTTTGATTCTCCTGGAGTTCTTGACCCTGCCATCACCATTCATAGTAAGTTAGTCTTATGACGAAGACTACATAATAGGATTCATGGGATGACAGGGTTTGGCAACTTTTTTTCAGGAGAAAATTGTATGGAAACCATATACATCGGAATCGACTGGAGTAGAGATTTTGTAGATCTAGCCATCATCAACGGAGATGGAAATCTGTTACTTGGAGATAAAATTTTAATCACCAAAGATGGATTCAAAAAGTTAGATTCAATTATAGATCGGTTTCAGAATCAGTTTCGAATCGTTGCAGGTATAGAAAGCTGTGAGCATATTCTTGCTGGATATCTACGTAAAAAACAAATTCCTCTTCACGAAGTGAATCCTCGTAAGTTACATAGATTCAAAGAAATCTATTCGTTAACGGGGCAAAAGGATGATCGTTATGATGCCAAAATGATCGCAATCTATGTTCTAAAAAACATCAACACCTCTCAGAATAAAAAAATTAGAAATGAAGAATCTTCCAGGTTGATGAAGCTAAACAGCAACCTAGATATTCTAAAGAAAGATCGTGCTCGGTTAGTGAATCGTTTAAAAAACAATCTACAATCATATTTCCCTTATTTTTCAAGGTGTTTTAGAGATATTACAAAACCAGTATTAAGTGCACTCAAGATCATCCAATCACCTGAGAAATTAGAGACTTTAACCCTGGAGGATTTTTTAAAGGAAACTAATGACATCCAATGGAGCGATAAAAGAAAAACTTCTCTGTTTGAAAAACTATGTAAAGAATCTCCGGATTATATTTCTCCCATACAAAATGAATGCATTCAATACACTGAATCGTTGATTGACCAAATCAATTTACTCGATACCCAAATAAAGAAAACAAAAAGCACGATCGATAAAAATTTTAAGAACTATGAAGGAAGCAATATCCTGAGTTCCATTCCAGCTGTTGGGACTACAATTGGAGGCGTCTTATTATCCGAGTTATCGAATGATACATTGGAATTTACTGACTATCGGGCATTTCAATCGTATGCAGGAACATCACCTGTCACAAAACAAAGCGGGAAAACTATGAGGAAAGTCACCATGCGGTATGCATGTAATAAAAATTTACGCCATGCTTTGTATTGGTTGGCATTCAATTCAATTACCAGAGTCGATTGGGCCCGTCAATTTTATGACAAGCAGAGATCAAAAGGCAAAAAGAATTCCATAGCTCTTCGCTCTCTATCTAACAAGTGGGCAAAAATAATCTTTTCTATGTGGAAACACCAAACCCCCTATTCACCAGATTTTTTTGAGACCAACCAAAAGAAGAAAAATCTCTTGACTGGTTTTGCATAGTAAGCCCTAACGCGGGGGGATAAATAGTTTGTTACTGTAGAAATTTCCTCATGAATAAATTTACTTTTTCTCTTAAAAACCTATTCCGCTTTTATTTCCAATGTATCCAATATAAATTTTTCGATTTTCTGGATCTGGGAAAAAATATAGCCTAACTTCATCCTTTCCTATACTCCATTTTAGATGTAGACTAAAAACTCTGATTCTGCCATCTGGACACAAAAAGCTTCTTTTATCCAAAGTCTTTTTAATTCTTTCTGGAGAATCTGGAGAACATTCAATCCCTAAATTTTTAAAATCGAACCCACCATCTAACCAACTTGATACTTTCGAGTTAAGACGAATCAACTTTTTTAGCAAATTATTGAATCTCATATCACCAACAGAAATTCTATATAGTTGCTCTTTAGCATTGTCACAAAAAAATAATTGAGGGAAAATTTCCGAAACTTTATCAAGGAAGTCTTCCATAGATTCAATCTCTTTTTTTAAAGCCAAGTATATCTTCATTTCTACGTCGAATTGCTGAATTGAATTAGGCGAATAAATATTCGGTATAGTTTCATTTAAAGCTACTTCTTCACCATTATATATTCGAATTGCCAAGAAGACTCTTTCCCAGTATTTTTGAAAAACAAAGCCAATAGCAATAGATTGCGATAAATAAGCACCGAAAATACCTAGCGAAATTTTATATGATTTATCTTCTAGCTCAACCTCAACCTTTGTATCAATAAATTCCGATACTATTTTTTCCCTTTTCTCATCAATAAATGGTTTAACAGAAACACCTAATAAGAGAGTTCGCAAATTATCACGGCGACCATCATAAATCCAGTTTTTTAAAGAATAGTCTTCGGAAAGAAGAATTTCATCTAATCCTTTCGCAAATCGAATCTTTGTGAACCCATATTTAGAAGAAGACTGAAACGTCTTTATAAATTGAATCATCCCCTCGTTAATTTTATCCTTTAAAATAACGCTATTCCCTAAAGATAGTTCGTTGAAATAAATATCCATATCAAATCAACTTTAGTAACTGGTTATTCCACTCATCTAAAAAATTCTCAGGATAATTACTCAAATTTCCCTCACGATCAACCTTAATATTTGTAATTTCAGAATATTGTTCTGAGTCATAATCAGTCCTATTAAAAAACAGGACATTCACATCTCTATGATTAACCTTATTTTCTTTAACGGACACCCTGATACCGTTGACTATATGGTCACTATGTGTCTCAATAATCAATTGAGAGCCATTTGCTGAGCATAGCGCGAGGAGTTTTCCTAATTCTGCTTGCCCTCGAGGATGGACATGAGATTCAGGATTTTCGATTATGAGAATATCTTCTGTTTTGGAAGATAAAAGCATTGTGATTACAGGCAGAGTATAACTTAACCCAAATCCAACATTTTGTGGTTTAAATCTAGAAGTAAAACCATCCTTGGTTTCGAATTGATAATCTAGAAGTATATTTTCCGTTCCTGGAATTTCAGTTGTGTTTAGTTTAACTCCAGGACTAATTTCAGATAGCCAAGCTTCTACTTGATGTATAAGAATTTCAGACTTCGCTTTCGGATGTAAAAGCAAGGTAGGAGTCAATTTTTTGTTTCCAAATGTATGCAAAAAATGCGTAGCGTATTCCCCAGAATTTCCAAGTTGCTTCAAATTATTGACGACTCCAAAAGAGGTTTTATAAATACTTCGAGGACTTATCCTTTCGGCATTTAAATATTTAAGATTGTCATTAAATAATGAATATGTCGCTAATTCGGTGCTTGAAATTCTAAAATTTGAATGTAAAACTTGACTTTCTGAATCGTAATCGAAGTGCCAATTGAAACTTACATCATCCACAAATTTCACTCCAATATTGATAGTTTCCTCACTTGCGAACTGATAAAGTGCGTCTCTACCTTTTCCTATATCTACAAATTGGTTAGCTAAAGATAGTTCTCCTTCACTTAATCTACGACTTGCATTCAACGATAAAATAACCTGTATAAAGGAGGATTTACCCATTCCATTTAATCCCGTTAATACATTAAGACGGCTGAGTTTTATTGATTTTTCTTTAATTGACTTAAAATTTTTAATACTTAATTCAGTAATCATTTTTTCAGAATCTCATTTATTAGGGATTTAATTTTGTCAAACCGGCGTTTAACACGAGTTTCATCTCCTGTTGCATTTGTAATACTTGCTACAAATTGTAAATCTAATTTACATAAATTAGAAAAAGAATCCATTAATTTAGTTTTATAATTTTCAAGTTTTAATAATTCGGCTGGATCTAATTTTGAAAGTAGAACACTCCAAACCTCAAAAAGAGGCTTATTTACTTTGGATCGTCTTTCAGGATAATGACTCGCTTTGCGAAATGCCCAATCACCAAATATTCGATTTGAAGCATCCATGGCTTTTTCGAAATCTAAAGTAATCTCTAATAATTCGTG